>JABDGN010000005.1 GCA_013285995.1 Gammaproteobacteria bacterium
TAAGATAAAGCAGAAATATGCAATTAAGTAAATTTCTTCTTATCAATGAATTTAAGTGCGGGATTCCGGGATGACGAAAACCGAAACTCTCAATATTATATGTCACCAACCGCACTTACCATTGCTAAACAAGAATTACTCACCCGCGCATCCCTTTCAGAAAGCGCTTTAAATCCCATTTTTGATCGATTGCTCGCGCGGCGGGTCGATGCGGCAGATTTATATTTTCAAGCCAGCTGTTTAGAATCCTGGTCATTGGAAGAAGGCTTAGTGAAATCCGGCAGTTATCATCAATCGCGTGGCGTCGGTGTGCGTGCCATTAAAGGCGAAAAAACCGGTTTTGCTTATAGTGATGATATTGAGTTGCCGGCTTTAATTGAAGCGGCTGATGCAGCGCGCAGCATTGTGCATCAAAAAGCGAAATCGACACCGAAAATTTGGCAGCCACAAAAAAGTCATCATTTATATTCGACGCACAATCCTTTACACAATTTTTCTGAAGCCGAAAAAATTGCTATCCTGCAAAACATCGATCGCTTGGCACGCGGTTTAGATCCACGCGTAAAACAAGTGATGGCAAATTTATCGGCTGAATATGACACCGTATTAATTTTTGATATTGAAGGCCATCTCGCCGCTGACGTACGGCCTTTATTGCATTGCAGTGTCAGCATTATTGCTGAAGATGCCAAAGGGCGGCGTGAAACCGGTTATGCCGGTGGCGGTGGGCGTTATGATTATCAAGTTTTTGTGCAAGAAAATTTGGCGGAAAAATTAACGCGGGATGCCGTGCGCCAAGCGTTACTGAATTTAGACGCAATTCCAGCTCCAGCGGGCATGATGCCCGTCGTGTTAGGCCCCGGTTGGCCGGCCGTGTTGCTGCATGAAGCGATTGGCCATGGTTTGGAAGGCGATTTTAATCGCAAAGGCACGTCGATTTTTAGTGGCCGCATGGGTGAACGGGTAGCATCACCTTTGTGCACGATTGTTGATGATGGCACTTTAAAAAATCGGCGTGGCTCATTAAATATCGATGATGAAGGTACGCCGACGCAGTGTACCACCTTAATTGAAAACGGCATTTTGCGCGGCTATATTCACGATAAATTGAATGCGCGTTTAATGAAAACTGCGCCGACCGGCAATGGTCGGCGTGAATCTTACGCGCACTTGCCGATGCCGCGTATGACCAACACTTACATGTTGGCAGGTAAAGATGATCCGCAAGACATTATTGCGTCCGTTGAACGCGGCATTTACGCCGTGAATTTTGCCGGCGGGCAAGTGGACATCACCTCCGGACAATTTGTCTTCTCCGCCAGTGAAGCGTATTTAATTGAAAAAGGTAAAATCGTGGCGCCTGTGAAGGGTGCCACTTTAATTGGTAATGGCGCCGAAGTCTTAAGCAAAATAGAAAGAGTCGGTAATGATTTGCAACTCGACAGTGGCATTGGCGTATGCGGTAAAGAAGGCCAATCGGTCCCTGTCGGTGTTGGTCAACCGACTTTGAAAATTTCGGCAATGACGGTTGGGGGGACGGAGTAACGGCAGTTCCCGCTGAAAAAAAGGTGAGCGGGAGCCGCTGACGGAGTAAAAATATGTTTGTTACATCGGTAAAATTAGAAAATAATACATTTAATCAACGTTGTATGTTGTTTTGGTTAGGGCAAGGTAGAGAAGATCTCGAAAATCTTCTTAGGTCATTTGAATTTTATTTTAATCAACAACGTTTTTTAACAGCAATTTTTAATTTACAGTTAGGATTTAGTAAAATTGCCGAAGCAGAGCCTGATTACACTCCTAAAAAATCTGTTGTCTATTTCACGCAGTTTTTAGTATGCGGAAGAGAAATTGCTACATATTGTGGATTTGATTATTTGTTTGTTGAGCTTGAAAAATGTGTCAAGGATAAAAAAAACCTATTTGAGGAAATGCATAGAGCACTTTATTTATGTAATTGCAATTTTGGTGGCACCACAAATAATACTTTTATGAAAGATAAAGATGTGGCTCTCAACACTGCACGTAGGAATTTATTTAATGGCTTAATGGGAAAGAAACTTTTTGTTGAGTTTTTATATGATGCTGTAATCCTTTGGCTAAAGATTATTAATTCTTCACACCTTACGAGTTTCCAACAAAAATTGTATGCATTTACCCAATATCAAATTGCTGAAGATGAATTTGTGGAAATTAGTTTAAATGATTCTCCGCTACCTCCGAAGGTGTCAGAAAAAATAGAACCTGTTGTGACATCTAATCAATCGGCAATCAATTTCTCTTCTCAATCATATAATTTTGCAAAAATAATAGTGACATTTGTAGAAGCAATTTTGGGGAAATACAGAAATCCCCTTGAAGATAAATATGAACATATCGCTTATGAAAATTTTACTCTGACAAATGAAGCAAAACTTTTTTTTAAAAATGATGCAGCAATAAAACCAATCTCTCCCCTTTTTTGTAACCCGCAACAAATACGTCATGATAACAAACTTACTACTCCTAATAATTTTTGGCAGGCTGAACTAAAATATCGATTTGATAATTTTATAGTGGCTCTTGAATATAAAGCAAGCTCCGTTGAGTCGTTGTCTGTTAAAGTCTCTGGGAATTTAATAGTAACGGCATGTAATATACACGTTGTTTTGTCGAAATTATTCGAAAATAATAGGGGTTCTTTCGGGTCAAATGATTTCTGCAAATTTTATGACGATTTTATCTATAGTTATTTGCGTTGGATGGATAATGAAAAACTGATGCGATTAAGTACTTCGCTGCTAGAAATGGAAGAAAAACTTTTTTATCAGTTGATTGTAAGATTGGTGAGGGTGGTTACCTTGTGTGATGAAAGAAGTTATCCAACGATAAAATTCTGGCGTAAGGTTTGGGATAGTATGTGTAAAATTTTCTATTTGTTTTTTGATCTACTTAAAAATAACCCAGAACTGCCACCAGCTTTATATTCAACCTGTTTATTTAAATTTAACAATCTTGTAAGTAAAGCTTGTGCTGATAAAGGAAAAATAGTTGGTTGTTTTTCTGGATTAGAAAATTTGCTTCAAATATCACCTAGCTTCAAAGAGTCTCCTGCACATATACTTTATGCTTTATCTGCAATTATTTCTCCAGAAGAGGCTGAAATTGCTTACAATAAAGATAACTTGCAATGTCTACCAGAGAATCCACTGCCATCATGACACAGAAAAGAATTACTCAAGCAATAACCTTAGCCAAATCTCTTGGTGCCACTGCCGCTGAAGCCAGCGTCAGCGTGTCGAAAGGTTTCTCTTTGCAAGTGCGGATGGGGGAGATTGAAACGCTGGAATATCATCATGATAAACATTTGAATGTTACGGTTTATCATAATCATTCACAAGGTTCAATCAGTACCACCGATTTGCGGCCAGAAGCGATTGAAGAAGGCGTGGCTAAGGCTTTGCAAATTGCGAAATTAACGGAGGCTGATCCTTTAGCCGGGTTACCGGATAAAGAATTATTAGCTTCTGATTATCCCGATTTAGATTTATCGCACCCCTGGGATATTACGCCAGAAACTGCCACAGAGTTGGCACTCGAGTGTGAAACGCGGGCGCGCAAAGCTGATAAACGCATTAGCAATTCGGAAGGCGTTTCGTTCAGCACCCAAAAAACCGATTATGTGTATGGTAATTCTTTAGGTTTTATCGGCAGCTTTCCCAATACTTCGCATCAATTGAGTTGTGCTTTAGTGGCGAGTGGTAAAGGTGATATGCAGCGTGATTCGAGTTATACCGTTGCGCGGGATCCGAGCGATTTATGGACCATCAATCGCTTGGCAGATGAAGCTGTCGCTCATACTTTGCAGCGGTTAAATCCCCGTAGTTTAAGCACCCAACAAGCGCCCATTATTTTCAGCAAAGAAGTAGCGAGTGGCTTGCTCGGTCATTTTATTGCTGCGATTCGTGGTGGCGCGTTGTATCGCAAAGCCAGTTTCTTAACTGATCAATTGGGGGCAAAAATTTTTCCTGATTGGATAAACATCAGCGAAAACCCACATTTATTAAAAGGTTTAGGCAGTGCGCCCTTTGACAGCGATGGTGTTAAAACTGTCGCTAAAAATTTTATTGAGCAAGGTCGTTTAGTCAATTATGCTTTAGGTACTTACAGCGCGCGCAAATTAAATATGAAAAATACCGGCAATAGCGGTGGCGTACATAATTTAACAATTTCTTCCAATGCCGAAGATTTAAACGCGTTAATTAAACAAATGGATAAAGGTTTAGTAGTCACGGAATTAATGGGGCAGGGCATTAATATCATTACCGGCGATTATTCGCGCGGTGCCTCGGGCTTTTGGGTCGAAAACGGTGTGATTCAACACCCTGTGCATCAAATTACGATTGCCGGCAATTTACGCGATATTTTCACACGTATTCTTGCCGTCGGTAACGACATTGACACGCGCGGTAATATCCACAGCGGTTCGATTCTAATCGAGCAAATGATGATTGCGGGGCAGTGAAAAAAGCCTTGCCAAGCAATCCTTTGGTTGTTATAATGAATTTATGAATCGAAAATTAATTATCCCCAAAAAAGCGGAAAAAAATTTACTCGCTGATATCAAAGAATTAATTGAATCGGCGCGTCAGGCTGCAGCGCGGTATGTGAATTCTTCACTGGTTTTGCTGTATTGGAAAGTTGGTCAACGTATTGACCAGGAACTTTTAAAGCAGGAACGAGCTGAGTATGGCGAGCAAATAGTTAAGCAACTTGCAGCGGAACTAACTATTTCTTATGGGCGTGGTTTCCATTTTACAGCTTTATCAAGAATGACACGCTTTGCCAGGTTTTATTCTCAAGAGAAAATAGTTGCGACAGTGTCGCAACTATTGTCTTGGTCGCACTTTGCCGAATTGGTTAGTTTGGATGCTCCCCTAAAACGTGAATTCTATACCGAACTATGCCGCTTAGAACACTGGAGTGTAAGGCAACTGCGTAAAAAAATACAGAGCATGTTGTATGAACGAACGGCTTTATCTAAGCAGCCTGAAAAAACTATTCAACATGATTTGAAAAATTTGCGAAAAGAAAATGAAATCTCAACAGATCTTGCTTTTCGCGATCCCTACATTTTGGATTTTCTTCAGAAGCAAGCGAGACTTGCTGGATTGCAGAATCATGCTTGACAACATCCATATCATTCTCATTAATACCACGCATCCCGGTAACATCGGTGCTGCGGCGCGGGCGATGAAAACCATGGGGCTGAATAATTTAATTTTGGCTAATCCCTACGCAAAATTTCCCAGTGCTGAAATTACCGCGCGCGCGGCAGGTGCTGATAGCGTGTTAGAAAATACCAAAGTATTTGCTTCGTTTGCAGAAGCGATTAAAGATTTTAATGTAGTAATTGGCACCAGCGCGGAAGAGCGACGCTTGCCTTTACAGCGCTTAACGGCACGTGAGTGTGCGGAGTTTGTGTGCGCACAAAATCCTGCGGAAAAAATTGCGATTGTATTCGGCACCGAACGCTCCGGCATGAGTAATGAAGAACTAGCTTTGTGTCAGCGGCAAGTGGTGATTCCAACCAGTCCTGATTGCACTTCGTTAAATTTAGCGGCAGCAGTGCAAGTGATTGCCTATGAAGTGTTTGTGGCGGCATGTGCAGCGGAACGGGCTGAAATGCCGATAAAAGCGGCGCATGATCGCTTAGCCACTAGCGCTGAATTGCAGCAATTCTATGAGCACCTGGAGCAAACTTTGTTAGAAATCGAATTCCTTAATCCGGTCGTCGATAAGAAAATTTTTCCCCGCTTGACGCGCCTGTTTAATCGGGCTTGTTTGGAAACGGGTGAAGTGAATTTGTTGCGGGGACTTTTAAAGGCATTACGGAAGAATTCACAAACTGGGTGTCATCCCCGCGAAAGCGGGGATCCAGGCTAAATCAAGAGCAGCCTGGATCCCGGATATCCCGCACTTAAATTTGTATAAGAGAAAGTAACATTACTCAATTAACTAAATTCCTTCTTATCCATGGATTTAAGTGCGGGATTCCGGGATGACAAAGGCCGACATTTTTCAATTAACGAATGCCATCCATTTGCAATCTAAAAAACCTTTGCTATACTTTTCCTGCCTTAATAATTGTTTTCAAGGTATTAACTTACTCTACAGGAGAAACATCATGGCTAACAAAGAACAGCATAAAGAATCGAAGGGTAAAGCTAAAAAAGCCCCTGCGAAAAAGAAATAGTTTTGACCTTGTTGTTGTTACAAGCCCCTTGTTTTATACCAAGGGGCTTTTTTTACTTCCTAACTTCCACGTCATTCCCGCGTAGGCGGGAATCCAGATTTTTTTACAGGTTAAACAGAGTTGTTCTGGATCCCCGCTTTCGCGGGGATGACGGAGTCAACAGTTATGATTTAATATTCTACGCTGCCAACTCCGGCAAATTTTTATATAACTCTAAGGCTTCAGGATTTGCCAAGGCTTCGGCATTTTTCACTGCCTTGCCATGCACCACATCACGCACGGCGATTTCGGTAATTTTGCCGCTCTTGGTGCGGGGAATATCCATCACCGCTATCACCTTCGCCGGGACATGTCGAGGAGATGCATTGTCCCGGATTTGCTTTTTAATCTTTTGGATCAACTCTTCAGTTAAGCGAGCATCCTGTTTCAAGTGAACGAATAATATGACCCGTTCATCTTGATCCCATTTTTGTCCAATGGCGATCGACTCAATCACTTCCGGCAATTTTTCCACTTGCCGATAAATTTCTGCGGTGCCAATGCGCACGCCGCCGGGTTTCAATGTTGCATCGGAGCGGCCATAAATAATAATGCCATTATGCTCGGTGATTTCCGCAAAATCGCCATGACACCATACATTGGGTATATTTTCAAAATACGCCGCGTGATATTTTGTACCGATCGGATCATTCCAAAAACCAATCGGCATGCAAGGAAAAGATTTTAAACAAGAGAATTCACCTTTGTCACCGCGGATCGGTTTGCCATTATCATCTAACACTTCAACATACAAACCCAAACCACGACATTGAATTTCACCATTCCATACCGGCAATATCGGGCAACCTAACACAAAGCAAGACACAATATCGGTGCCACCGGAAATCGAACAGAGTTGTACATCGGTTTTAATTTCGCGATACACATATTCAAAGCCTTCATGCGAAAGTGGACTACCAGTTGATAACATCATGCGTAAGCTCGAGAGTTTATGGGTTTTACGCGGGTGCAAATGATTTTTGTTGATCGCATCAATAAATTTCGCGGACACACCCAAGTGCGTACACTGTTCTTGATCCACCAAGTCAAATAAAATATTGCCTTCATTGATGAGCGGCGAACCATCATACAAAAGCAAAGTGACATCGGAACCGATACCCGAAGCTAACCAATTCCACATCATCCAACCACAGGTGGTGAAGTAACACAATTTGTCATTGGGTTTTAAATCGGTTTGTAAACGATGTTCTTTCAAGTGTTGTAATAAAACACCGCCCACACTATGCACAATACATTTTGGTACCCCGGTGGTACCCGAAGAATAGAGAATGTATAAGGGGTGATTAAACGGCACCCGCACAAAATTAATTTCTGTTTGAGCTGAATAAGGCGTCAAAAAATCTTCCCATAAAATGGCATCGGAAATTTTTTTAATGTTTGGTGTGTCATCGTGATGAATGTAAGGAATAATCACTACTTTTTGCAGCGATGGAATTTTACTTTTTACTTCACTGACTTTATCTAAAATATCGATCACTTTATTATTATAATAATAGCCATCTACGGTAATTAAAATTTTCGGTTCCACTTGACCAAAGCGATCAATCACCCCTTGCACACCAAAATCGGGTGAAGCGGCAGTGTAAGTTGCACCGATGGCTGAAGTCGCTAACATCGCAATGACGGCCTCTGCCATATTCGGAATATAAGCTGCGACGCGATCACCGGATTTAATACCCATGCCACTTAAAGCGGCCGCTAGTTGCGCCACCTGTTGATAAACTTGCGCGTACGAAAAGCGTTGCTTAACTTTATCTTCACCCCAAAACACTAAGGCATCGTGCGCATCGCGCCGCCGCAATAAATTTTCGGCAAAATTTAAGCGCGCTTCGGGGAACCATTTCGCGCCTGGCATTTTATCTAAATCTTTTACCACGGTTTGGCCGCGCTCACCAATCACGCCCATGTAATCCCAAATCGACGCCCAAAAATCGGCCGGCTCATCGACCGACCATTGCCATAAATCTTGATAATTAGTGAAAGTTTTATGCCAACGCTTCGCCATTTCTTGCATGAAGTGGGTCATATTTGCATTGGCGATTTGAGTTTTGGAAGGTTGCCAGAGCGGCTGGGTAGTCATGGTAGAAACTCCGTTAAAACATCTGTCGGAAAGTATAGACGAGGTTTGACAAAGTGGGCTTAAAAGCGTAGCATGAAACCGGTTATTTTAACTTAAATCCCGGAGAACTTAATCATGCAAACCGTTTTCGCAGAAAAATTAAAAGAAATGGGCACCAGCTGTGTTGCTCACGCCGCCGCAGTACAAAAATTAAATACTGAAGCAGTGAGTCAATTTACCAAAAATAATCCGTTTGAAAAATTAACGGCCGTTAGAAATCCGCAAGATGTTGTAGATGTAAGTCGCGATGTACACGCGAAAGTGAGTGCTGCGGCGATTAACTACGCACAAGAATTGACAAACCTCATCGTCAAAGCATCGTTTGATTATGTGACTAAATGCAATGAGTTAACTGCAGAATTAGCACACACCGGTCATGAAACCGTGAAAACTGGTTTGGCTTCTGTTGCTGCTGCCGCTACGAATGCTGGTAAAGCGTCTAAATAATCGTAGGTCGGCTTCCCGAATTCCGCTGCAAGCGGAATGAGCAAGCCGACGCCCAATGTCGGCTTACGCGCTTCATCTTCGATGAAACGCGGGAAGCCGACCTACATCATATACTGCCCACCATTAATCGCCAAATTAGCCCCGGTAATAAAGCCACTTTTTTCGCTAGCCAAAAAAGCAACTGCTGCAGCAATTTCAACAGGTTCTCCTAAACGTCCTACCGGAATTTGCGCCACAATTTTTTCTAACACTTCAGGCTTCATTTTTTTCACCATTTCCGTTGCCGTGTAACCGGGCGAAATAGTATTGACGGTAATGCCTTTACGAGCAACTTCTTGTGCAAGCGCTTTGGTAAAGCCGTGCATGCCCGCCTTAGCAGTCGCATAATTACTTTGACCGAATTGACCTTTTTGCCCATTAATCGAAGAAATATTGATAATGCGGCCATATTTATTTTCGATCATCTTTTCAATGAAATTGCGCGTAACATTGAAAACGCTATCTAAATTGGTACGTAACACATCATGCCACTGTTTCAAGTCCATTTTATGAAGTTGCGCATCTTGAGTGATGCCAGCATTATTAACCAGAATATCAACGTGGGAAAATTTTTTATAAATCCGTTCTGCTAATTTTTCGCAAGAAGCAAAATTTTCTACGTTAACGTGTTCGATGTGGAATTCATGGCCTTGTTCTTGTTGTTCCGCATGCCATTGTTTAGCTTTTTCTGCATCACGATTATAAGCTGCGATGACAGTTGCACCTTCGTTGCTAAGTGCCTGACATATCGCTGTACCAATCCCACCCATGCCGCCCGTGACTAATGCAATTTTATTGTTCATGATATTCTCCAAGAGTTGTGCATATTTTACTCTATTGTAAGTGCTTTTTCTAGTCTATACTCATTAAGATTTAAGTGAGGAAATTTTATAATGGCGACGAAAAAAATAATTCCGGCAACTAAACCGGCTGCTAAACAAAACTATGAGCGTATTGCTTGCGTGTTTCAAGGTGGCGGTGCCTTAGGGGCTTATCAAGTAGGCGCTTTTAAAGCTTTGCATGAGCATGGATATCATCCTAATTTTTTAGCGGGCGTTTCGATCGGCGCGATTAATGCCGCGATTGTAGCGGGTAATTCGCCTGATAAACAAATTGAGCGCTTAGAAGAATTTTGGAAAACCATTACACCATCAGCTTGGAGCGATTATCTGTATCATTTTGCTGATATCGACATGATTCATCATTTCCACAATCGCATGGGTGCGACTAATTCACTGCTGTTTGGCCAGACGGGTTTTTTTGAACCGCGACTTACTAATCCTAATTTACTGGAAGGTGCAACCCCCGATCAACTCAGTTATTATGATACCTCACCTCTGCGAGAAACATTGACTCGCTTAATTGATTTTGATCGAATCAACTCTCGTGAAGTGACTTTAAGTTTAGGTGCGGTGAATATCACCAAAGGCGAATTGGTATATTTCAATAATCAGGAAACTAAAATTACCGTCGATCACGTGATGGCCAGCGGTGCACTACCGCCTGCTTTCCCTGCGGTTAAAATTGGTGATGATTATTTTTGGGATGGTGGTATCTATGGAAATACACCTTTGCTTGCGGTATTAGACGCACTGCCATTGGCGGATACTTTATGCTTTATGATCGATTGCTTTAATTTGAAAGGCCCTTTGCCAACCACGATGGATCAAATTGAGGAACGGCAAAAAGATATTAAATACGGCAGTCACTCGCGTCGTAATACCTCTTTACACAACACCCGACAAAACTTGCAAGCAGCCATTGCTTTCTTGGGTGAAAAATTAAGCCCCGAAGCGAAAAAAGATCCCGATGTGAAACGAATTTTAGAATTAGGTAACGAGAAAAAATTTAGTCTCGTCCACATTATTTATCAATCAACAGGATTTTCACATTCTTTTAAAGATTATAATTTTGCACGCGCCATTGTGTTGCGGCGCTTTAAACACGGCTATCGCGACGCCTGTGCGGTGCTGGAAAATCCTCAATGGGAAAAAGAATCACATACAACACTGGCAGATTCTATTTATGGTCTGCCGGATTCGTATTACCAAAAGAATAGGTAGTTTTATCATCCCGGAAATCATCCGCGTTTTCATGGGGACGGGCTGCGTGATTATTAGGTAGTTGTTTTTACCGTCATTCCCGCGAAGGCGGGAATCCAGGCTAAATTAAGTTGAGCCTGGATCCCGGATATTTTCTACGAAAATTCCGGGATGACGAAATTAAATATATAACATTCGAGGAGAAAAAAATGAGCCGTTTCAACATTGAAAATAAAGTCGCCATCGTAACCGGCGCGGGCAGTGGCATTGGTGAAGGCATTGCGAAAACTTATTCGCAAGCCGGTGCCAAAGTGGTGATTGCTGATATGAATCAAGCCGGTGCTGATCGCGTGGTGAATGAAATCAAACAAGCGGGTGGCGAAGCCATTGCGGTGATGATGGATGTCACTAATGAAGATCAAGTTAACGCCGGTGTGGCAAAAACTGTCAGCACTTTTGGTGGCGTCGACATTTTGGTGAGCAATGCCGGTATTCAACACATTGATGCAGTAGACGAGCTAGATTTAGCCAATTGGCAAAAGATGCTTGCGATCCATCAAACCGGTGCATTCTTAACGACTAAAGCTTGTTTAAAAGAAATGTATAAAAATAATAAAGGTGGCAGCATTATTTATATGGGTTCGGTGCATTCAAAAGAAGCATCCAAATTAAAAGCGCCTTATGTGACTTCGAAACATGGTTTATTAGGTTTGTGTCGCGTGGTTGCCAAAGAAGGTGCAGAGCATAATGTGCGAGCCAATGTGATTTGCCCGGGTTTTGTGCGCACGCCACTGGTTGATAAACAAATTCCTGAACAAGCGAAAACCTTAGGTATTAGCGAACAAGAAGTGATAAAAAAAGTCATGTTAGGCGAAACCGTTGATGGTGAATTTACTACGATTCAAGATGTTGCGGATGTGGCTTTATTTTTTGCTGGATTCGAAACTAAGGCGTTGACGGGACAATCGCTGATTGTGAGCCATGGTTGGTTTATAGAGTAATCCTGGCAAATGCAGTTGAATCTATATAATGCGAGGCAGCTCCACGATCATGTATTGGTTTTCTAGTTTGTAGAAACGTACATTCGAAGAAAAAAAGATAACAATTTTGCCGTTATTGAGAAATTGAATTTCTTTATTAAAGTCTGGCAACGCAAGCCATGCATGCTCGATAGAAAAGATTTTTATTGGCGAATAATCAGTACAGTCTAGCAACGTAATCTCAATTTTTTTCTGCATTATTTCGACAACTACTAAGAAATTCTCTGCTGGTTCAACCTGACAGTAGAAACCGGTGGAGATGCTAGATTTTCTGCGGTAATTAGCGATAAAGCTTCTTTTTTCTAGGTCATAGATGCTAATAGTATATTGAGTGGTAAGATATAATTGATTATGTTTATGGTTCTTTCTGAGCCTCTCAAAATTTCTCTGGGAATATATTGGCTGTTGCCCACTATAATTTAGAAGTTCCTCTTCTTCCTGATTTTCAAGCGTCACGCGCCTTACCCAACAAGGTTCATATAAGGGGTCCCATTTTAGATCAATATATCCCGTCATCACAATAGTGGATGAGTCGGACCCAGCGAAGGTAATATCAGTAATTGGAAAAGTTAGATTTTTAAAATCAGGTAGTCCAGGAGGGGAGCTGAAGGGAAACGTTTTGGGAGATGTGGTTGAGGTAAAAAGAGAAACATAAGAATTTTCTTGTTTTTTAAATACTGAGAAGGATTGCTTTCTCCAGGCTATCAAATATTTACCTTCTGGGGAAAATATACAGTCACAAAATTCTGAGGAACCGTCAGAGAGTGTAGGGCCAAGATATTGGGTTGTGGAGGCTCCGTTTTCTAAAGACCATAATAACAACATGTGAGCGCGTTGGTCGGGAGCAGAATGGTCCCAGTCCGGTTCACGGTTAAGTAACAAAACGATACTCATACTATTGTTGTGCACGAATAATGACAATTTTCTTGGTGAGTGTCGGTTTGGTATCAATTGATTCTGTGTTACCAATTGTCCAGTTTCCAAATTATGGATATAAACACATCCTGTGTCTGGATAAAAAACAGCACTGTGATTACTATAGCGACAAAAAGCAATTTTACAAGCAGAATTTAAAGAAAGGGTGTGACCTGATCGATCTAGCTCTGATAGGCCCTGCAAAATTTTTTTTTTGGCCACTAATGGAAACCGGGGGGAAAAGTGATGTCGCATATCTTCTAATCTGGGTTTGATTGATGACGTATTAGAAATTGACTGTTCTAAAACAAAGCCAGCAGCAAGACCAGGAGCCAATACCCTTCGCATTGTATACAAATCGTGCCACGATAAATATGACAATATGTGTGACAATATTTCCCCAGGCAGCGATAATAAATTTGGAGTAGGGTTTCGTGTGAACTGATAAAAATTATGATAAAGCGCTTGTAGTTTGCGTTGTATTGTGTTTCCAGAGAAAAATCGTTGTGGCAACGTAGATGTAACAAGAGCATATTGCTCCAGGCTACATTGATTTTGAAAAAAATTTTCGATACTGGCTAGCTGTTCGCGGGTACTTAATTTACGAGAATAGTAAATTTTATGCAAGGTTAGAATTATTTCTTTAAGCTGCTTTTCGCGTTTTTTAGGGGCTGGAACAGCCAACAAAGGATCTAAGCTTTTCTTTTGTAAAGAAGATACTGTTTGAAAACAAAGCGTAGCTGTGTGTAGAAAATTATAATAATTGTAAAATTCAGTTAGCTCAAATAAGAGTTGTTTTAAGTTGCTAACGCGGTGTGAAATTATTTTTATTGTTTTTATCAATTTTTCAAAAGTTTTCAGAGTATCACTAATAAACGCTTCGATGTCAATATCAGGTGATGATGGTAAAGAGTTTGGCAAGAAAATAGTTGCAGGCTGTACAAAGCGAGAAAATTTTCTTCTCAACCCCTCTAAGTTTTCTTGAAACTCTGTTTTACCTTCTTCTGATCGAATATGTGGCAAGATAAAAGACGAGCGCGAGAACAAGATTTCGTAACAAGATGCCGCGTCCTGGCGAAAATTTTGATAGTAAGGGAACATGATGGTTATTGTTTTTAATATATCAATTGGCGATTAAGGAATTTAGAGTAAGTCCTAATACAAGTTTTTTAATTTTACATAGTTGCCTGGTGCCGTTTCAATTTCTGGCAACGACTTTTTTAGCGCTTGCTTTACTGGCAGTTTTTTGCCAGATAAATAACTCAACCAGGCTTCCCAATCTTTCCACCAGGAGCCAGGTTCTTGTATGGCTCGGTTGAACCATTGCTCGGCTTTCATTGGCTTACCGGTGTAGGTCCAATAACCATACTTATCGGAATGCGCCGGATTAATCACACCCGCTACATGGCCAGAACCCGTTAACACAAAACGATTGTTTTTATTTTTCAATAAGCGAAAACTTTTGTAAGCACCGGTCCACGGCACAATATGATCTTCACGCGCGGCTAAAAAATAAGTGGGTGTGTCAATACGACTTAAATCTAAAGTCGTATTGAGTAATTTAAGAGAGCCTTGCATGAGCTTATTATTTAAATACATTTCCCGCAGATAAAAACTGTGGACGGGTGCAGGAATATTGGTGGCATCGGCATTCCAATACAATAAATCTAAAGAAGCCGGCGCCTCGCCTTTTAAATAGCTGCGAATGTAAGCCGGCCAAATTAAATCGTTAGCACGCAGAGAATTAAAAATACCCGCCATCACGTGGCCTGACAGATAACCTTTATCCTGTATGAAGGTTTCAAAAAATTTTAAACTGTTTTCATCTAACAAATTACCTAAAATACCGGCATCGGTAAAATCTAAAAGGGTGGTTAAATAAGTGCCCGTAGCAATGCTGTCATCGCCTTTGGCGCTTAAATAGGCTTGGGCGCAGGCTAATAAAGCTCCACCCACGCAATAACCCATCACGTTCACTTGCTTATCGCGCGTGATTTGCCGAATGGTTTTTATAGCAGCTAGCGCGCCTTCTTGTAAATAATCCGCAAAGGTTTTGGCGCATTGTTCTTTGCTAGCAGGATTAACCCAGGAAACCATAAACACTAAGTAACCTTGATCAACAAAGTATTTCACCATCGAATTGTGTGCTTGCAAATCGAGAATATAATATTTATTGATCCAAGGCGGAATGATCAACAAAGGACGTTCATAAATCGTTTTAGTCGTCGGCGTATATTGAATCAGCTGCATGATTTCATTTTGAAAAATAACGTTGCCAGGTGTTAGCGCCACATTTTTTCCAACCTTAAAAGCCGCTTCATCGATCATGCGGGGAGTGAAAATATTTTTGCCTTGCGAAATATCTTCGATCCAATTTTGATAGCCTTTTACTAAAGTTTCACCGGAACTTTGCAATAAGTTTTGCAACACTTCAGGATTGGTCGGCGCAAAATTAGTGGGCGCCAGCGCATCGAGCCAAAAGTTTAAATAATAATGCAATTGTTCTGAGAGTTTTTGATTACCGGCAGTTTGGGTGGCCAGCATTTTATTTGCTGCTTCTTCAGTGATTTGCCGGGTTAATAAATACGCCTGCTTAACGGCGGCAAAAAACGCATTATTTTCCCAATCGGGGTGGCGAAAACGTTTATCAGTTAAAGTTTTAGTAGCGGCTAAAATGTCTTGGCTGGAAGTTGACTGAAGTTTTTCTTGTGCATTGAGAAGGCTGTGTTGAAACTGAGTTAAATTCTGCAGGGCAAGCCGACTAAAGCCAGCGACAGTCTCCGTCATGGCTGTTAAAAAGTCAGTAGGGGACTCACTTTTTGTAGTCGATTCTTTAGGATGTGTTTTTTTTGGTTTCATTTTATTTTATTATGATTTTTTAGGAGTAACACTCCAATTTGCCAAATCTTGGGTCAGCATGGTCGTAAAACGCTGCGAATTAAACATCATTTTAGTGCCCAGTTCGGTCACTAATTGCGAATTGAGTAAGCTTATTTCTTCGGGTGATTTGACTTTATTGAGCTTGCGCAAGTAATCCATATTGCAACTTACAATATCGTTTAATACTTCGAGATTTTGCTCGGTATAACGGCGAATTAGCTCCGCCATCGCTTTGTTTTCGTGGGCATCTGGTTTGGCCTCGAGGCTGGGGAAAGATTTGACTAATTCAGCCCATTTTTCCATGAAATCTTGATATTGCATAGCGGGACTCCAAGCTAACTGTAGGGGCCGTTCGCGAACGGCCCGCGGGCGGCTCACGAGCCGCCCCTACAAAAATTAATAATCATCGATGAAAATTATAGCACGGCTTGATAGAAGATAGATTTAGGACTAAAATACTCCCATATAAAAGCCTAGGTAGTTTATGCTGAAAATTAGCAAATTAGCGGATTATGCGATAGTCATCATGCAAGCCATTGCGGCCGAGCGGGAAGAGCTATTTTCCGCTAGCAAGTTAGCTGAGCGTACGCATATTGCTGAGCCGACGGTCAGTAAATTGCTGAAAACCCTCACTCAAAAAAAACTCCTTCAATCACAGCGGGGTGCGCAGGGTGGCTATAGTTTGGCACATTTAGCCGAACAAATTAACCTCGCGCAAATTATTGCCGCGATTGATGGTGAAATTGCTTTGACGGAGTGCGACCAAAAAGACAGTTGCTGCCAGGTAGAAAAAAGTTGTCAGGTGAGTAAAAATTGGCGGCAAATTAGTAGTGCATTGCGCGATGTATTGACGGAAATTTCCTTAGCACAGATGCAGCAGCCCATTACGACGGATGTGATTAAGGTAAAATTTAAAGAGAAATTAAAGCGTTAAATCCCCCCTGCCCCCCTTTGTTAAAGGGGGGATTGTTTCGCTTAAATTATCGGAGGGATCTCCCCCTTTGAAAAAGGGGGATTAAGGGGGATTTTTATATGACCAAACAAAGCAACCTCAGCAAACTCATCAACCAAGACTATGAGCATGGTTTTGAAACCCTCATCGAGTCCGATACCTTTGCGCCCGGTTTAAATGAAGCTGTTGTCCGCGCCATTTCTGCCAAAAAGAATGAGCCAGACTTTATGCTGCAATGGCGGCTAAAAGCCTATCGCCATTGGTTGACGATGAGCGAGCCACATTGGTCGCATGCACATTATGAACCGATCGATTACCAAGCGATTTGTTATTTTTCTGCGCCGAAGAAAAAACCAAAAAGTTTAAATGAAATTGATCCGGAAGTATTAAAGACTTATGAAAAGTTAGGCATTCCCATTAAAGAGCAAGAAGTGTTAGCCGGTGTGTCGAACCAAGTGGCTGTCGATGCTGTGTTTGACAGTGTCTCCGTTGCGACTACCTTTCGCGAAACCTTAAGCAAGCAAGGCATTATTTTTTGTTCGTTTTCGGAAGCCGTGCAACATCATCCGGAACTCATTCAGCAATATCTGGGCACCGTTGTTTCGTCGACCGATAATTTTTATGCGGCACTCAATGCAGCTGTATTTAGTGATGGTTCTTTCGTTTATATTCCCAAAGGCGTGCGTTGCCCGATGGAGCTTTCGACGTATTTTCGTATCAACGCCATGAACACCGGGCAATTCGAGCGCACGCTGATTATTGCCGATGCAGGCGCGTACGTTAGTTATCTCGAAGGTTGCACTGCGCCGCAGCGCGATGAAAATCAATTGCACGCTGCCGTCGTTGAACTCATTGCCTTAGATAACGCGCAAATTAAATATTCCACCGTGCAAAACTGGTACCCAGGCGATAAAAACGGCAAAGGCGGTATTTATAATTTTGTCACCAAACGCGGTGCGTGTCGTGGTGTCAATTCGAAAATTTCTTGGACTCAAGTGGAAACCGGTTCGGCGATCACGTGGAAATATCCCAGCGTGATTTTGCAAGGGGATAACAGCATCGGCGAATTTTATTCGGTGGCACTCACCAACAATAAACAGCAAGCCGATACTGGCACCAAAATGATTCATATCGGCAAAAATACCAAGAGTACGATTATCTCCAAAGGCATTGCCGCAGGAGAGGGGCAAAATGCTTATCGCGGTTTGGTGCGCATTATGCGCGGTGCGCAGAACGCGCGTAATTATACGCAATGCGATTCGATGCTAATCGGCGATCGTTGTGGCGCGCATACTTTCCCTTACATCGAAATTAAAAATAAAACGGCGCATGTGGAGCATGAAGCGTCGACTTCTAAAATCAGCGAAGATCAATTATTTTATTGTTTGCAACGTGGTTTGAGTGAAGAAGATGCGGTCTCAATGATCGTCAACGGTTTTTGCAAAGCGGTAATGAAAGAATTGCCGATGGAGTTTGCGGTGGAAGCGCAGAAATTATTGGGCATTAGTTTAGAAAATGCGGTGGGATAGGGTAGCGTCTGTCATTCCCGTGAAAGCGGGAATCCAGGCTTTTCTTAAATATTTCTGGATCCCCGCTTTCGCGGGGATGACACGTAGCTAAATTTAACAAAGGCTGTAGAGTATGACAACAACTGGATCAACTGCCAAACTACGCTTCCTCTGCCGCCGTGGCATGAAAGAGACCGAAGAAATTTTGCAAATTTTTTTTGATGAGCATTACGAGAAATTATCGCCTGAATTGCAAGCCGATTTTGCCGCTTTGCTCGATTGCGAAGATCCTGAGTTATGGGATTGGTTGATCGTTAAAACGCAAACAGAACCAGACCAGCTTAAAAATATTTTAGCTGAAATAAATAAAGATTAATGTCATTCCCGCGTAGAGGCGTAGGTCGGCTTCGAAGCATGCGTTAGCATGCGCACAAGCCGACGCCAAATGTCGGCTTGCTCGCTTCGTTTAAGACGAAGCTCGGGAAACCGACCTACATTCCGCCTACGCGGGGATGACACAAAGCAAAGTGTAGACAAAAACCTAATGCAACTTGACATCCACCCCTCCCGCTACTTATTAGCCCTCATTTTATTAGTGCATATTGCGGCAAGCTTATGCGTGCTCGCTTTGCCTTTGCAATGGTGGGCGATGTTATTGATTGACATCTGTTTATTAGGCAGTTTTATTTATAATTATCAGAAGTATGTGGCACGCAGAAATAAACAGACCATTGTTAAAGTATGGATCGATGAAAAACAAACTTGGCAAGCTTTGCTTCGGGGCGGCGAAGTATTAACAGTGAAATTATTAGGCGATAGCATTTCGAGCAAAATGCTGGTGATTTTAAATTTTCAAGTGATGGCAGGTCCACAGAAAAATAAAAAATACTCCGTGATTATTTTTCCGGACAGTGTTACCAAAATAAGTTTTCGGCGTTTAAAAGCCTGGCTCAATTCGCATCGGTAAAATGTAACACAGAAGATGTAGGTCGGCTTGTTCGCCTCTTCATTCTGTTTATTTACCGTGAAGATTGCTATTTCTATACCATAAACAAACTTTTCCTTGGCTCTCGTAAGCCGACCTACATTTGCTTATATTAGCAATCCCCATAACATGAGCGAACCATTGAGTTCCCAAACAATTCGTACTGATTGACTGGCATCTCTACTTCACCCGCTAGGCCGATTAAAGTTTGATCTAAAGTCATTTCTATTTTCATAATAGTTCTCCGATTATTATCTTGGATTTCACAACGGAATATGAAATCCAGGATGTTTTTTGTTTTGTGTGTGGTTTGTTTAAACCACCGATGCATTATGAGGGGAATCATTTGAAAAGTATAATGAATCTTTCTTTATTTATGATAATAAAAAATTATCACTGAGAATCGGGTAAAATGTAAGCCTATGAATTTTGAGCTCCTTCGTCGTGAAATCAATACCGTACTTCTCCCCAGCGAATGGCAAAGCGTGCATCCGGTATTGCAACGCATCTATGCTGCACGCGGCATTCAAACTATTTCTGAAATCGATTACGATTTAAAACACTTATTGCCTTATAACAGTTTAAAAAATATTGAAAGTGCTGTTGATTTGCTTCTTAATACATTGCAAGCTCAGCAACGTATTTTAATCATTGGCGACTTCGATGCCGATGGTGCAACCAGTTCAGCGCTGGCAGTACGAGTGTTAAAAGCGTTTGGTGCCAAACACGTGGATTACTTAGTGCCGAATCGTTTTACTTTTGGTTATGGTTTAACGCCAGGTATTGTTGGCTTGGCCGCGGCTAAAAAACCCGATTTAATTATTACCGTGGATAATGGTATTTCGAGTGTCGAGGGCGTGCTGGCTGCAAAAACTCACGGTATTAAAGTATTAATTACCGATCACCATATTGCCGGCGATGCAGTGCCGGATGCTGATGCAATAGTTAACCCCAATCAAAAAGGCGATGAGTTTGCCAGTAAACACATTGCTGGCGTGGGCGTAATTTATTATGTATTGCTCGCATTGCGGGCGCGCTTGCGGGAAATAAATTGGTTCCAACAACATAATTTGCCTGAACCTAACATGGCAAATTATTTAGATTTAGTCGCGTTGGGAACCGTCGCCGATGTGGTGGCGCTGGATCATAATAATCGCATTTTAGTCAGCCAAGGTTTGCGCCGTATTCAAGCGGGGCATTGCTGCGCTGGCATTAGTGCTTTGTTGCAAATTGCACGGCGCGATCCGCAACAGATTACCGCCAGCGATTTAGGCTTTGCCGTCGGTCCGCGTTTAAATGCTGCGGGACGTTTGGAAGATATGTCTTTAGGCATCGAATGTTTATTAACAGACGATAAAGATAAAGCCTTACAAATGGCGCAACAATTAGATTTATTGAATCACGAGCGGCGCAGCATTGAAACGGATATGTCCGACCAAGCGTTTAAAATTTTAGAAAAATTGCAGATCAATGATTTAGCGATGGGTTTGTGTTTATTTGATGAAAGCTGGCACCAAGGCGTGATTGGTTTATTAGCCTCGCGCGTGAAAGACAAATATCATCGACCGGTCATCGCTTTTGCGCCCGCGAACGATACCGAAATAAAAGGTTCCGCACGATCAATTAGCGGCGTACACATTCGCGATGTGTTAGATGCAATTGCGAAAAAGTATCCAGCGCTATTAAATAAATTTGGTGGCCATGCGATGGCGGCAGGTTTAAGTTTACATAAAGAAAATTTCACGCGGTTTCAACAAGCGTTTGCCGAAGAAGTTGCGTTACATGTGAATCCCGATGAATTGCGTGGCAAACTCTATAGCGATGGGGCTTTAACAAGCGATGAAATTAATTTAGAGTTAACAGAGCAACTCGCGAAAGCCGGCCCCTGGGGGCAAGCGTTCCCCGAGCCTTTATTTGATGGTGTTTTTACGATTGTTGAACAACGCTTAGTCGGCGAAAAACATTTAAAACTCACACTTAAACAAGATAACAAAATTTTTTCAGCCATCGCTTTTAATGTCGATTTAAAACAATGGCCGAATTACCGTTGTGAAAAGGTGCATGCAGCCTATCGCCTCGATATCAACGAATATCGGGATTTGCGCTCAGTGCAGCTGATGGTGGAGCATTTGGTGAGTGTTGCCTGAGAACGTTAGAGTAGGCCAGTAGGGAATCAGCAAGATTTTTGTAGGCAGCTATTAACGTTCTAAAATCGGAGTTCTCAGTAAAAGCATTTCTTACTTGAAAAATTTTTTCGAAAAAATCTTCTATTGTACGAAGCTTGTTATCAGTTCGAAAATCAGGATGATCGGTGACTTCTAATATACGCCTGCTAGCAGTAGTAGCAATACAATCGATAAATATTCTATAGGGGAGGTTAGTATCTTTACGGATTACGTCTGCAGGTATAGCATTGTAAGCAGTTTGTATTTCTTTTAGAGAGAGATGTATTGTTGCCGGATAGCTTGTAACTAAATAGTCGATTTTATCTAATATGACTAAAATTAAATCGCCCTTTAATATAAATTGTAATAAACTGTCAATAGCGCTATCAGAAGTTGATGCTAAATCGTTTAAGCTCGAGGAATAAATTTTTAGTCCCATTTCCATTGGCTCACGTGCAACCCCTCCACAATTAGCCAGGGCATCATAAATAGTGGGATCTTGTTGGCGTAGGCATTCCCAGCCTTCTTTTTGCTGCCTCCAATCCTGTTGAAAATATTGCATTATCTCAATAGAAGTCCTATTACGAAAAATAGATTGTGTGATAAAGATTTTCCATATTCGACAATCAATTTTTTGTTGCTGAGGTAAAAACACACGATATATCCATGCTCTTGGAGCCTTAAAGACTAAATTTCTTTCTAAGTGAGTTTGAGCTGAGAGTGTTTGGCTTAAAAATTGGAGATAGGCACTTATTTGTGCTTCGTTAAGCTGTATTGCTTCATTAAATGTGATCCAGCCTTGATTTAAAGCTGTGTAACCCTCCCTCTGGTTTGATATTCCCCATAGCAAGTTTTTTCCAACTGGATGCCGGTAGAGAGTTACGAGTTGATCAGGTGTTAAATCACCATTCAGGTAGGTTAATACACAATATTGAGAGTGGAAAAGGCTTGTATGGCCAGGGGGTTCTTGTTTGATATTAAGAATCGCTTCAGCGCGAGAGAATAATTCTTTATATTGTGGATAGGTACGTTGTGCATATTCTATGTTTGTACCAAATGTAAAAGACGTAAGAATATTTTTAGTAAATTCATCAAAATATGAGGCAGCTGTCAGCGACATTTTTTTTCGCCATACCAAAAATCTCAATTCCTGTGCAAGGTTTTTAATTTGCTCTTGAGTATTGCTTAGAACTAAGCGTCGGACATCCTCTGCGGTTGGATTTTGCAGATTACCCCACTCAGAGGGCGTGAGATAGCGACGCCAGAAACTAAGCTCACCGTTGATGATACTTGCAAGAGTTTTAGAAGCAGCTGCAACCGTGAGCAACTCTGGCAATGGCAGTTTTTCAAAAATCGGCAATAGGGCTTCTGGCGGTAGCAGACTAAAGTAGTTTATCTTTTGTGCCGTAGCAGATTGCATAACGCTAATTTCTCTAAATTTTGGAAAATTATAACCACTTTTGCCTTAAGGTAAACTTAACAAACACTAACGATATTTGCGCTATAATACAACATTATGTTTGATAACTTAGCACATTTATGGCGTACTATCCGGGCCAATGCCTATATCGGTTGGACGATATTAGGCTTGTTGGTGCTGTGGGCTGCCTGGATGATTTATAGTTCAGTCAACCTCTATTTTGACGTGAGTGCGCCACCACCCGCTTCCAAAGAAACCATTACTGTCAATGCGCCGCGACAAAATCTGTCGCAAGCTTTGCAACAAGTGCATGTGTTTGGCGCAGTGGCGACCAGCGATATTCCCTCGGCGGATTTTGGCATGAAATTGCAGGCGGTTTTTATTAACCCGCCGCCCGCTAATTCGCGTGCGTTAATCGTATTAACCGGCCAAGCGGCGCAAAGTTTTGCAGTGGGAGATACTTTGCCCAATGGCGCGCGCGTGTATCAGATTTTACCGGATAGCGTAGTCTTGATGCAAAATGGTAAACTAGTCAAATTAACGTTTGCTTTGCAAGGCTTGGATTTTAATTCCATGTCGAAACCCAGCGGATTATTCTAAATGAGGTTAAAGATGTTACGTAAATTAATTTTAGTTTTGTTAACCGTATTTTTAGTCGCGTGTGCAACGGCTACTCCACTTGAGAGCGGCATGCAAAGTTTTGATAATCGCGATTATAAAACTGCGTTTGAACAATTATATCCAGTGGCAATGGAAGGCGACCCCGATGCGCAATATGCGGTGGGCTATATGTTGTACTATGGTAAAGGTGTTGCAGTGAATAAAAATGACGGCATGGAATGGATCCGCAAGTCAGCTAAGCAAGGTAATAGTTTGGCAGAGCAAGCCTTAGGGATTGTTTATGAGCAGGCCAATTTTGCACCGGAGAAGACTAATTAGTTGTGGGTTGTGAGTCGTCAGTTGTGAGTCGCACCTTCTAACGTTTCATGAGCTGGAGTAGGTCGGCTTACGAGAGTTTCGCGGTTAGCGAAACGAACAAGCCGACATTTGCTACGCAAGCCACATAACTAATTACAATACCGCCGCCCTAATTCTTCGCACCGACTCTTGCAACAATTCCATACTCGTCGCATACGAAAAACGAATATAACCTGGCAAACCAAATGGGGTGCCTGGCACCAGTGAAACCTCAGCTTTATTTAATAAATAATCAGCGAAAGCCATATCATCGGCTAGCCCTAATTTAGCAATCGCTTGTTCAACATTCGGGAATAAGTAAAACGCGCCTTCACTGTAACGGCAATTAAAGCCCGGGATTTCATTTAAAGCCGGTACCATGTAATCATGTCGCTCTTTGTAGGCATCGACCATCGGTTGCATCCAATGCCGGTCGCTATTTAATGCGGCAACACTGGCTGCTTGTGAAATCGAACAAGGGCAGGAAGTTGCTTGTGATTGTATGAGGGTCATCGCTTTGATGATTTCAGCTGCACCTGCAGCATAACCAATTCGCCAACCCGTCATTGCGTACGCTTTAGAAACGCCATTGATAACGATGCTGCGTTCATACAAAGCGGGGCAGGCATTGACGATATTATGAAATGGTTCGGCAGTCCAGAGAATGTGTTCATATAAATCATCGCTGAGGATAAGCACTTGCGGATGACGCAATAACACTTCACCGAGTGCCACTAATTCAGCGTGTGTGTAAGCTGCGCCACTTGGATTAGACGGCGAATTCAACATAAATAATTTAGTTTTTGGCGTAATGGCTTTTTCTAACTGAGCCGCAGTGATTTTAAAATTTTGCGTGATGTCAGCGCTGATAATCACTGGCGTACCATCAGCAATGCGCACCATTTCCGGATAAGACACCCAAAACGGCGCTGGGATAATCACTTCGTCACCCACATTTAGCAAAGCTTGCAAAGCGTTGGCGATACTGTGTTTGCCGCCGCAAGAAACTAAAATTTGATTAGCTTCGTACGTTAAATTATTTTCGCGCTGCAATTTGCCGATGATCGCTTGCTTTAATTCCGGCGTGCCATCGACTTGCGTATATTTCGTTTTGCCGGCTTCAATTGCCGCAATCGCCGCTTGTTTCACATGCGGCGGCGTATCAAAATCCGGTTCACCATAATTCAGCGCAATAATATCGCGCCCTTGCGCAATTAACTCTTTCGTGCGCTTATCGAGCATATTGGTGGCGGAGGGTTTGGCGCGTAAAACGCGGTCGGCGAGTTTATAGCTCATTATATGCCTCGTCATCAGCGGGATTATCCCACTCTATTAATGTTAAACTCAGCGTGACATGATACTCAGTATCAAAAGGAATGTTTTCAATTGTTTTTGTTGATTCAGATTGCATGGTAGAATATTTCCTACATTTTGGCTTTCGTCGTCCCGGAAATTGCGCAGCAATTATCCGGGATCCAGGCCGCTCTCAATTCAGCCTGGATTCCCGCTTTCGCGGGAATGACATTAAAAATTGAAAGCTTATGTATGTCTCAAATTATACACGAGTTTTTATTATTTATTATGGATAATCCTGCTTTCCAACTCACCGCCCCTCACGAACCCGCTGGCGATCAACCCAAGGCCATTGCGCAATTGATCGAAGGTATTCAAGATGGCCTCGCGTCACAAACTTTATTGGGTGTCACCGGTTCTGGCAAAACCTTCACCGTCGCACATGTGATCGCGGCTTTGCAACGGCCAGCCTTAATTTTAGCGCCGAACAAAACTTTAGCGGCGCAACTGTATGGCGAAATGAAAGAAATTTTTCCCAACAATGCGATTGAATATTTTGTGTCGTATTACGATTATTATCAGCCCGAAGCTTATGTGCCCGCATCTGACACTTACATCGAAAAAGATGCGGCGATAAATGAACACATCGAGCAAATGCGTTTGTCTGCTACTAAAGCGTTGTTAGAACGACGCGATAGCATTATCGTCGCCACGGTATCGGCGATTTATGGTTTAGGTGATCCACAAACCTATTTAAGCATGGTGTTGCACATCAAACGTGGCGATAAATTAAATCAACGTGAATTATTGCGCCGCCTCACTGAAATGCAATATCGACGTAATGATGTTGCGCTGGAACGCGCGACCTATCGCGTGCGTGGCGATGTGATCGATGTATTTCCTGCTGAATCCGATAATGATGCGATCCGCATTGAACTGTTCGAAGATGAAATTGACAATATCAGTTATTTTGAACCCCTCAACGGTAAAGTATTGCGCAAAGTCACGCGTACCACTATTTTCCCCAAGAGTCATTACGTCACGCCGCGCGAGCGATTAATCGGTAGTATCGATACGATCAAAGAAGAATTGCGCCAACGTTTAGAACAACTTTACTCGCTGAATAAATTAGTTGAAGCACAGCGTTTGCAAGAGCGGGTGAAGTTTGATCTGGAAATGATGCAAGAATTAGGTTATTGCTCGGGCATCGAAAACTATTCACGTTATTTATCGGGGCGGGGCGCCGGTGAACCACCGCCGACTTTATTTGATTATTTACCCAGCGATGCGCTGCTTATTATCGATGAATCGCATGTGACAGTGCCGCAATTAGGTGCGATGTATCGCGGCGATCGTTCGCGTAAAGAAAATTTAGTAGAGTATGGCTTTCGTTTGCCATCAGCTTTAGATAATCGACCGATGAAGTTTGAAGAAATTGAAGCGATTATGCCGCAAACGATTTTTGTTTCGGCCACACCGGGGCCGTATGAAGCGGCGCATGCTGGCAAAATTGTGGAACAAGTGGTGCGGCCGACCGGCTTGATTGATCCGATTGTTGAAGTGCGGCCCGTGATGACACAAGTTGACGATTTACTCTCGGAAATTAATTTACGCAGCGCACAAAACGAACGCGTGTTAGTGACCACACTCACTAAAAAGATGGCCGAAAATTTAACCGAATATTACACCGATCATGGCGTAAAGGTGCGGTATTTGCACTCTGATATTGATACCGTCGAACGGATGGAAATTATTCGCGATTTACGTTTAGGGATTTTTGATGTATTGATTGGCATTAACTTATTGCGTGAAGGTTTAGATTTACCGGAAGTTTCCTTGGTTGCCATTTTAGATGCCGATAAAGAAGGCTTTTTGCGATCGGAGCGATCGCTGATCCAAACCATCGGTCGCGCGGCGCGCAATATCAACGGTAAAGCGATTTTATATGCGGACAAAATCACCAAGTCGATGCGAGTGGCGATCGATGAAACCAATCGCCGGCGTGAATTGCAACATCAATTTAATGTAGAACACAATATCACACCCCGTGGAATTCAAAAAAATATTACCGATATTTTAGAAGCCTCCGCCAAAGACGTCGATAAATATAAATCTCGTAATCCGCAATTGGCCGAAGATATCGCGCAGTATTATGCTTTGTCACCACACCAATTAGCCAAGAAAATCACCCAGCTTGAAAAGCAAATGTATGAATGTGCCCGCGATTTGAACTTTGAAAAAGCGGCTGAAATTCGCGATGAAATTCATGCGCTGAAGCAGCAGTTGTTGGGGATAAAGTAGATCGATTTACGCGTAGTTTTGCGCTCATGTAGGTCGGCTTCCCGCGTTTCATCGTAGATGAAATGCGTAAGCCGACATTTGCAAATTTTATAATATACACTACTCTTAGTAGCAATAGTTAAAATGTAGGTCAGTTTTCCAAATTTCGCTATAAGCGGAATGAGCAAGCCGACCTACAAAATTAAAACAGGAGCTGGTTATGAAGTTCGCCGTCGTTTCGTTTGTTACCTTAGCCGCTCTAAGCACCGGCATTACCTACGCCGATGTTACTCCCACACCGTCTGATACTTCCGATTATCTTAGTTTAAATAACAGTGATACCACTGCCAATGCTGCAACGGCACCCAATCCTGCTGCGACAGATGCTACTCCTGCACCAACATCTAATGCAGCCGCAGCTAATGGTGATACTGCGCAAGCCACTAATGCTGCCGAGCAGAAAAATTTAACCCAAGCAGTTAATAAAAATACTAATCAAACCACCAGCAATAATAATCAGAAAAACAGTTCCCATGATTTTGTTTACGGTATCGGTATCGGTGCCGGCACTCTTGGCGGCAGTGTAGAAGGTGCGGTCAGCTTTAATAAATATTTAAGTGCTAATTTAGGATTTAATTATTTGAGCTTAAATAATCTTGTCAGTTACAACATTACTGACACCACAACCAGCGGCACAACGGAATCGACCAATAGTGGTACGATTAATGGGGGAGTACGCTTAATGAGCGTGCAATTATTAGGTAATGTGCATCCTTTTGGTGGCGCGTTTCGCGTAGTGGGTGGTTTAATTTATAACGCTAACCAAATCAATTTGAATGGTACGGTAAATGGCAGTGTTAGTTACAATGGTGCAATCATTCCTAATGACGCACTATCAGGTGTCAATGGAACGATTAAATACAATCCCTATTCACCTTACGTGGGTATTGGTTGGGGTGGTAGTCATGATGCGAAAGGCTTTGGTGTGACTTTTGATATGGGTGTAATGTTTCAGGGTACACCGAAAATCAATCTAGATCCGGTTTATGGTCCTGATAGTGCTGCGTATCAAAGTGAGATCAATGGCTTCCTTAATCAACAAGTTAACAGCATTCAAAATGATTTAAAAATCACGCAGTTTTATCCGGTGCTAAATTTACAATTATATTATCGGTGGTAAATGAACTATCGTCATCTTTATCATGCAGGAAATTTCGCAGATGTTGCGAAGCATGTAGTGTTGGTTGAATTAATTAAAGCTTTGCAACGCAAAGACAAGCCCTTTTGTTATATCGATACGCATGCGGGGATTGGTCGATATAATTTAACTTCGACTGAAGCGCAGAAAACTCGCGAGTATGAAAATGGGATTGAGAAGGTGTTGGCGGCGAGTGATGCGCCAGAAGAGTTGCAAAAATATTTAGAGATTGTAGAAAAAGTTGATTTAAAAAACCTGGATTCCCGCCTGCGCGGGAATGGCGTGTGCTTACAACATTACCCCGGCTCACCTTGCATCGCGCGTACTTTATTGCGCCCCCACGATCGCATGATATTAAATGAACTGCACCCCGACGACATTAAAATTTTAAAACAAGAATTCAAAGGCGACCAACAAGTTGCCATCCATGAACGCGATGCGTACGAATTTCTTAATGCCATTTTGCCACCGCAAGAAAAACGCGGTTTAATTTTAATTGATCCCGCCTATGAGAAAATCGATGAAACTGAGCAATTATTAACAGCACTGCAAAAAGCCTTGCAACGTTTTAGTAATGGCGTGTATGCGATTTGGTTGCCGATTAAAGATATTAGTTACTCAAATTTTTATACGCAACTAAAAAATCAGTGCAGCGCAGAAATTTTAATTGTTGAACTTACTTTAAGTGAAATTCCTGAGCAAGGTTTTGGTTTAATGGGTTGTGCGATGATCATCATCAATCCGCCGTATCAAATAGCAGAAATTTTGCAGCCCCAATTAGAGTGGCTGTGGAAGGTGTGGACGGATGGGAAAAGAGGGCAGGTGAATATTTTTTCCATGTAGGTCGGCTTCCCGAGCTTCGTTGCAAACGAAGCGAGCAAGCCGACAGAATCAATTTTTAAAAATGTCGGCTTGCGAAGTCTTGCTTCGCAAGCCTTCGGGAAGCCGACCTACATGAAGTTAGCTTTATATTCCTGTATAATAAAGCCTCTCAACAATTTCCAAATCCCCGTGAAAAACTTTTTCCACACCGCCTTACTTTCTGTGAAAACCGAAACCTATTTCACTTTACTCTTCATCATTATTCCTGCCTTAAATTTTATTTCCGGTTTAAACATTGATTTATACGCGCCTTCCCTGCCTGCAATTGCTACATATTACAGCGTATCGCCTGCACTGGTGAAAAGCACCATCGGGATTGGCATGGTGGGTTTTGCAATCGGCTGCGTGGTATTTGGTAGCTTATTTCACATCTTCTCACATCGCAGTATTATTTTGGGTGGTCTCTTAGGCTACGCTATTATGGGTTTGCTAGCGCTTATTTGTCCTAATATTGCAGTATTTTTTGTGATTCGCTTCATACAAGGTTTTTTAATTTCTATTATGTCGGTCGGCGCACGCGTCGTGATGGTAGAAAATTTTTCCGGCCATCGCCTCAACGTAGGCTTATTGTATATTTCGCTCGCTTTTAGTTTAGGCACGATTTTAGCGCCGTTTATTGGTGGGATGTTGCAATATCATTTTGGTTGGCACGCTAATTTTTTAGCTTACACTGTTTTTGCTGGCCTGCTATTTCTAGCTTATGCCTTATTTATCAGCGAGAAAAATTTTGTGAAAGAAAAAATCTCAGTCCGGCAGATTGCTGTTAATTATTCACGCGTTTTGCGCAGTCGTTTATTTGTTGCCGGTATGTTAATGGTGAGTTGCGCTTACACTGCAGCGATGGTGTTTCCAACCGTGGGTGGTTTTTTGGTTGAGACAGTATTGCAGCGCAGTGCCATTGCTTATGGTAATGCAGCTTTACTAATTGGGTTAGGGTTTTTATTCGGTAGTTTGCTTAATCGCCTTTTTATTAAAACCATCATCATGCTACGGCTGATTAGCATTGGATTTATAATGTTATTGGTTTTCACTGTGTTGCAAGTGGTGCTAGCCATGTTTGCGCCATTCAATTTGTTCGTCATAGTATTGCCTATTTTTTTAATTGGCTTTGCCTTGGGTTTTACCAACAACAATATTATGGTGATTTGCTTGCGGCATTTTACCGGCCATGCTTCCATTGTAAGCGCGGCTTTTTTGAGTTTACAATTGTTGGTGGCTTCTTGTATATTATTTGTAGTGAGTCATATTCATGTTGAAGGTTTAAAAATGTTGGCTGCTATTTTTGCAGTACTCAGTTTGTCGCAGATAGTGTTATATTATGCGGTGTTTAAACCGGTAGCTAAGGAAATTTGATGTTAAAATAATTTGTACACGATGTTTTAAATACTCGGTCGTTATTCCCGCGAAGGCGGGAATCCAGATCAAAAATAAGCTTATTTCAATTTATTGTTTACTAGAAATAGCAAACAATGGCGATTGAAGTAAAATAATTTAATGCTGGATTCCCGCCTTCGCGGGAATGACAAATATTTTTTGAATAATTGGCAAAAATTATCGTGTACAAAGGTTCAAATATTATTTTTTAAAAGGTCTCTTCTTATGAAAAAATTATTGTTAGGCTTATTCTTGTCAATTATTGCTGTTGTAGTTTTTGCAGCCACTGATACGCCCACTACGATTTTGATCGTCAAACCCATCACGATTACAGTTGATGGAAAATCAGCGCCATCTTATTTAATCACCCAACCCGATGGCACTTGGGGATACGTTGGGACAGAAGGACAAGAATTTAATGCCCGCGTGATGAATGAAACAAAAGTGCCCATCAGTATGCATTGGCATGGTTTAATTTTACCGAACGATCAAGATGGCGTCCCTGGCATTACGCAGCCAGGCCCGATTCAACCTGGTGCTTATCAAGATTTCCATTTTAAATTAGTACAAAGTGGCACTTACTGGATGCACACGCATTTTGGTTTGACTGCGCAACAACAATTAGATGCGCCGTTTATTATTACTGCCCCAAATGGTCCTTATAAAAATGCGCAAAATGTGGTGATGTTTTTGAGTGATTTTAGTTTCCGCTCACCGGAAATGATTGACAAACAATTACACCAAGGCATGAAAATGGATAAAGATATGTCTGGCATGCAGATGGATCATGGCCCCGATTTAAATGATGTGAAATACGATGCTTTTCTCACTAATTACCAAACCTTACAAAGCCCATCAATTACCACTGTAAAACCAGGTGCTACTGTGCGCTTGCGTATTATTAACGCCGCGGCGGCGAGCAATTTTTTTATTCACTTAGGTAAGTTAACGGGCACGGTGATTGCGACCGATGGACAAGCGATTAAGCCAGTGAAAGGTTCCACCTTTTCGATGAGCGAAGCACAGCGGCTTGATATCATTGTGCACATTCCAAATACTGCAAAGCAAAGCTATCCGATTTTAGCGCAAGGGGAAGGTACTAATCTGCAAACCGGTTTGATTTTAGCAACACCGGGCGCAACTGTTCCGCAACTGAGCATGACAGCAGTTACCACAGCGGGAGCGATTGATCCCTTACAAGATACGCGCTTTCATGCCGTCAATCCTTTACCCGTCAAACCGATTACGCGTAAAATTTTAGTGACTTTGCAAGGTAATATGCAACAGTATGAATGGATGATCAATGGTCAACAATGGCCCCACGTGACGCCGCTGATGGTTAAAAAAGGCGATCGAGTTGAAATAACTATTATCAATGAAACCGGTATGGCCCATCCCATGCATTTGCACGGCCATGTATTTCAAGTGACGAGTGTGAATGGCAAAGTGATTAAAGATGGCCCTTTGCGTGATACCGTGTTCGTACCGGCCAACGGTAAAGTAACGATTATTTTTGATGCGAATAATCCGGGCGTGTGGATGTTCCATTGTCATATTTTGTATCACAGTGAAAATGGTATGATGACCGTGGTGCAGTATGAAGGCGTGCCAACACCGAAGATGCTAAAGTAAAATTTTAAAGTAGTTGTCATTCCCGCGAAAGCGGGAATCCAGTTTTTGAGCAGCTTGTAAAACCTTGGATCCCCACTTCGAGGCTAAAGCTCCTCGTGAGAATGGCAAAGCAAAAAAATATTGTGCATGACAAGCTAAAAAAATTTAATGATGGAGTAAATTATTAATGCCAAACACCCTACAAATGTACAATAAATTATGCCGCTACCCTGGTGGAAAATGGCTATTTGGTAAATTCGTCTGCCGTATGGCGCCGTATTTCGGCACCATCAAACCGCGCTTTGTGGAATTGAAACCCGGCTATTGCGAAGCCACTTTACACAAACGTCGCTGTGTGGAAAATCATTTACACACCGTGCATGCGATCGCAATGGCGAATTTATGTGAATTAACTGCGGGCTTAATGACGGAAGTCAGCATTCCCAAACAGATGCGCTGGATCCCCATCAGCATGGAAATTTTTTATTTGCGCAAAGCGAAGACGGATGTGAAAGGTGTAGCAAAATTAGAGCTACCCACTTGGCAAGATAGCCAAGATATTAAAGTGCCGGTGAGCGTGACGGATAAAGATAATAATGAAGTGGTGAAAGCGGTGATCAGCATGCGAGTGTCAAAACGCGATTAAGGATGCACAGTAAGCATAACTATCTCCGTCCATCGGCATAGACTACATAATAATCGATGTAAAATGCAGCCTCATTGCGCGTTTCTTTAACCGAAGTTCTCGTTTGCATAGTGTTTATCCAACGCAAAAGTTGCACACAATCGTTGGGGATTTTGGTTTGGCGGTAATGTCCATTGACGACAAAGCGTTCGAAAAAAGGATACAAGGCAATATCAACTAAAGAAATATTTTCGCCAAACATAAACGCTGCATTTTGGCTCCATTTTCCAAACAAGTTTTCTTCAATAAAACGCAGTGTTTTCAGCATTTTATTTCTCAACTCATCTTGTTGCGCTTTATCTTGGCTGCGTAGCAGTTGATAAAACAAAGGCACAAAATCGCTGCTGGCGTAAGCAATCCAGATTCGCATATGGGCTTTTATAGCTGGGTCAGATGATAATAAATGCGGCTCTGGAAATATTTCATCCAGATATTCGTTAATAACAGCGCTCTCATAAATATGCTGACCATTATGATTTAATAACGGTACTTTGCCATACGGTGAAATGCTGGCATACCAATCCGGTTTGTTGCGTAAATCAATTTCAACCAGTTTAAAGTCAAGCTGTTTTTCTTTGGCACAAATCAGTGTGCGTTGTGCGAAGGGGCAGACTTTCGCGCTGTAGATTTCAAGCGTATTAGACATGTTGGGTTCCTCATTAGAGATACATGGTAGCACCAAAGAGTCGGTGAATCAATGAAGTTTGAAAGTGTCATTAATTAATTGGCAAATGTATCAAAAGGCCCAAAGGGAAGATAAGTCCACGTTTCGCCTGCATTATTAAATTGAAATGCTTCAAACAAAAGTTCGGCATGAGTTGCCATATCGAAAGGCTCGAGCAAACAATATTGCCCCTGCATGGGAGTTAAAGACGGCAATTGTCGGGGCTGCCAGTTATTAACTGGATAACCAATTGGCTGATTAAATTGATTTTGATGGCTCATTGTTTTAAAACCTTTGATAGGAGTAAAATGGTAACTTTAATTATACCGAAAATTTAATGAGGGGATTTAATATGAAAATATGGTCTGTCGATGCCTTTGCTAGCAAACCCTACACCGGTAATCCGGCTGCGGTGACAATTGTAGAAGAATTTCCCAGCGATGAAGTGTGCCAAAAAATTGCAGCGGAAATTAATTTATCTGAAACGGCATTTGTTAAGCCTTTGGGAAGTAACCATTTCCACATTCGTTGGTTTACGCCGGCTGTTGAAGTAAAACTCTGTGGCCATGCAACCTTAGCCGCTACGCATATTTTATTGCAGGAAGATTTGGTAAACAATGCACCCATTAATTTTGATTCACTGAGTGGCATTTTGCAAACTCAAAAAACAGCGCAAGGTATTACGCTTAATTTTCCTTTGCAAGCGACAGGGCCCCGTTTAGAGCATGAATCTTTTAACGATTTATTTGGTAACCAAATCGTGACCATTGAGAAAGCCTTTGATGATGTTATTGTTGAGCTTAACGATGAAAAAAATATTTATGATTTTGTGCCTGTCATTGAAAAAATTAATCAAATTGACTGCCGAGGGTTAATTATTACGGCACGTGGTAAAAATAAATATGATTTCATATCGCGTTTTTTTGGGCCGCGGGTTGGAGTGGCTGAAGATCCAGTGACGGGTTCAGCGCATTGTAAGCTCGCTTATTATTGGCAACAGCGGCTAAAGAAAAATAATTTTTTGGCATACCAAGCCTCTAAGCGAGGCGGTGAGTTGATATTAGAAATTAATGATGATCGGGTATTGATGACGGGTAGCGCTATCACGATTTCTTGTGGAAATTGGTTAGTGTGAGCTATGAATCTCTATAGAAGAAGCATTGACGTGGTTGCCGAGAAATAATTCTTTTTATTACTAACCTTTGTTAAGGTATAAATTATGCAACATACTGAATTGCTGAAAACTTTACAAACTTTAGAAGAGCAAATAGTTGATCCGAAGTTTAGAAAATCGAGTGCCTTTTTAAACCAAGTACTGGCTGATGATTTTATGGAAATAGGATCGTCTGGGAAAATATACAATAAAGCTGAAGTAATAGCTGCTTTGCAAGTTGCAGAAGATTCCTCAATAATATTACGCGATTTTAAGTTAATTGCGCTGGCAGACAATGTGGCATTACTTACCTTTGCCGCTGTGAATAAAAATATTACTTCCTTGCGCAGCTCAATTTGGAGATTAAATGCTGGGAAATGGCAATTACTCTTTCACCAAGGAACGAAATGCGATCAATCGACCCGGTAAGGAGATTGAAAGAGTTAAAATTAGGTTGCTTGAACTGTAGCAAGCAGCTAAGGTATAAATAAAATGGAATTAGGGCGTGTCCCTAATCTTTATCTTGACTGCAAAAAAAGCGTAATCGGCTAAAATTCGCCAAAATTTTCGTCACATAGAATAACTATTCTCCTCAAATTTTGACAAATTTTATCTCAATTATCTTTTTTTTCGTTGCAATTAAAGATTAGGGACACGCCCTACATAACGCTTTTTTTTACTTGCATTAAGTAGACAATTATACTATACTTGAATGGTATAATTGTCTACTTAATGGTGTCTGGCATGAAACAATTGGAAGCTATCCAAACTTTGAGAGAATTTGACCAACAAAGAAAATATGTTTTTATAAAACATGATTTGGCTAAATTATTTTTAAATGATAATGCCAAAACTTTGGACGAAGGATTAAATCGTCTCGTAAAAGCCAATCTCCTTAAACGTGCTTGCCGTGGTGTTTACGTCAATGAGTACGCACAATGTTTCGATAGTTATACCATAGAACACATCGCAAAAGCATTGCGAAGAAATGCTTATAATTATGTCAGCCTTGAGTCGGCCTTATCTGAGTATGGGCTAATTTCTCAAATTCCTTTAGATCGGCTTACCGTGATGACAACAGGTAGAAAGGGTATCTATAAAACCCCCTATGGTATTATTGAGTTCACACATACAAAGCGATCAGTCATCAATATATTGGATCACATTCAAATAGTCACAGACAGACCACTACGTATTGCTACCAAAGAAACCGCATTGAGAGATTTAAAACGTGTCGGGCGTAATTTACATTTATTACAGCTAGAGGATCTCAAGCATGAATAAAAGCGAAGATTTTAATTTGTTGGTAGAAAGAGCGATCCGTATTCCAGGCCGCACACGTATGCGTCCCGCTATTGCATAAGAGAGTGGCTAATGGGTAACCCAGCTTTAACATTTGAACACGTATGGCGAGCACGAGAAGCTTGGATTCAACGCCTAAGTCGAATTTGATCGGGTTAATCTGACGTGTTACGCTAAAGTGCTTTTTTTATCAGGAAAATGATGGGTGAATCAATATGATGCGCAAAATATTTTGGGATGATCCTTATCAAACAGAGTTAGATACTCATGTTGCCAAAGCGCATGACAACGAAGTTTTATTTTCCGAAACCATCGCTTATTCTTTTTCCGGCGGGCAGGAGAGTGATAAAGCCACTGTCAATAATATTCCGATACTCAATTCCCGCATGGAAGATACACTGATTTATTACACGTTGCCAGATGAGCATGGTTTAAAAGTAGGCGATGCTGTGCATATGAGCATCGATTGGCCACGTCGTTATCGTTTAATGCGCTTGCATTTTGCTGCTGAGTTAATATTAGAAATTATCACGCAGAAATTCCACTTTGAAAAAGTGGGCGCACATATTGCTGAGAGCAAGGCACGGATTGATTTTAAATCAGATGAAAATATTAAATCCACATTCGATATAGTACTAGCAGAGTATAACCGCATTATTGAAAGCGATTTGCCAATTCATAAGGATTTTTCGGATGTAGCAACCCAACGACGGTTTTGGAAAATCGAGGGCTTTGCACAAGTGCCCTGTGGTGGCACGCATGTGAAATCCACCGGCGAAGTTGGGTTTATTAGTTTAAAGCGCGACAGGCCCGGCAAGGGAATTGAAAGAGTTGAAATTCGCTTAATGAATAATTGATTTGCTAAATATAATTGGGAAAAAGCATGGAACCTCATTTAACAACTAACCCAAAACTGCTCTCTGTTTTGGAAGTACTTAAACAGCGCGAGCCTATTTTCCATCGTCCGGAGTGTGGCACAAGCCACGCTGATTTTGAAAATATGACAGTAGATGATTTTTGGGAAGTTGGCGCTTCTGGCAAAACTTACAGCAGAGAATGTGTGATTAGCACGGTCGTTAAACGTTATGAAGATCCAAACTATGTCAAAGAAGATATATGGAAAACAACAAATTTTCATTGTCGTGAAATAGCACCTGATAACTATCTGCTAACGTATACTCTTTTTCAAGGCCACGAACAGCGAAAAACCCGCCGTGTAACTCTTTGGCGATATTCGGAAGGTAATTGGAAAATAATATATCACCAAGGTACAGTTGTGCAGAGATAAAAGAGTAACGTTAAAAAGCTCTGTGCACACCCAATATATATTCCCCATTGGGAGGCTGCGCTGTAAACGCCACTATATCGCCATTGGGTAATAAAATTTCTTCACTGGAAGAAATTCTACCTGACCACTGCCAAGGTTGAGGCGCTAACCAAGCGGCTGTTTGCAAATCGTACACTTTAACACGTTCCTCGCCTGATTTTGAATTACATAACATCGTTTGCTCTTCGCATAAATTTCCTGATAAACAAACAACATAGCGTCTATCAGATGATAGAACAGGTCTACGACACGTATAAATAGAATCATTATAAGATAAATAATATAGTGTATTGCCATTAATTGATAATAGAAAAGCAAAATCATAGAATTGGTCGAATAAAGGAAATACTTCTTTGACAGCTATATTGGGTTGGGGTGGCAAAAGCATATAGTTTAAATTTCTAGCATTACCAAAGTCAGAGGTTGCCATATTAAATGGATAGCATACAGCTTGGTTGTTAGGTTTCATCACTAACAAATCACCATTGGATAGCAATACATACGGTTCATGGTTAGTAACGATCTGAGGTGGGATTTGGAAGATGTTAAGTGTAAGTGTGGTTTCATCAAATAAAAAATATTCCGCAGGGTTCATAGGGAATCGATTTAACAAGCCAATATAATGAGCTGAGGCATAATTAACCACATTCATCCGATGGTTCAAATAGCCTCTATAAGAGGGTTGAGTCCACACCTCACGTATTTGCTCGTCAGTAACTGAAAAAAGTTTCACTGAATCATGCGGGCCCGGATCACAGCAACTGATTAAAAACTTCGCATTCCCTATTGGCGTTATGTTTTGTATTGAATGATTAAGCGTAATACATTTCATTCCATTGTTATATAAATAAGGCAAATTCGTACCATTTGCTGCATTTACATCATACCGCCAAACATAGAGTTTATTTTGTGTATGCGCGATAAAATAAATTTGTTCGCCAACAACACAACTATGCGCATGTGAGCCATAGAGCTGAGTATCAAAGCGCTGTCCCATGAGGAGGTTAAGCCGCAATGTTTTGCCAGTTGAAGGTGGTGAAGGTGGTCTTATTGAGAGTGTGCCCATGACAGAAGATAAAAGTCTTGTGCCTTTGGCAGGGAAGATTAAATTTACTCCTAAGAGTGGAGTAAATTTTTTAATAACTGTAATAAGCAGAGAATGTCTTGGCCAACGAGCTGCTTCTCCATCCAGTCTTTCCCGTGATAAGAAATCTCTAACGATAAATTTAGGTAGAAAAAAGTGACCATCTAGATCACTCTGATTCAAACCAGTGAGCACAATAGGCTGTCTGTTGACTTGGTTGGTTTGTAAATTGAGGCTAAGAATTTCTACTGGCGTACTCGGATTCGCTCGCAACAATACCGAAATAAAATCTATACTCTCTGGCCAATCTTCTACATCATTAGATTGTTGGTGTTGGGGGTAGAGAACTTGAAATACTGTTTGGATATGATATTGTTGTTGCTCAGAAGACGAATAATAATATTCCTCAGCTTTAATATCGCGACTGTTTTTCAACCCATTTGCGACGGTAGGTGATGATATATTAAATTTCGACACAGAAGTTTGCATATGACCTACCTCGTTATTAGTAAATTATGCGTAAAGTAACGATTTAAAATTTTTAATTATTATCGCTTGCCTGCACCTGTTGCTGCTACACGGTGATATTAGTTTGCTTGTGGTAACGGCTTAACAGCTCGGACATTATGAACTGCGCAAAGTAATTTTGCAATTGGGTTTGATAAATTATTTGTATGGAGTGGTAAAAGATTTGCTTTGAATTCTATTTAACCGCTGTTAATAACGAGTAACCCGCCATTTCAGGAAAAATTTTCACGTCTTTAAAATGTGCTTGCTCAAAGAGAGAGGCTACTTGTTCTGTGGTACGCGCGGCTCCAAATAAAGCATTCAGTAACTTTCGTAACTTATAACTAACATCATTTTTTTCAAGTGGCAATGCGCCGGCAAATATTTTTCCATGGGGTTTTAACGCTTGCCAAATAATAGGCAAGGCTTCGTGTAATACGTCATTACTTAAAAACACTTGGGGGATCCAGATGACATCGTAAGTGTTTTTATCGGTTAATTGCTGGATAAAGATTTTTCGCAATTCGATTCTATCAGCATAAGGGGAAGCTTGAACATGTTTTTGGGCGAGCTCAAAGGGTTTGTCGGCTGGCTCCAAGGCAACAATTTTTACTTGTGGATACAGCTCGCATAAACGAATGCTAATTTGCGCACAGCCCGCACCAATGTCAAGAAACTTGGCTCCTGGTTGCTCTAACAATTTCTGTAAGTCTTTATCTTGCGGAATATAGTCATTGGCAATAAAACGAGATAAGGTGCCAAAGGCTTCAATCAAATTTGTATCGGTATGATGCCAACCCACACTCAATTTTTTATTATGTGCTTCGGTAACAAACTCTCTATTTAATCCAAAGGTTGATTGAAGCTGTAAGGTCAGAGTGGTAAGCCCCATTTTTTGAGTCAAGGCTGACATGCCAGGCGCTAAGGTATAGCGTGATTCTTCATGGCTCAAGATGCCTGCAGCAGTCAGCAGCTCTAATGCTTGAGTTAATATGCTTACAGGAATAGATGCTGAATCAGTTAATTCGTCAATTGATGCGCCTGTCTGTAATTTAGCTAAGACATTGGCCTCGGCTATGACAGTCAAGGTGTTTAATATCCAAGCTGATTCTTGTAAAGATTGCAATGTGGTTTGAGCTTGTTCCAGGGTGTTAATTGACATGAGCAGTTTCCTTTATTTAAATATTTAGCACGTAAAATTGAATCTCGTTATAATTTTACCTTACCCGGTTTGCGAATGCAGGAAATTTTAAAATGGCCGTTAAAAAGTTATGTCCTTGTGGCAAGGACAAATCCTACGAAAAATGCTGCGGGCTTTATATTGAAGGCGATAATGCAGCCCCTACAGCAGAAGCTTTAATGCGTTCACGTTATACCGCCTATACCAAAGCGAATATTGACTATATTCAAGCCACTATGCAAGGCAAAGCAGCAATGGGTTTTGATCCGACTGAAGCGCGACAATGGGCTAAAACAGTCAAATGGAAAGGCTTGAAAGTATTGCGTACTTTTCCACATGAAACCGACTCAAACCGTACTTATGTAGAATTTGTCGCGACGTATATGCTGGAAAATAAAATTCACAAATTGACAGAAGTGAGTGAATTTCAGTTAATAGAAGGCAAGTGGTATTATATCGATCGGCAATAACCAGAGGACGCTTTCATGTTTGCAGTGATTTACCAAGCTTATATAAAACCAGAATCTGAAACAGAATATCAGTGTGCCTGGCATACTGTTGCCAGTTATTTTAAAACTCATTGCGGGGCTTTGGGTTCTTCCTTGCACAAAACGGAGGCTGGGACTTGGCTTGCTTATTCACGCTGGCCTGACAAAAAAACGCGCGATGCGGCCTGGCCGCGTGACAATGCGCCCGCCAATACATTCCCTGAGGAAATTAAACACGCAATCGTAGCTATTAAAGCATCAATTGACGCAACGCGTACTCTTCCTGAAATCGCTATGGAAGTGGTAGAAGATTTGCTTTAATATTTAACAGCCGTTAATAAAGAATAACCGGCCATTTCAGGAAAAATTTTCACTATTTAAAAAAACTTTTCTCTAATTCTAAAACCAAGGATTTTATCTGACTTGCAATATCCTCTAATAAAATAAAAATTTGAGTATAAGTATAAGGCTCCAATGTTATTTCAAAATCGGCGATGCTACCTAATTCGGTAATGGCATGCAAGTTGTTAATTTTATTCATCAACAATTCATAATAATCGCTCAATTTTTCAGAAGTAATTTTAGAAGGATTAATAAAGTTTTCTGCTGTTTGCATGGCTTTCTCCTCAAGAATTTTGGACGTGGAAAATAATTGAACCTTAAATTAAAGGTGCCTGGGTGTTAAGAAACTGATGTTGGTCAGCTGTGCATACCTTACGATAAGCACCACCCAGGCAGAGAAGATATTTTCCCTGCCTGAGGTTGCCATTAAACATAACGATCAGCGACACCCAGGCAGGAGAAAACGATAGCCATAAAAAAAGCCAAACTGTCGGGTGGCGTTTTCCGCCAACATCACGCGTTCTTACACGCAGTGGAAATCATAATCCTGATAGCATTGACCTGTCAATGTTTTTTCGGATAATTTTTATCATTAAAAGCGTATAATATTGTTTATTGCAGTATTGTCTGGAATACACTAACTCATTCATCACCCGTTTTGCGACGGGTACTGACTGTTTCCATTGGTTACTACTTATGAAACGCTTACTATTGTTTATCCTAGCTATTGCTTTTTTCAATATTTCTGCCTTGGCGGATATCTCACAAACGGAAGCGCAGCAAAAGCTTACAGCGCTTGAAAAAAGCTTTGCTGGGAAAATCGGAGTTTATGCACTTGATACGAATAGCAATCAGGTGATTGCCTATCGTGCCGATGAGCGCTTTCCTGTGCAAAGCACTTTTAAATTGATAGTAGTAGCTGCTTTATTAAAACAGAGTCAGAGTGATAAAAATTTACTGCAAGAAAAAATCCATTATACAAAAAATGATTTTGTTTCCTGGCGTCCTATTACCAACAAATATCTTGCAACAGGCATGACCTTAGAAGCATTAGCCGTTGCTACGCTGAATTATAGCGACAATCCAGCCGCTAATCTGATTATGAAAAAATTAGGTGGGCCGCAAGCCATCACGGATTTTGCGCATTCGATTGGTAACAAATCTTTTAATGTTAAACATTATGAAGTGGATTTGAATTCAAATCCCAACAACGCAGAGGATACAGCCACACCAAAAGATATGGCTATCAGCGTAGAAAAATTAACGCTGGGTAATGTGTTAACTCCAGCTAATCGTGCGCAATTAATCAGATGGATGCAAGATAATACAACAGGCTATGGAAGAATTAGCGCGGGTACGCCAATTGGTTGGACGGTGGCTGAAAAAACCGGTGGTGGATTTGGTAATTATGGTATGGCTAATGACATTGGCATTCTATGGTCACCGTACTGCAAACCGATTGTACTCGCCATTTATACTGTACAAAATCAAAAGAATGCCAAACCTCGTGATGATATTGTGGCATCTGCAACCAGCATCGTGATGGATGAGTTTGCAAAAAATGATCCATGTTTTAAAGAATTATTTGCTTGAAAATGAGACTAACGAAGAGGCTATCACTTTTTATCAAAGGCAATCAATGCAACATGCCAACCATGTCCCGCGTTAAAAATAGTTTGGTAATCAACTTTTTCATCTATATTGGCAAAATATAATAAATTTTGCCAGCTGGTTCCACCATATTGCAAATTAAACGGATTGGCTTTATCACCTAAAAATCAGACCATAAAAGAATGCGCAAACTCGTGCGGTAGCATGGCCAGGTCATGGCTTAAAGCGAATCTTTGGTATGTTTTTTTAGCGTGTTTAATAACAGTAATTTGCCAGCCTATATATTACCTCTGGCAGCCGTTGTTCATAAATATCATTGGGCGCTCTCTTCATATCAATGAATATCATATAAATACAGTTTCTCTTTTTTTGAGTTTTACGTTTATACTATACAATCTATCAATATATGCTGCTAATAAATTTTTAAGAAAGAAATTAAGTTTATATAGGGTAGAATATATAGTATTTTTTTCTGGAGTAATAGGGATGATCGCATTAGGAGGGTTAGGCATGCTCAGTACAACAATCATTTTTAGTGCTTTATTTTTGTGTGCCGCATATGCTTCTTTATCTATATTGGGAACAAGTTGTTTCAACGCAATGATTACCTTCGTTGCCAAAGATAAATGTGCAACTATTCTGTCTATAGCTAATATGTCTGGAAGGCTGTTTTCGTCAGCGTTTTTGTTCTTACTCTCTTTTTTCCTTGAGGGGCGTAATTCAATTAATACGCCATTTTTATTGGCATCATTTTTAACAATATTATTTCTTGTAATGTTTTATTTTAGCAGAAAAAGTTTAACTACCATCAAAGGATGAATCCATGAGCTCCTGTATATTTTGCCAAATCGCTAAAAAAATTTCTCCCGCTTATATTATTTGGGAAGATGAGCAACACGTAGCTTTTCTTTCCATTTATCCTAATACGCCTGGCGTAACGGTTATCATAACAAAAGAACATTACGATAGTTACGCTTTAAATTTACCTGATGAAATTTTAAGTAATTTAGTTCTTGCCAGTAAGAAAGTGGCGCGTTTACTTGATGAAAAATTGCCAGATGTTGGTAGAACAGGCCTAGTATTAGAAGGATTTGGCATCAATCATGTGCACGCTAAGTTATATCCCTTGCATGGTACAAAACAAGTAGAAAATTGGCAGCCCATAAAATCAGATATTAATACCTTTCAGCCCTTATACCAAGGGTACATATCCTCACATGATTGTAATACAATGACCCAGCAAGAGCTTTCAGAAATTCATGCTCTTTTCAGACGGAGGCAACATTAAAGCTATAAGTCTAAATTCAAATTTTCTTCTGAAGGTTCAATTGGAATTATTTCTGAAAAAATAATCTTCCGTTTTTTTACTGTGTTATTTTCCATGATCGTTTTTACTTCTGTATTTGCAGAGATAAATACCACACCATCAACTACGAGCAGCGCATTTAACTGGCAAAACAGTGGCCCCAATGGCGGTGATGTCACAGCCATGTTGGTTTCGCCCGTAAATCCCAGCGTTATTTATGCCGGTGGCGATGATAGTAATGTTTATATGAGTAATAATGCCGGTGCTAGTTGGACCGATTCAGGTGGTAGCGTGGATTATGTTTTGGCGATGGATAATCAGGGTGATTTATTTGCTGTCAACTCATCGTCTGATAATCCCATCGAAGAATTACCCGCAGGCAGTCATAACTGGATTGACGTCACTCTGAATGGCTTACTTTTTTGCTGCCCACTATTCGTACTTACTCTGAAGCGCTATAGAAAGCTTCCATGGGTATAGGAGTGGGAGTCAAAATACTATCTTGCTCGGGCAAATTGAGTTCGTAATAAGAGTTACTTCCCCAACCGAATAATTGTCCATTTTCCAGCACAGCAAATACGTGGGTTGTCCCTGCCATGATTTTCATGGCTTTGTGTGGTCCTAAATTAACTAATTGTGGCGAAAATTGATCTTCTCTATTATTTAGACCTAACTCGCCACTCGAGTTGTGACCCCACGCAAATATTTGTCCGTTTTCTAATAGAGCATAGGATGAATATTTCCCCGCTGTAATTTGTTTTATTCGATGAGGCCCTATATTGACGGGCTGCGGTAAAAATTGATCCGCAGTATGGCCCAAACCTAATTGCCCTGTATCATTAGCTCCCCATGCAAGTAATTGTCCGTTACTGAGTAAGGCTAAACTATGATTGCCGCCAGCGGCAATTTGTATAGCGTGCATATCCTGTAACTTAGCTTGTTGCAAAGAAATAATCTTGTCATCAGCAAGGCCTAAACCTAACTGCCCATTGTCATTTTCACCAGCTCCCCATATTTGTCCGTTACTTAGCAGTATGAGAACATGATGCCCACCTCCGGCAATCTGAATGACATTTGTAGAACTAAAAATGGGTGGTAAAGGTAAAAATTTCAGAGAAGAAAGATTAATAATATCACCCACTCCAAGCTCTGCTGAATCAAAGTTATTCCAATGAACGAAACTATTGTCGTTTAATAAAGCCAACGTTTCAAAGCCTAGCGCTGCAAGCTGAATGACTTTTTTATTTCCTATCGTAGCGGGTAACTGTATAAATTGAGGAGCAACTTGCTTGTACAAACCCCATTCAGCTATGCGACCATCAGCTAACAACGCTAAAAAATGCGTATTACTCCCCTTTGCTGCCACAAGTTGCATCAATTGCATGGATGAATTAAAAAAAGGTAGCTGCGTTAATCTATAACAACCTCTCTCAGATAGAGTTAATTGATGCTCATAATAATTGCTTCCACTCCCGCATATTATTAAGCCATTTGGTGTATGCTTATAAAAAAATGTCACGTTGTCGCCTGGACAAATTTGAATTTCAGAATAAGGCTGCTGCAATTTTCCATGCGAATGGGACGAGTATGCGTTGCTTACAGCTTGACTTATCGGTGCAGTCGTTGGTTTAAAAACCAAATCGAATGGTTGTGAGAAAGGTTTCCCATAGACTTTGGCTTTAAATACAGCAGGAGAAAGCACACCCAACTCCCGACCCTGTAAAAATCCGGGTGAAAGGGAAAACGAAGGTGGTTTAGCCGGTGTATTTAACAGCAATACTTCATCGCGAGAGCCTAGTAAGCAGTGTCCATTAGGATCAAAGGAACCGTAGTTTCCGGATTCAGCGCTAACACTGACATGTGTTAGAAAAATCGTTTGGGTTACTTCATATTGATTAATGCTATTTTTATGCCAAATTTTAATTTCGTTACAAGTGGTAGATAGTAAACTTTCGCTTTCTTCATTAAAACTAAGATTTATAATGCCTCTGTGATGCGCTACGATGGTGGATACCAGCTGTTTTGTAAGCAATGAGATGACCAGAATATTATTATAACTTGCTGTGAACAATTCATTCTGCAATTGATTGATTGCCAGGCAATGAAAATAACAGTCACCTGAAAAAAAAGGAGTATGCTGCTGTTTGTCCATTTCCCAGCAGTTAATTTTATGCGCCATGTGATCCATGTAGATAATGGCATGCGTTTTTTTATAAATCAATGTGTGTAACTTCTGTGAACGTTTAGAAGCAGATACGGCTGCTAGTTCGCCTATTTTTCTAATAGTGGTGGGAGTTTGAAACTCCCACCGACATATACGACCATCTTGTTTCCCGACTGAAATGATATGATCAAGCTTTTCATCCACTAAGACTGCATTTATGCCACCGATGTGTGCATCTTTTATTATGTGAATCACCACACCAGAGTAATCAACTAAAGCAATCCAGTTGGAAGATTGATAGGAGGTAATAAATAAACCCCTCTTACTATATAAGGCAAGAAAATTACACTCTGCCAAATCACTGCGACTTATTAATGGGTTAAATACATAAACCTTATTTTGTTCATAAAACACAACAATATTCTTTTTTCGTATAAAAAATTTACCCCTACGTGGATCATAAACAATATTTCCGGGGCTAGAGTCATCAAGCACTTGTACTCTTTGGAAGCACTCGCCATTAGCAAGCCATCTCTCAATATCATTATTTGAAAAAACAAGAATCACTTCTCCGGTAGGAGTGCGAATAATTTTTTGAATTGCATTACTACTGTTAATTTTTTTGCTCAGTAATCTATTATTAGTTTGCTCAAAAGTAGTTTTGTTAAAAAACCAATAAGAAAAAACTTGTTGTTCTTCTTGTTGTTGGGAAATGCTAATGAAATCCAAGGCTCCCGGGCGAACAGGTACACAAAAATGAAAATTTGTATCTTTGAAAAGTTGGGTTGCTCTTTCTAAGCCGGTTAATTGGTAAATTAACCCGCGGGTAGTAGAGACCGGAGAGCTAAAGACAAGAATAGTATCGGTATCTCTTTCACTATCTATTGATAAATAAATAATAGGAAATTTAAATTTTTGAATACTTCTTACAAGAGTAAAGCTGTTATCTGACCATAACCATAGATGTATGTAGCCTTCTGCTGTGCCAGCAATCAATAACCCATTGTTTCCCGTTGCCAAACACATAATAACACTGCGATGGTATTTACTCGTGGGGCCTTGCAGCGTGTCAATCAATTGAAAAGATGCTTGCCCTGTTATTCTCCATACGCTTACGGTTCCATTTCTTAATCCTGCATAAACATGATCTCCAATGTGACCTGCTTTATCTATTAGTAAACACTTTACCTCGCCCGAGTTATTCAGCATAGCAATACAACTTCCGTCTTTGGCCCACACCCGTAACGAACCATCCAGAGAACCGGAAATAATTCGCCCATACCAATCAGTCGCAATGCAAGTTACAGCAGCAGTGTGTCCTTCCAGAATTTGAAAGCAGCGCAAACAACCTTTTTCAATTTCTGTGTAAAGCATGAGAGAGCAATTCAAACCTTGAAAAACCCAAACCGTTTGATTACCCTGATAATCAAATAGCACATCTAAAAATGTGCCCGTCAAAGGCAACACTTTAATTTTATTCGAAGATGGATGGTCGCTTATGTTCTGCAGCATAGGGGCATATTCACAAATAGAACTGTCAGTTCGCAGTTCATCAGGAGTCATGTTTAAATAGAGCGACAAATTCTATCAGGTATAAGTTAAGAAAAAATTAAGCCATTTGCGTACTAATAATTATTTGAGATGTTTACACTAGGTCGGCTTAAGAAGGAGTTTAATTTTAAAAGTAACACTATGGTAGCACCAATAATTTTTAGATATTTTTAAAAAAGAATATTAGCGGTATCAGCCTGATTATTATCATATTTAATGGTGCCGAAGAGGTGAATCGAACACCCGACCCACGCATTACGAATGCGTTGCTCTACCGACTGAGCTACTTCGGCGTAAACTTTGAACTTCTGTGTCGGCTTGTTCGTTTCGCTAGCGCGAAACTCTCGTAAGCCGACCTACATTACTTCGGCGTAAAGTTTAAATGATGTCGGCTTGTTCGTTTCGCTAGCGCGAAACTCTCGTAAACCGACCTACATTACTTCGGCGTAAAGTTTAAATGATGTTGGCTTGTTCGTTTCGCTTTTCGGGCGGGTCAAGCCCCGCCCCTACAAACCGACCTACGGTTACATTTACTCCGCTGCTGCAAGATCTTTAAGGCTGGCAAAGCGGCCATGCTTCAGACATGTCACGGCGAAAATAAAACTGACTAAAGCAAACAGCGTTGAAGCGATCATGCCGTAGGCGAAAGCGTCATTATAAATTATTTGTGCAGTGGTTTTCAAATGAGTAATTTGTGTGGCAGATAAATTACTTAAATCTTGATGTGAGCCGGCTAATAAGTGCATCACTTGTAAAAAAGTAATTTGCGAAGTGGAGAATGCCGTGCTTAAAAATACGCTGATTTTATGATACATGACACTGGCAATCACGGCGCCGACGACGGCTAAACCTAAAGCGCCACCGGCTTGTCGCATGGTGTTTAATACACCGGATGCCGTGCCATGTTGTTCGTGTTTAACCGATGCCATTACGGTTAAAATTCCACAGGGTACTAACATCCCCCAACCAGAGCCATAAATTACCATACTGATAAATAAAATAGTGTAGCTGTGCAGAACCACGGCGGCGACGATGCCGATGTTGCCGAGCAATAATAAACTGCTACCGGTGCAAAGCGGCAAACGAGGTCCATGTTTATCGAGCCATCCGCCGCCTAAACGCGAGGTGATAATGTAAGGAATGCCGGCGGGCAATAATACTAATCCAGCAATGAGGGGATTAAAGCCGTGCGAATATTGCAACCATAATACCCAAAATACCATCGCGATCGCACAAGCTTGGGTGCAAAATAAAATAATATTGCCGGCTAAGAAAATTTTGTTCTTAAACAAATGTAACTGGATAAGCGGCACACGGGTTTTTAATTCCGTGATGGCGAATATTAGAAAACCAAAAATCGCAATAAGAAATAATAATAAAATTTCATGATTCGCCCAGCCTAATTCTGGTCCTTCCATGAGTGCGACAATCAGCGCGCCTAATGCGATGATAAATAAAATTAAACCAGGAATATCAAACGGTGCGTGATGAGTGCTAGGCGCGTCTTTTTCAACCGAGACTAAAGTGAAATAAATGCATACGGCTGCGATGGGTAAATTCACCCAAAAAATCCAATGCCAATTAATTAGCTCACTAAATAATCCGCCAATAAGTGGACCATTACTTAAAAATAAAGATCCAAATGCGGCGCTGGTGCCGAGTGCTGCGCCGCGTTTTTCAACCGGAAAACAGCGGCTCAATAAAATGATATAGGTGGCAAGTGCCATGCTGCCGCCAATGCCTTGCAAGGCGCGGCCGGAAATGATCCACCAACCGGCTTGTGAGGTTGCGCACACGACGGAACCGATTAAAAAAATGCTCATGCCGATGATAAACAAACGTCGCGAGCCGATGTAATCTGACAAGCGGCCGCTGAATAATAATAAAATCGAGAGGGTAAAAAAATAAGCGTTCATCACCCATTGCACGTCGAGATTAGAAAGCCCTAATTCTAATTGCATGCGGGGGAGGGTGACGCCCACGCCAGTTTGATCTAAGAAGATCATCGATAAAAAGGCCGAGATGGCGATGAGGAGGAGTTTTTGTTTTTTGAGGGGATCCATAATTTTGGACTGTTATGATTGTCATTCTCAGCAAGAGTAGGTCGGCTTCAGGAGTTTCGCCGTCAGGCGAAATGAACAAGCCGACGCCAAACTTGATGTCGGCTTGTTCGCTTAGGCTAAGCCTAAGCTCTCGTAAGCCGACCTACTTCATAGATTCCCGCTTGCGTGGGAATGACGCAACTTTTTAAAATACTTGTGAGATTAAATTAAGGTATACTATTCTCACACAGTCATTGTACCCGAATTGGCTCCGTATGGAGTTCTTTTCTGGCCAAAAGCCAGAATAGGGTACATCGACGCCCTTATTTACATCCCATGAATAAACGCCATTGCTTTCTGTAAACGCTGCACACTGCGCGATTGGCCAATTAAACACAAAGTTAAATCCAGCGCAGGGGAAGTAGTATTGCCAGTGATGGCGACACGAATCGCGGGGCCGATTTTACCGAGTTTTAAGCCGGTTTCGTTGACTGTCGTTTCCAGCACGCCATGAATCGCTTCTTTGTTCCAATCAGTTAAAGCTTCCAACTTTTGAATGAATAATTTTAAAGCCGGAATTATGTCTTTGTTGAAATGTTTCGCTACGCACGCTTCATCATACACAAAAGCATCGCTGTAAAAATAGTGGCTTTTCTCCGCCATTTCTTGCAAAGTTTTAACTCGTTCAGCTTGCGCTTGCACCAGCGCAATTAAAGTCGGGCCTTGGCTTGCGTCGATATTTAATTGTTTAAATTGAAAGGCTAAATGACCCGCGACATAATCGGCGGGTAAGGTTTTCATATAATGCTGATTAAGCCACAATAATTTTTCAGTGTTAAAAGCAGCCGGTGATTTGTTGATGTGCGCGACATCAAAGCTGTTGACCATTTCTTCACGCGAAAAAATTTCCTGGTCGCCATGTGACCAACCTAAGCGCACTAAATAATTCAGCAACGCTTCGGGTAAAAATCCCGCATCGCGATATTGCATCACACTCACGGCACCGTGACGCTTCGACAAGCGCTGTCCATCATCACCTAAAATCATCGGCAAGTGGCCATATTCAGGCGGTTTGGCATCGAGCGCATGAAATAAATTAATTTGCCGCGGTGTGTTGTTGATGTGATCATCGCCACGCAATACGTGCGTCATGTGCATGTCGAAATCATCAACTACGACGGTGAAATTGTAGGTCGGTGTACCATCCGTGCGCGCGATAATGAGATCATCTAATTCAGTATTTTGAAATTCAAGCTTGCCATGCACCATGTCATTCCAAACTACGCTGCCTGATTCGGGATTTTTAAACCGCACGACAAAAGGTGCATTTTTTTGTTCAGTGAGATGACGACAATGGCCATCGTAACGCGGTTTTTGCTTGGTTTCAATTTGATGAGCACGCAGTTCATCCAAACGTTCTTTGCTGCAATAGCAGCGATAAGCTTTGCTATTTTCTAATAATTGTTGCACGACTTGTTTGTAACGATCAAAGCGTTGGGTTTGGAAAACTAAATCGCTATCCCAATTTAAACCCAACCACTGCATGCCATCTAAAATCGCTTGCACCGATTCATCGGTGGAGCGTTCTTGATCGGTATCTTCAATCCGCAAATGAAATTGGCCTTTATTTTTGCGGGCAAATAAATACGAGAAGAGGGCAGTGCGCGCGCCACCGACGTGTAAATAACCGGTGGGGCTGGGAGCAAAACGAGTGATGATGGTCATGATAATTCTCGATATTTTAAGTTGATTGCCATTAATACAATAAGTATTCCGCACAGCAAAATCAAGAGGGGTAAAGATAACACGTGTACGATTTGTAAGTATCCTATCACAGCAGCGGCTATACCGGAAATCACAAATCGCAAACAACCTGTTAAGGCCGAAGCGCTACCCGCTTTTTCGCGAAACGGCGCTAAAGCCCCTGCCATTGCGGGTGGGAATATTAACGCTATTCCAAAAGTGCAAAATAACATGGCAATGATAAATAATACCGCTGAAACAGAAAACAATGCGATAACGCCCGTCATGAAAATGCCGCCCAACAAAATCAGGCTCGCTCCAAATAATATAATATTTTCTGATTTAAAGTGTATTATCAATCGACTCGTGATGAGACTTCCCAACACCAAACCCAGGGCATTAATAGCAAATAACACTGCGAAATATTGCGCGGAAACTTTGCCGAGTGTCATCATATAATAAGGTGCGTTAGTCGCAAACGCAATTAAAATAACAAACGCCAAAATAGAACAAACAGCATATTTTTTATAGAGACGGTTCGATAAAATTGCAAAATAAGTTTGTAACACCGAGGCAGTCGATTTTGCTAAAGTCTGATGCGTTTGGCTGGTTTCTGCAAATTTAAATACAATAGCTAATAACAATACAACGCTGACTATGACTAAAAAAGTAAAATTACTGCGCCAACCCAATTCATGTTGCAGATAAGCACCAATGATCGGCGCCAAAATCGGTGAGCAACCCATTGCAGTTGTTAAATAACTCATCACTTTAACAGCTTGTTTGCCCTCAAATATATCTCTGACAATAGCGAATGAGGAAATGGATATGGCGCTGGCTCCAATGCCTTGGCAAAAGCGTGCCAGGATTAATATGGATAAAGTGGGCGCAAAAACACAGACCAGCGCAGCAAGGATGTAGAGAGTTAAGCCCGCGATGAGAATGGGTTTGCGACCAAAACGATCAGACAAGGGCCCCCACACTAATTGAAATAAACCATAGGCTAATAAAAACAAACTAATAGTTAATTGTGTGTGGGCATAAAGCGTGTGAAAATATTCCGTAATGCGCGGCATCGCCGGCAAATAAATATCGATCGACATAGCGGGCAATGCTGCCATGCAGATGAGTATGGCAATGGTTGGAAAGTTGGAGAAGCTGGAGAGGGTTTTTTCAGTCAATTTGAATGTCTTCGAGAGGGGTAGCTTTAGGTATTGATTCTCCGGCATTCAATAAGCCTTCAATGTGGAAAACCAATCCTTCGCGGGCGTTTTTTAAAGCTGCTTTAATAGTGTTACCACCGAACACGCAACCAGGAAAATCGGGGAACATAACTCCGTAATCAGCACCTTTCTTTTGAGCTCGGTGAACGAGGGCAACATAGGTTGGCATAATTTAGTGCACAAATTTTAAAACGATAGGAACTAAAATAGTGACGACAATTAATCCTAAAACCCATTTAAAATTATTGTCTATTTTCGTATCAAAAAGATTTATTCTAGCTTCAATTTTTGATTCTAAAGCTTCTATTTTCGTATCTAAAAAGGTTAACTTAGTTTCAAACTTTGATTCCATCGTAGTTAGTTTGTCTTCGATTCTTAATAGGGTAGTATTAATGTGTTTTGTTTCATTTTCCAGCACAGTCACCCGAGTGTCCGTCGTATTCTCAAACGATGATGACTTATTTCTTTGTTTAAATGGGATCACACTAGTGTTTTTTGTATTAAGCGTCATTGCGCTCTCCTGCGGCCATTTTTCTCTCTACTATAACCGCCGATGCCATATGAGCGTAGCCACAATTAGTACAAGAAATTAAAATAGCGGGGAACAGCCTATCTGAGGTAGCTGAATTATTATTCGGATTAAAACCAACCAGAGCATTCATGATACCATCATCAGCTTGATTCACGCTCCAGTCACTTGCACCACACATAGAACATTTATCGAGTTGCCAATTTTTTCTAAAATAGCTAAGCACTTTTTCAGCATTTTCTAGCTTTATTAAGTTTGGATCGTTATCCATAGTAACCTCATAATTCTTTTGTAGTATGTTACCATGTTGAGACATATTTACCTCAAAATTCTGCTTTGTTGAATTATAGCAAACCAAACCGATAAATTCAACTACAAATTAAAATAAATTTTTGAAATTATGATACACTTTGCGCCATTTTAATAGCGAGAAACACTATGTTTAGCACCCTCAGTGAACACTTACAAAAAGCCGTCAAACACATACGCGGGCAAGCGCGCATCACCGAAGAAAATATTCAAGAAACGCTGCGCGCGATTCGCTTGAGTTTGTTAGAAGCCGACGTGGCTTTGCCGGTTGCGAAAGCCTTTATCGCGCAGGTGAAAGAAAAAGCTTTAGGCATCGATGTTGCGAAGAGTTTAAATCCCAGCCAAGCGTTTATAAAAGTTGTTAGCGATGAATTAACGGAATTAATGGGCGCGGAAAATGCCGAGCTTAATTTGCGCACGCAACCGCCAGCGATTATTTTAATGGCCGGTTTGCAAGGTTCGGGTAAAACCACCAGCGTTGGCAAGCTTGCCAAATTTTTGAAAGAAACGAAAAAGAAATCTGTGTTAGTAGCGAGCGCGGATATTTATCGCCCCGCGGCAATTCAACAGTTAGAAACGTTGGCGAAAACTGTAGGCGTGGAATTTTTCCCCAGTCATACCGGTGAAAAGCCGATTGACATTGCCAAAAACGCCATTGATTTAGCGCGCAAAACGGCAATTGATGTAGTGATCATTGATACCGCCGGTCGCTTAGCAATTGATGCGGCGATGATGGATGAAATCAAAGCCTTGCATGCGGCGATTAATCCGATCGAAACTTTATTCGTCGTCGACAGCATGACGGGGCAAGATGCCGCTAACACCGCCAAAGCTTTCAATGATGCTTTACCCTTAACCGGCGTGATTCTGACTAAAACGGATGGCGATGCGCGCGGTGGTGCGGCCTTATCCGTGCGTTTCATTACCGGTAAGCCAATTAAATTTATTGGCGTTGGCGAAAAAACCGATGCACTCGAAGCGTTTTATCCAGATCGCATCGCTTCCCGCATTTTAGGCATGGGCGACATGCTGAGTTTGATTGAAGAAGTGCAGCAAAAAGTCGATAAAGCTGAAGTTGCCAAGATGACGCAAAAATTGCAAAGTGGTAAAGGCTTTACGCTGCAAGATTTTGCCGATCAATTAAAGCAAATGGATAAGCTCGGTGACATGAAAGGCATCCTCAGCAAATTACCTGGAGGAATGGCAGCTTTGCCGCAAGCAGCGCAACAACTCACCAATAATAAAGCGAATAATAAAATGATTGCCATTATCAGTTCGATGACCAAAAAAGAACGCCGTTACCCCGATCTATTAAAAGCCTCGCGCAAATTGCGAGTCGCAAAAGGCTCCGGCACTCAAGTGCAAGATGTGAATCGTTTATTAAAGCAGTTTGAGCAAATGCAGAAAATGATGAAAAAAATTTCCGGCAAAGGCGGCATGCAGAAAATGTTGCGTGGGTTACAAAATATGCAGGGTTTGCAGGGAATGTTAGGACGGTAAATAAATAACGCAGTACTTTTTTATTTTGGCGAAGCACATGCAGTCATTTTGTGCTGAATCTCAGCGACTGTTTTACCACCAAGTTTACCGATGCTCACGGAGCCCATCTGCACCTTCTTGAATACGAAGCATACAAGCATCAATGGCACGCTGCAACTCCGTTCGATTACCTCCGTTATCAATTGCTTGCTGGTAAAGTTCTGCGGCTCTCTGAAACCCTGACAGAGCATGGTCAATACGACCTTGCCTACAAAAATTTATTGCACTCTCATAAAAGATTTTTGCTGTGTATGCAAGCTGTTGATGATAAGGGGTAGCAAAAAATTGCTTTGTCTGCGTTATTATTTCTCGATCCGCAGGGCTTAATTCTTGCAATTTTCTAGGTATGCCATCTTTTGAAAAATATTGCTGCTCAGCGCGCCCTTTTTGAGCTTCCCAATATTCATCATGTTCACTATAAGAGTATCCTAATTGCTCGCCTGGCTGTATGTCGTTCGCAGCTACAAAAGAAATATAAGTTATATCTTCGTAAGCGGTCTTGCAGACTTTCAAATTAGCAAATGCCAACGATAAAGATTGAGACGCACCAGGAAGTTTCGTAAGCATATCTTGTAGAAAACCACCAATCCCTCCTGCATGATAAGCTGATATAACATCTGTATCATTTAACCGGTAGAGATAATGTGTATCGAACTTTTTCGCCTGGTCGTAAGGCATGATTACACCTGCATAAGTACACACTTCTGTACCTTGCCTAATAAGCTGGGTAGCAAAAACACCGTATCCCACCTCTTGATTAATCCAGCGTATTACCAAATAGTTACGCCAATCAACCGGTGGCGTTTTTTGTTGCAAGGGGCGTCCTATGGATGCCGAAGTCGGTCTTGCATCCCAAAGAACTTCCGTCAATTTAAAATCAGCGATGCGACGGTACTTAGAAATTTCTTTTTTAAACTGCGCTTTGGGCATGCGTTCTATAACGGGAGGGGTTGGTAAAGGATTTCTTGCTACCGGAATAACATCGAATTGCTCATCGGGTATTGAACAAGAAAACAAAGGTCGAACGTCTGAAAAAGTAGATCTGTACGTCATAATTAGCCTTCTTCTATTATCATAAAATTGTTGGCCTAATTATACCGCTATTTTGCATGCAGGGCATGATGCCGCCTGGTTTATTAGCTAACAAATTCTAAGAATTTATTTAGCAACAAACTGTGATATTTATCACGATGTGTTAATAATAATAAATCGCGTTGGCAAATTAATTTGCCAACTTTTAGTCGCACTAAACTTTTATTTTGCAATTCTTGTTGCACGACGTGGCTCGATAAGCAACTGACGTAATTGCCGCTTAATAACACTTGTTTGATCGCCTCCGTGCTAGGTAAAGTTAATTTAACATCCAGTGGCGAGAGCGCTTTAGCCATGGTGGCTTCAAAAATGCTGCGCGTGCCGGAGCCTTTCTCTCGCAATACCCAGTTTGCGGTTTGTAAATCTTTTATGCTTAAGCGTTTTTTCTTGGCAAAAGGATGTTTGCCACCTGTCACTAAAATAAGCTCGTCTTGTTGCCAAATATTTTGCTCTAAATCATTGGCATCACATTTTCCTTCGATAAAGCCAACATCTAAGTTCATTTTTTGTAATTGGTTGATAATGTAATGGCTGTTATTAATTTCCAGCTCAATGTTCACTTTGGGATAACGTTGCATAAAGTTTGCAATTAAAGCGGGTAGTAAATAATTGCCAATGGTGGTGCTGGCACCTATTTTTAATTTGCCGCTTAACACGCCGGCTTTGGTTTTTAATGTGTCTTCAAATTCTTCCGCTTGGCGTAATAAATTTTGTGCCTTGCTTAAAGCTAATTCTCCCGCATCGGTTAACAATAATTTTTTAGCTTTGCGCGTAAATAACGATTTGTTTAACTGGTTCTCTAATTCAGCCAAAGCCATGCTAACGGCTGATTGCGAAAGAAATAATTTTGCAGCCGCTTGCGTGACATTGCCTTGTTCGGCAATGGCGCAGAAGATGGATAGTTGACGAAGTGAGAATTTCATAAAGGGTTCTCTGTAATAAATCGTTATTCCTGCTCAAGCGGGAGTAGGTCGGTTTACGAGAGCTTGGGCGTAAGCCTAAGCGAACAAGCCGACATCATGTTTGGGCTGTCGGCTTGTTCGATTGCTTCGCAATCTCTCGTAAGCCGACCTACGTCTTAATAATCAAAAAAACTGATAATAGATATAATTATAATCAATTTTACTAATAATTCAAAATACTTTAAACTGCACTCTGATGCTGGCGATTGTCATTCCCGCTTTCGCGGGGATGACGATTAATTCAACAAGAGGAAATCCATCATGTCAATCACCCCTTTTTCACAACTAAACCACCCGCGCGAACTATTTCGCCAATTTACCCCCAATTGGTTTGCCGTCAACATGGGCACCGGCGTTGTGATGCTGATTTTGCCGCATGTATGGGCAGCCAGTTGGGCCATGGATGTATCCAAAGTTTTATTCTTTATCAATGTAATTTTATTTATTTTTTTCTGTATTTTATTAGCAGGGCGCATTGTATTTTTCCCCAAAACATTGAAACCTTTATTTGAACACAGTATCCAACCGATGGCGTTTGGCTGTATGCCGATGGGATTGGCAACCATTATTAATGGCTGTATTTTGTTTTATGGTGCTATTCAGTTATCGCATATATTGTGGTGGATTGATTGTTTGTTATCGGTGCTCTTTGTATTTGTCGTGCCGTATTTTATGTTCACTAAACATGATCACAAAGCTGAAACCATGTCCGCAGTGTGGTTGTTACCGATTGTGCCGAGCGAAGTGGCCTCTTGCACTGGCGCTTTTTTAGTGCCGCATTTGCCAGTGCATGATGGATTATTAGTGTTATTCACCAGTTATGGTTTATGGGCCATCTCAGTATTTTTAGCCGCAGGCATTGTGATTAATTTTA
>JABDGN010000006.1 GCA_013285995.1 Gammaproteobacteria bacterium
TCGAAGTGCGCGTTGCGGAAGAAATTCAGCAAACGCAGCAACAGGAATATCAAAAACAAATTAATAAAGCCAATATGGATGATCAAAAAAATAAAATTGATATGGCTGCGATTACCAAAGATCAAAAATTTGCGCCGGTTACGGCTTTGGCTAATCAAGTGACGAGTCAATTTTTAAATGCCTATGCCTATTATTTTGGGGGTATTTTGTATGAAGCGAGCGGCGAGTCCAACAGTGCGTATATTGATTACAAGCAAGCTTTAAGCATTTACCCAGGCAATCCGTATTTGCAACAGAATGTGTTGCGCTTGGCGAAACAATTGGGTATGAACAGCGATTATGCCTACTATTCGCAGCAATATCCAAATGTGAGTGCGGCGCCAGCAGGGGCGAATCAAGGTCAGGTTGTGGTTTTGTTTGAGCAAAATTTTATTCCGCCCAAACAAAATATGTCGATTCCTATTCCGATTCCTAAAGCGGGGATTGTGCCGATTGATTTGCCCACCTATGCTCAACAGTTGCAGCCTACGCCCGCTCTGCAAGTGAATGTTGCCAATGGACAAACTTTAGGAAGCACGGTGCAAATCGTCAATTTACAAGCGATGGCAGCTAAAGCCTTGTCAGAAGATTATACGATTATCATTACGCGCGCCGTGCTGCGGGCAATGGCTAAAACCGCCATTGAGTATGGGGCAGGGCAAGCTGACCAGGATAACTCGCTTGGTAGCTTACTTGCTAACTTATACGTGATGGCAACCTCTAATTCAGATTTGCGTAGTTGGCTTACTTTGCCCAACGATGCGCAAATTATGCAAGTTTTTATGAATGCGGGTGATCAAACCTTAATTTTAAACTATAATGGGAACTCGCAGCGTTTGCCGGTGAAAGTGGCGGCTGGCCAGACTACCTTAGTTTGGGTGGTTGCTTATCCGGGGCGTTTAACTGCACAAACTTTTTTACTATAACCAAACAGGGGTTAACACATGAAAAGATCTTTATTATGGGCATTTATTGTAACTTGCGTTGTGGCGTTGGCGGCGTGTACAACGGGCGCCTATTTATCAGCGGCTTCTAATTCAGATGCAGCGATCACCGGCGGTGTGGTTGCCAGTGGGCAAGATATTTCGCTGACCAACTTCAAAACCCGTATGGTCGGTGGCGTGATGAATGCGGTAGTGACAGTGACCAACACTAGCATGGGCAGCAGCACTAAAAATATTTCTTACAAATTTACCTGGTTTGATAAAGATGGTTTCCCGACCGGTGGTGATACACCTTGGCAACCTTTATCGGTAGCAACCACGAATCCGCAACAGTTAGTAGGAGTAGCTCCTAATACACAAGCTGTGCTGTGTCGAATTAATATCCATATCATGAACTAAAAGAGAGGCAGTAATGAAATCCTTATTTAAAGTAATAGTTTTAACAGCGGCAGTGGCCGTTTTAGCTGGCTGTGGTGGTAACAGCGGTATTCAATATACCGATCCAACCGCAGTTGATAACAGCAGTTTGAATTTCGGTTCGACTGATTTGCAAACCACGGCGCAGAAGATGACGGATAGTATGTTAACGTTTCCGCCGGTGGTGAGAATCACCGCTAACAGCACGCCTGTGTTATTCGTCGACTCAATTAAAAACGAAACCAGTCAACAAATTAATACCGATAATATTTCTAACATGATTATGACGGAACTGATTCAGTCGGGTAAATTTGAATTTGTGGATCCATCGGTTGCAACCAGTGTGAAAGCGCAATTGACGTATCAACAGGACAGTGGTTTGGTTGATCCAGCTTCAGCAATGAAAGCGGGCACGCAAATTGGTGCGCAATACATGATGTATGGTAGCGTTACGAATATGGCGGGCGTTGGATCGAATGGTCAAACGGTCAGTCAATATTATTTGATCACGATGAAATTGTTGGATTTGAAAACCGGCATTATTGTGTGGGCGGATCAGAAACAAATTCGGAAAGTTAACAATTCGTAGGAAAAAAAATCCCCCTGCCCCCCTTTTTCAAAGGGGGGATCCGTAAATTGATTTTATGTTGATTTCCCCCTTTGAAAAAGGGGGATAAAGGGGGATTTAAATATTTTAAATCATGAAATCTGTCATTCGCTTTTTAATCATTTTATCTTTTTGCAGCATTCTCGCTGCCTGCTCCAGCTCGCAGTCTTCTTACACTGATGCAACTGCGGTTGACACTTCGACAGTGGGTTTTAGTTCAACTGATTTGCAAACCACTGCGCAGACAATGACAGATAATATGCTGACTTTCCCGGCAATTGTGAAGTTGACCAGCAATGGCAACCAACCGATTTTATTTGTCGACACAATTAACAATCAAACGGATCAACATATTAATACTACTAATGTTACCAACATGATCATGACGGAGCTGACGCAATCGGGTAAATTTTTATTTACCGATCCCTCCGTGGTGCAACAAGTGCGGCAGCAATTGAGTTATCAACAAGACAGCGGCTTAGTTCAAAAGGATTCAGCTATTAAAATTGGTCAACAAGTCGGTGCGCGTTATATGTTGTACGGCAGTATTAGCAATATCAAAACGCGCAACAGCAGTGTGACCGATAATTATATGTTGATCACTATGAAATTATTAGATTTAAAAACCGGCTATATTATTTGGGCCGATCAAAAACAAATTCGTAAAACTCAAACGCGTGCAACGTTTGGGTGGTAACGGGTATAACTTAAACTTTAAATTTTGGAGAATGTAACAATGAAAAAATTAGCGGTATTTATTTTAATGGCTTTTTTGAGTGTGGTAACAGTGAATGCGTTTGCCGATGCAGGTCAAACTGAGGCGGCTAAAAAAGAGCACATTACTAAATTTTATGATCAAAAAATTGCGGATGAAAAAACTCGTTTTCAGAAAGATGTTTCTGATTTAGATACACGTTACAATCAGAAAAAAGCGGCAGCTGAACAACGTTACGAAAAAGCCATTCAAGGCAAAGATGCAGCGGCTAAAGCCGGGATTGAGCAAAAGCATGTAGCCGAAATCGCACAAATTGATAACGACTACAAAGCTAAATTGGCAGCCTTGCATCAAAAGCACGATGCGCAAGTGCAGCAATTGATCCAAACGCGTGACGCGAAAGTAGCCGCGGTGCATTAACAAAAAATCCCCCTTAAAAATCCCCCCTTGCCCCCCTTTTACAAAGGGGGGAAGATCCTTTTTCAAAGGGGGAAATTTAAATGAAATTAGTTTAGGGATCCCCCCTTTTGTAAAGGGGGGCAGGGGGGATTTAAAGGAGATTGAAAAATTTTCAATAAGGCAATCAATGAACCCTCCCACCAACCAAACCAAAGTTCGTCTTCTCAATCGCGATTGGCAATTTAAATGTGCGCCCAATGAAGCTAATAAATTGCAAGAAGTGGCTTTGCATCTTAATCACGCGATGCAAACCATAGAAAGCAAAAACCATAACTTGAGTTATGAAGAAACGGTGGTCATGGCAGCGATCAATATTTGTTATGAATTGCAAGCCGAAAAAAATCGTGCCAAACGATTAACAGAGGCAGGTAAAAAGATTAAACTCCTACGCGATAGACTTGCCAAAAAATTAGCTTTACTAGAAGTTTAAAATCCTAGCTGATATGGATGACGGGTTGGGAGGCTCCGGGTTGTGGCGGTGGTGTACCCAAGAGGTCGAGTACCTGGCGCATGGCAATATTGCGCCCCACCATGTTATTTGGAACTGGCTTCCTACATATATAGCATTGCTTATACCAAGCGCGAGATGAAGCGTCAATCGTATAAGCAGTTCCCTGGCACTCAGGACTATGGCAAAGATAAACAAGAGGATCTTGCAGCTTTGCCAAGCCTACTGGACACACAATTTCCTTGGCCCCCACTCTCAATTGCTGAGCGGAAACTACTCGTTGCTCAGCTGCGCCTACCATTTCTTCTTGCTTAATTTGGACAGCACCAGTCGATTGAGCGGACTTCTCATTAGCCGCGTCTAACGTGGCACGCAACTGCGCGTATGCTTGTTCCCGTTTTTGCAATGCATCTTGCAGTGTTCCAATTCTTGCTTGTAGCCTCGTGATTTCTGCTTGCAATGCTATCACTTCCGAATCAGCAGGCGCTGCAGCGTTGGCGGAAGGCATTGCCGCCGCCGGTGGTGGCGCTCTTCTCGCAACCGGTTGGATAAACAGTTTTTGAGACGGTAAGACAGGCACATAATGCTTTGATGAAACATTCAACGTCGCTAAAGTTAGCGTATCATAAAAATTCATGGAAGGTTGATAGGTGGAGTCTCTTATCTCTCCAGATGCTTCAAGCAAGCGTTTATTAAGGCCAAGGTTTTCGTGATACTTTGTAATGAAACAAATATTTTTCAGTCTGTGTAGAGGCGAACCTGACGGCAAATTTTCAATGTATTTTAAAATTAATCGCCCCTCAACATCTATGCTGCCACCTGGCTTATTGGGCGACAGGAGGTATTCAGGATAATTCATTTGTGGCGTAATAAATGGTTGAATGGAATTAAAAATGGAAGAATTTGGGTTTTTTTCTTCCTTTGTGTATTGTCCTGCACATGTCCCACGTAAAAAAAGGATATCCCATCGCAAGCCAAAAACATAATGAATATACTGACAAATAGCTGCAAAAAAAGAATCACTGTCATCCGGGATTTGGCCTACTGTAAAAGCCGGAGGCAAACCAAGCATTTCCAACACTTGTTGTCCATAATCTGACATGGCTTGAGCGGGTGGTCCACTCCGTGGGAGCGCTGCTGCCGCAGTGGGCACAGGAGCTGCAAAGTTTTGGACAGGCATCATGGCTAAGCTTTGTCCTAGCTCTGCAGTCATGGCTATTTCTGCCGGCGTATATGGACGTGCCGGGCCCGGGTTGACTAACTGATAAAACACATTACGAGGGGTTGGTGCCCGTAAGGAAGATAAAGGTTGCCCGCGCTCAGTGAATGCATCCAAGGCACGCATAAAATTTCCATAAGATCTTTCTGTGAAAATTTTTAATGATGGGAAGTTGTTAAAAATATCGGGCGCCAGGAACAGCTGCTTTTCGGAATATCTCCCAAATGGTTCATAGGGAGCTAGTCTGAGCGTACAGTTCTCCGGGGAGAATAGTGCCGTGTATAGCCAAGTTCTTTTCTTCTTTATTTCGTCGAAAAATGCATTTGTTATGAACATCCATAACTGGACCAATAGATCCAGATTCGCCACTACCTGTTGATGGGTCAGTAACAGCTCGCTATGCTTACTCTGATCAAGGTATTGCTTGGCTCTTTGCAAGAGAATATCGGTAAAAAACTTATACAAAGAATCACCAGTGAGATTAGACTGCAGGTGCCGGAATGCTTCTGGTGGTAACTGTCGAAGTATTTTAAAGATCTCATTGGGGTTCTCACGTCCCAAGTAATCAGCTAATGCGGGCGGTATCGTTTTGTGTCCGTGATTTCTGTAGCTGGCTTGTTGGGCCAAGAGAGGGTTTAGATCAGCCAATATCAGACGCGATATGCATTTATCTGTGAAGCAATCCATCAAGGGAGCAATGAGAAGGCATGTAGCTGTAGCCAATAACACAGATGTAAATTGTTCAGGGGTAAGAACTTGCGGTTCAGCCGGCGCCTCCATTCGCTGTCTTTTTGGTGGTGGTGATGAGGAGTCGTCTGAGTGATAAGCCATAGGAAAACTGCTCATTTATTAATTTTATCGCTTGAAAGATACAGCAATTTTTTGGTCAAAGCAAGCTTTCATCAGAGCGCCAAACAGTTGTTTACAGCGAAGATTGACGGGAGTATACTGAAAGTCCCTGCGGTGTACGTTATCAAATTTTTCATTTTGAACCAATATTGTTTCATATAGGAAGTTCTGTCATATCGCGGTTGTGCTTGCTCGACTAGACTCGAGACCCTGAAGCGATACTTGAATTTCCACCTGATTACTCAGGTTCTATATGGGCGTTTTGAGACGGCATTGCGGGGAACTTCTTATATTTTTTCCAAATTCTATCTGTAGGGGCCGCTCACGAGCGGCCCCTACAGTTTCCCGAAAAATGTCTCAGCTTCAACTCCGCACCCAACTCAAACAAACCCGTCTCGCTTTATCCACTACAGAGCGTGAGGTGGCCGCACAAAAAATTACTGCAAAAATTTTAGCGTTGCCTGAGTGGCAGGCAGCCGATCACATCGCGATTTATTTAGCGGTACAGGGCGAAGTGACAACTGATGAGCTAATTAAAGCGACCTGGCAGGCCAATAAAAAAATTTATTTGCCAGTCGTGCAAGGTGATGGCACCTTGCAGTTTTCACTCCATCAAGAAAATGATACGTTGATTAAAAATCGCTATGGCATTCTTGAGCCACAAAGAAAAGAATTTTTTCCGACTGAACAATTAGATCTTGTTATTACTCCTCTAGTGGGTTTCGATGATCAGTGCAATCGCTTAGGAATGGGCAGCGGTTATTATGATAAAACCTTTGCGTTTTTAAATGTGCCTAATCGTCCTCTCAAACCTCAGTTAATCGGATTAGCGTATGGAATTCAACGTGTGGAAAAATTAACGCCGCAAAGTTGGGATGTGCCGCTCAATAAAATAGTGACTGAAAATACCATAATAAAAAATATACTTTATCAACCTTAGAAATATTCTTTTATTCTTCATAGAAAGAGCTTTGCAATTGTAGCGCATGTAAATATTGTTCGAGCTCCTGGATAAGTTTTCTAATTTCGGTCACGGTATGTGTAGGCAAGCCTAAATAACTCCAAAGCCTGAAAGAGTGTTCATGAATCGATTTTGAGAGAGGAAGTCCACAGGCTGGATTTATTGCTTGCTTGAGCAAGGTTAACACTGTGCGCAAGTTTCGAGAATCAATCCCGCCAATTTGAGTTCTTAAAGCAGCAAGTGTTTGTCTTTTCGCCGGGATTTCAGTCCTGGTTTCGCATGCTTCTAGTACGCCAAGAATTTTACTTTTTAATGCTGGCGATCTTGAATCGGCAATGGTTTCGTAGGCATCACGAATAATAATCTGCCCCCTCTCCCAACGAAAAATTTTCTTGGAGTCAGGCCTTTTCTGTATTCCAAGTTGTCGCATTTGTTCGATAACCAATTGTCTTTGCGGCGAATTGAATGATAGCTCGCTAGCTCGTTGATAGAGTTCTGTATGTTGCGGCACATTTTCGGAGTCTATGGTGACTTTAGTTCTTCCTGCAAAAGTATCCAAGAGTACCGTTAAAGTTCGGGCTACAATATCAGCGTATACCCCCTGGTTGGCTAAGGCACCACATAAGTTATATGCAAAACTCTCTTGGCTAACATTGCCAGCAGCACCAGCGCCCGCTCGGCAGCCAAGCAAGCTAATTTTTAGTCGTTGTTGAGAAGAAGGATTTCCTTTTGCAAGAGGGCTCAGGTTCGTAGCTAAAATATTGGCAAGCTGATTGTAATGGAGAAAGAAACTCTGGTCCCAGGCAGCTAAAGTATCAGACCCTGCTAGATTGTGGCTGATAACATACAATCTAGAATGAGCATCTAATTTCTGTAATAAAAAAAAATACGGGGCAGAAAAAAATTGTAGAGAAGGAATAAAGATAATATCTTGCTCAGCTGTAGAGGCTAGATTGCGTTTCTGCTGAAACGCACTTTGTAGCGCTTGAGCATATTTCTCACTACCCTGTCCTAAAGCAATAGTAACTTGGTGGCTATAACAGCGCATTTTATTATTGAATGTTGTTGTTAGTTTTTATAAAACTATAACACTCAATTCTTAAGGTAAGCTTAAAATGCGCAAAATTAAGGTGAAAATTAGGGCGGGCGAGAGAAAATAAATTTCTTATTCTCTAGTAGCGACTTTCTTCAACAAGGCATAATAAAATCCATCATGCCCATTAATTTCTGGTAGCAATTGCCAATCGGGCGTGGTGCTGGTTTTGCCGGGATGCAGAATGGTTTGTAACGCCGCATCAGTTTGCGCCTGCAGGAATTTTTGAATCAACTCACTATTTTCTATGGGCAAAACTGAGCAGGTTGCATACAGCAACAAACCATTGGGTTTTAACAGCGGCCACAGAGCAGTTAATAATTGCCATTGCTGTGCGGCAAATTTTGCAATATCACTGGCACGACGCAATAATTTTATATCGGGGTGACGGCGGATCACACCGGTGGCTGAGCAGGGCGCATCTAACAAAATTCTATCGAATAATATTTTGTCCCACCAACTTTCAGGTTCGCCGGCATCAGCTGGGATAACGTTGGCATTTAATTGTAAACGCGCTAAATTCTCATGGATTTTTTTGGCCCGCAAAGGTGAGAGTTCCACCGCGGTTAATTGAAGAGTCGGTTCTGTTTCCAGCAAATGACAGGTTTTTCCACCCGGTGCTGCGCAGGCGTCCAATACGCGTTGCTGTGGTTTTAAATCTAATAAGCTTGCAGCCAGTTGTGCTGCTTCGTCTTGTACAGAAACTTCGCCATCCATAAAACCAGGTAATTCTGGCACGGGAATTGCGTTACTTAGATAAATGCCGCATTCACTTAAAGGTGCGGCGGTGGCTTGGATAGAAAATCCCCTCCCCGCCTTCGCGGGGACAGGCTCTGTCCCCCCTTTTTCAAAGGGGGGATTCAGAGGATTTCCCCCTTTAACAAAGGATTCTCCCCCCTTTGAAAAAGGGGGGCAGGGGGGGATTCTTAAAGGGGGATTTAAACTATTTAATTTCTGTAAATAATCTTCCCGATTTATCTTTTGCACATTCACACGCAGCGTAAACGGCGGTTTCACATTATTCGCCGCACAAATTATTTGCCACTGTTGCGGATAGGCTGTTTTGAGAGCTTGCAAAATCCAAGTGGGGTGCGCAAATTGTGCAACGTCTTCCGTTTCTGCTTGCGCGACTAAAGTATCGCGTTGACGTTGAAAATTACGCAATATCGCATTTACTAATTTACTAGCCCAGGCTTTTTTTAATTGTTTGGTCGCTTCCACCGTTTCTGAAATGGCCGCATGGGGGGGCGTTTCTAAATACAGTAATTGATATAAGCCCACTAAAATTAATACGTGCAAATCCGTGTCTTGTTTACCGAGAGGTTTTTGCAGCAATTGGTTAGCAAAGAAAGTTAAGCGCGGATAAAAGCGCAACGTGCCATAACACAATTCTTGAATAAACGCGCGATCTTGCGCATTGTTAACAAAGGCATCATTTAGTGCTTCATCCAAATTGATTTTGTCAATGAGTACTTTACAAAGAACTGTGGCGGCGCGGGCGCGGGAATTGTGCATAAACAAGGAGTCCTATTTTATGTTAAAATTTTAACATATGCAGCCTCATACTATAATTTTACTTCCTGGTTATACCAATTCCGGTCCTGAGCACTGGCAAAGTTTATGGGAAAAGGAACATCCGAATTTCCTAAGAGTGCAACAGAAGGATTGGGATAATCCAGAATGCACATTATGGGTAGATACTTTAGAAGCTACGCTACAAACCGTGAAATCTCCCGTTATTTTGGTAGGACACAGTTGTGGCAGTTTGATGATTATCCATTGGGCTAATCGTTACCATAATCAGTTGGTAAAAGGTGCTTTGATTGTGGCTCCTGCCGATCCGGACAGTAATAGTTTTCCTTCTGCAGCAATAGGTTTTTCACCTTTGCCACAGAACGCATTGCCGTTTAAAAGTATTGTTGTGTGCAGCAGTAATGATTTATATCTGTCGGTAACAAAAGCAAGCCATTACGCTAAAGCATGGGGTAGCGAATTGGTCAATATTGGCGATCACGGGCATATTAATACTGCAGCAGGATTAGGGGATTGGCCACAAGGAAAGAATTTACTCAACCAATTAAAGAAAAGATAAAAAAAGAACAAGGGTTTTTTCATATGTACGAATTCATTCAAGCCGCTTTATTTTGTTTCGCCGCATTATTTCCGGTATTAAACCCATTTGGTACAGCGGTGATTTTTGTCAGTTTTACGAAAGGCTTATCTAAAAAAGCGATTCATCGTTTAGCGTTACGTGTCGCTTTTAACACATTTATTTTATTGCTAGTCGTGTTGTTAGTCGGCACTTGGATTTTGAAAATTTTTGGCATTTCTGTTCCGATTGTGCAAGTAGCAGGGGGATTAGTGGTCGCTTACATCGCTTGGAGCATGTTGCAAAAACCCAGCGATGATATTGATAAAAAACGCGCTGATGCCAGTGACTATGACGACAAAAAAATTAATGAGCTGGCGTTTTTTCCACTCACGATGCCCTTCACCGCCGGTCCCGGTGCGATGGCTGTGACGCTTGCCGTCAGTGCGCATGAAATGGGACACAATAGTTTAATTCGTATTGCTTCGGGGCAAGTGGCAGCTATCGCTGGTATTTTATTATCAGCCATTGTGGTCTTTATTTGCTATGGTTATGCCGACAGGTTGACCAAGCGGCTAGGCGCAACCGGCGAGCGCGTCATTATGCGAATCTTTAGCTTCATTAATTTCTGTATTGGCTTGGAAATTGTTTGGCATGGCGTGCAGGCGTTGTTGGGGCTATAACTTATTAAGTTAAATAACACAAAAAATTGACTTTTTGACGAAATTTCGTTAAAATATCGATAAATTTATCGTTATCGGTGCCAAAATGTTAATTTCTTTTAGTGTGAAAAATTTTGCTTCTATTAAAGAGAAAATAACTCTACAGTTTGCTCATATGGGCAAAGAAGAACAAAGTGGTTTGTATTTTCGTGAACACGATTTAAATTTTTCTAAAGCCGTTTTAATTGCTGGTGGCAATGGTTCTGGTAAAACGAACATTTTGAAAGCTTTGCGTTTTTTAATTGGATTTATAAGTTTTTCTTTTTACAATAAACAACCTCAACTGCCCTATCAGACGTATTTTGACGATAAAAGCCAACTGACTGAATTAGAAATTGAGTTCGTTTTTGAAAAGCATCGCTACCGTTATATTTTGCATTGTAGTCCAACTACGGTTTTCTATGAAGCGTTATTCATAAAAAAATCCAGCTTTAATTTTATTTTTAAACGTACTTGGGATCCGCAGACGGAAGCTTATACTATTTCCAAGAAAAATCATTCCGATCCAGTTATACAATTTACTTGGCCACGTGAAGCAAAATTAAGAAACAATGCCTCACTCATTTCTACTGCAGTACAATTTAATCAAGATTTTTCTGTTAGACTGAAAGCTTATTTCGAAAAATATCAAGGTAATGTAGATTTCTTGGGGAAAGTAGACTTTGATTTAGCTGATGTTTCCAAATTTTATTTTGAAAATAAAGATATTAAAGAACAAATGAGTCAGCTTTTAAGCCAATTGGATCTGGGATTGTCTGCTATTGATGTTGTAAAACTCAATACGCCACCAACGGAGAAACAAGAGGTATATATACCTTATGGTACACACATTGTTGCAGGAAAATCCTTTAATTTAGGTTTGGCGGTTGAGTCTGGGGGGACTAGAAAACTCTATACTTTGTGCTCTGCTATTTTACCTGCCTTAATTCAGGGCAGTGTAGTTATTATTGATGAACTGGATGCGGAGTTGCATCCCATGATGGTTGAAAAAATAGTTCAGCTATTTTTAAGCGAAAGGAGCAACCCTCATCATGCACAGTTAATTTTTATTTCTCATTGCCTACAGCCACTTAATATGTTGGATAAGGAACAAATTGTTTTAGTAGAAAAAGACGAAACATTAAATACTTCCGCCTGGCATTTAAGTGATACAGAGGACGTGCGTAATGATCAGAATTTTCTAAAAAAATATTTATCGGGTACATATGGAGCAGTGCCACATATTGGATTAATTTAATGCTAGCCAAATCGAATTACAAACACAAAAGTAATATAACCAAACTGGTTGGTGTGGAAGGAGAAGACGGGCCTATTTTTATCGAACATCTAAAAAACCTTTATACTAATAGAAAGAGCTTGGTCCAAGTTACTGTTTATCCTGCTGGTGGTGGTTCAGTTCAAGATATTATTAATCGCACGGCTAAAAAATTTGCAATGGCTGATTATAGCCAAGGTTTTTGTATTATTGATGACGACAGGGATGAATGGAAAAGGTGGCAAGGCAAAATTAAAAATGATGCTACCGAAAAGGGCATTCAAGAAATTATTGCTTTGCAGCCTATTTGTCTGGAGTGCTTTTTATTAGGATTACTTAATGAAAAAACATGTAATTCTAGCAAAGATTGTAAATCTGCTTTTAAACGGATTTTTAAAACAGAAAGGAAAGTTGATTTTGACAATCAATTTATTGCCCGCCGCTTCCCTAAACAGCTTATTGAGCAGCAAAGAAAGAAAAATCAACTGCTCGATTATATTATAAAAACTCTATTCGAACGAGGTATCTAAATGTGTGGCATCATCGGCGCGGTAGCGCAACGTAATGTAGAAGCGATTTTAGTCGCAGGTTTAAAACGCTTGGAATATCGGGGTTATGATTCCGCTGGGTTAGCGCTGATTGATGCACAAGAAGAAATTGTGCGAGCACGCGTTGAAGGCAAAGTAGATTTATTAGCCGCGCAACTGAAACAGCATCCCTTGCATGGTCACACTGGCATTGCGCATACACGTTGGGCCACGCATGGCGCTCCATCGGAAAAAAATGCGCATCCACATATGTCGGGCAGTGATTTTGCTTTGGTGCACAATGGCATTATCGAAAATTATAGCGAATTACGCGAAGAGTTAATTAAGCTGGGTTATGTGTTTAATTCGCAAACCGACACTGAAGTTATCGTTCATCTATTAGCAGAACAATATAAAGGATCTAAGGATCTGTTAACTGCGGTTAAACAAACTATTGAACGTTTACACGGCGCATTTGCCTTGGCAATTTTATATCGCCCGGAGCCGCAGCATATTATTGCCGTACGCAAGGGCAGCCCTTTGGTGATTGGTTTAGGGATTGAAGAAAATTTCTTAGCGTCTGATCAATTAGCTTTATTGCCCGTGACACAAGAATTTATTTATTTGGAAGAGGGCGATATTGCCGATTTACACGCTGATAAAGTGTTGATTTATGATGCACACGGTAAATCCGTGGAGCGTAAAATTCAGCATTCGGATTTGCAACATCAATCCGTCGAACGCGGTGCCTATCGTCATTTTATGTTGAAAGAAATTTTTGAGCAACCGATCGCGATTAGCAATACTTTAGAAGGACGCATTATTAACAGTCAAGTGCCCGATGAAATTTTTGGTGTGCACGCGAGTAAAACATTTGAAAAAATAAAGCAAGTACAAATTGTGGCGTGCGGTACGAGTTACCATGCCGGTTTAGTGGCGCGCTATTGGTTGGAAAGCATGGCGCGCATTCCTTGTCGCGTGGAAGTGGCGAGTGAGATTCGCTATCGCAATCCGGTTGTGCAAGCAGGCACTTTATTTGTGACGCTGTCACAATCGGGTGAAACAGCCGATACTTTAGCCGCATTACGCGAAGCAAAAAAAACCGGTTATGCCGCAACACTGGCGATTTGCAATGTGCCACAAAGTTCGCTAGTGCGCGAATCCGATTTGGTGTTATTAACACGCGCCGGTCCTGAAATTGGCGTGGCATCTACCAAAGCCTTTACCACGCAGTTGGTGGCCTTATTATTATTGACCATCGTGTTAGGTCGTCGGCATGGTTTAACAAATGAAAAAGTTTTACTCAGTGAACTGCAACAATTGCCACGCTTATTGGAAGAGACTTTAACATTAGCCAAACCGATTGAAAAATTAGCCGAGCAATTTGTGTTAAAAAATAATAGTTTATTTTTAGGTCGCGGCGCGCAATACCCCATCGCCTTAGAAGGCGCGCTCAAATTAAAAGAAATTTCGTACATTCATGCTGAAGCTTATCCGGCGGGTGAATTAAAACATGGGCCTTTGGCCCTCATCGATGAAGACATGCCGGTGATTGCCATTGCGCCGAACGATGATTTATTAGAAAAATTAAAATCCAATTTGCAAGAAGTACGGGCACGGGGTGGAAAATTATTTGTGTTTGCCGACGCGATCGTTGCGATCGAAAAACACCCTGATATTCAAATTATCACTGTGCCAAGCGTTTCAGCAGTGATTGCCTCGATTGTTTACACTATTCCAATGCAATTACTAGCCTATTATGTTGCATACCTCAAAGGTACTGATATCGATAAACCACGTAATTTAGCCAAGTCGGTGACGGTGGAGTAAGATTACAATAGGGTGCAACAAGAAGAGGGCCTAGGTGGTGGTGGTGGTAATGGCTTCTTTTCTTGCTGTAACCCTGCGGGTATCGATGAGCTTGTACCTACTGGAAGTGCTTGTAATTTGCCAGGTAGTGAAACCGTAAAATCATAAGCTCCCAACGCCGTGGCGTCGAGTTTGGGTCGTTGCGGTGGAACAGAGCTTCCAAGCTGCGTTATCAGTTGTTCCAACTTCGGCAATATAAGATTTTTCAATGGGGTACCAAAGTAATAATTTAGTCCCGGTAATTTAATTTTGCACATGATGGCTATGAGGTAAACTACCTGCTTTCCCGGTTTTGATAAACGGCTAGCGGGAGCCAATAATTCGTTCAATAGGTTGGTTACTCTCAATTTGCGATCTTGCAAAAAATCACGTAAGACATTTATTGACTGACGCAGGGTGTCAACATTAACAGGGTTGTGCAGTCCATGGCTAAAATAAGCTGCAGGAAAAAAGAATGACAGCAAAATGATTCCTAATGCATAATAGTCTGATGAAACATCTGTCTGATAATTAAGTTGGCAAGCATCAGGATCAGCGTAAAGCGGATCGCCTCTTGGTTCGTCAACAATGCTCCCTATAGGCAGAGTAAAATCTGTATCAATGTATGCTAACTCATAATATACATATCCATATCTGTCCCAGTAGTGGATCATAATATTTTCTGGTTTTACATCACCATGCCGCAAACCTTTCTGGTGGAAATCATTATCCAGCGCGACTACTGAAGAGTAAGCTATTTGTAATTGGGTCAGTCTATTTAAAGGATCCTTATCGTTTGCCATTAATACGTCAAGAAACTCGATGCCCAGCGCTAATTTTTGCAGGACGTAGTGTTTGCGTACGGGATTGATTCGAGTCCAAGTCAAAGCTTGGTTTCTGGTTGCAATAGTTCCATCTGTCAATAAATCTTCTTCAAATAAACGTTGTAAAATTCCTTGATTAGCGAATAGATATTGCCCGGTGTCAGGGTGAAAACAATGTGCTTTATCGCTGATTTTTAAAATATTCCACGAGCTTCCTTTAATAAATAAAGCTGGCTCGCCAGTGGCTGACAAACAAAAATGGACGGGAGCTAATAATTTCACATGTCCACAAACACCGGATGGATTACTACGATCTTGCTTGGATGAATTTTTTTGCGAAACGACCAGATAAAACTGTGTCTTTACTCTGTGTAATGAGCATTGGTATGGAATACCTTCTGGGTCTATTACCCGGCTGTTTTCTAATTTGATTTTTTGCAAGGAGGGTGTATGGTACAACTCTAAAATATTTGCTTGATCAATCGCATTTAAATTTTTTAATATGTGATAGGCAGTATGGATAGTAGATGTTTTTTTAGCATTAGCTTTCTCTATGTCAGCATTGATAACATCTTCCGGTGCGGACGGCATATCTCATTTCCTCTTATTAGTATTAGATGCAAGAAGTATAGCTATTAATCAGAAATTTGCTGTGAAATTATTCCAAACGCATGCCAATCATCGTCTGGCATCACAGGCTTGCCCGCTTGCACATTTTTGCTGGCGTAAGCTGGGGTGTAGGCAAGGAGTTCGGTTGGGTCAAAATTGTTTTCTTTTTTATAAAAACGCGCTAAGCTAAAATCAATTAATTTAATCTTGCTATTAGTTTGCAAAATAATATTGCCCGGCTTCACATCGCCGTGCACAATGCCTTGCCCATGCAGATAATTTAGCGCTGCTTTTAATTGCCGCAAGATAGTTGTGCGTGATTGCTGAGTCGCAAAATAAATTTCTGCTTGCTGCAAAGCTTGTTTAAGTGTAACACCGCCAACATATTCCAGAATTATTTTACTCGCATCATGTTTGAGTAATTGAACGATAGCGGGATGATTTAATTGTCCTAAAATTTCAGCTTCATGTTGCAACGCTATTGCGGCTTTAGGATGCGCGGCAAACTCTTCACTTATTATTTTAATCACCACCTGATTTTTATTATCCTGCCAATCTTGTGCAAGATAAACCGCTGTCATGCCGCCTTCACCTAATTTGCGTTCAATCAGGTAGCACGCGTCGATAAAATCGCCGATATGGATGGGTTGGTGAGAAGAGACAGGCATTTCTAAAGAATAGACGGTTATATGGCAATTGTAAAATACAGGATTATTTGCATAATATGCAATGATATATTAAGAGTCACCGGCAAGGAGATGCCGTGGTAAGTTTTGCTAAAATTCAGCTAGCTATTTTTCTGAAGATAATTAGCAATCAGTTTTAAGGCGGTATCAATATCTGTTGAACTATTATAAATATGCGGAGAAAGCCGAAACCCTCCGGCACCACGGTAATCAACTGACAGATGATTGTCAGTAAAGAAACCTTGTGCCTTAGCCGGATTTGGCAATTTGACTGTGACAGTAGGGCCGCGTTGTTCATCTAAAACCGGGCAAGTTAATGATAAATCTAATGCCTGCAATCCACTGATAAGCTTTTGCGATAGCAGTTGATTATGCTGATAAATAGATTCTATGCCAATTTCTAGCATCGTTTTTATACCTTCATTAGCAACCACAAAAGGTATCACGGAGGGCGTGCCTCCCCAAAAACGTCGCGCATCTTTTGCGTATTCAAAACGATAAACATCAAATTCAAAAGGATCTTTGTGAGAGAACCAGCCTACTGGTTTTGGCTCGAAATTTTCTAAAGAATTTTCATTAGCCCATAAAAAGCCTGCGCCTGGCCCACCACATAACCACTTAATTGAAGAACCTACTACAAAATCAGCATTCCAAGTATTAACATGAATAGGTAATACCCCTACTGTTTGCGCAACATCGACGATACTATAAATACCTTTCGCACGTGCCATTTGTAATATTTCAGTTATTGGATAACGAAACGAATTAGTAGAAGTTGCGTGAGTTAGTAAAATAAGTTGCACATCTTCTTGTAAAACTTGCTCCCAGATTTTCAGCACATCTGCGTAGGCATTGGTATCATTTTCTAAAAATTGCATTTCATAGATGCCTTTACCTCCAACTGATAAAGCAAATCCTGTCGACGGAAAAGCAGATGTTGAAATAATAATTTTTTGACGATTTGCACGTAGCGGCAAGGCACTTAATATTTTATAAGTTGCTACAGAGATATTAACTTGGGGACAAATTTCAGTAATTTTACCGTGTAATACTCCGGCTATATTGCGGCGAAATAATTCGAGTGAGTCTAACCAATCATGCCATGCATGAGTGCCAGTATTTTTCCAAGGAGTAAAAAAATGATCGGTCACTGTTTGTTGCGCAGCTTTTGGCAAGCATCCTACTGCATGGGAAGCTAAATAAATTCCATCCGGGATATGAAATAAATCCTGATAAGAATTATTGATAGGGTGATGAGCCACGGCGTCTCGTCCACTGTTCTGTCATTTGAGTGCGAATATTCCACAATTCGGGGAAAAAATTGCGGCTGGCACTTATGCTTAAGGCATCCGTTGAACGACCTTTTAAAGAAGTTGCACGTGGTCCAATTGTGCGCTCTACCAAACGTAAATGGCTATAGAGAAATTCTTGGAAATTAGAATCAAACTCAATTAATTGTTCCGCTATGAGATAAGCATCACAATGATTATATTTTGTATCATAAATTTGTTCTATAGTTAAATCAGCTTTTTCTAAATAATGTTTTTTGAAGGTTTGCCACAAAGGAGCAGGCATTTGTAATAATATTTTAAAACCAGGAGATTCTTGCCCACTACCATTGCCTAACAAAGCACGAATTGGAAAATATTCTTTAGGCGACATCGTTTCGAGCATGCTTAATTGATCGATCATTAAGCGTTGGATTTTATGCGCACGACGAAACAAAGTTAGAACACGATTAGTATTTTCTTTTACTAAATAACTGTCAATTTGTAATAATGTATAAGCCAGTAATTTCATCCATAACTCTTCACTTTGATGTACAATTTGAAATTGTAATTCATCAGGGAGAAGGTCAGCCACTTTCTTTTGCGCAGTCAACAACTGAGTTGTATTTAAGTATTTTTCATAGTCGGTGTTATCACTATGCGTTTCGAGGAGTTGGTGGAATAGTTTCTTATTCATAGCTGATAGAGTATAATGTGTTCACTTTTTTGCTTAATATATTTATTTCTGACTCAAAGGTCAAGGGTTCTTAAGGGGGACATATGCTGAAGTCTTTTGATTTCGCACAGCTAATAGACCACTTCAGCTTGTTTACAAAATTGAGCGGCTCCCCTCTCATTCTTTTAGACAAAAACTTACATATTAAAGCCATTACCGCTAATGCCAGCAGTATTTTTAAATGGCAGTCTGCTCAAGTCCTTAACCAAAATTTTTCTTTTTTGTGTGAAAAATATCAAATTGACTTTCCGCTTCCCTTTACTCATCCTGATTCTGAAAGTGTAGCCGAAGTTTCAGATTTTACCGAAATACAAACAACTATTTATGATCAAAAATTACTTTGGCGGATAGGATTTATTAGAAATCAGGGGTTATTAGAGGGGATACTGCTAACTACCCCCGATGAAGTATTTAATTTTACACCTCAGACAACGAAGCAACTGCCTGCTAGTCAAGAATATCAGGAGTATTTAGAAAATATTTTAGAAAATTTACCCGGGGTCGTTTTTTGGAAAGATATACAAGGAGTATTTTGTGGTTGTAATAACGAATTAGTTAGGTTTTTCAAGTGTAAATCGGCAGCGGACATTATTGGTAAAACAGATCGAGACTTTTTTAGTGAAGAGATAGCAAAGCAATTTCTTGAGGATGATAGAAAAGTAATAAAAGCTGGAAAAATGCTGCAATTTGATGATGTCATTACTGCTCATGATGGTACGCGGAGCGTATATTTAACAAATAAAATTCCCTTGCGCGATAAAAGAGGAAAAATAATTGGGGTATTAGCAATCGGTACTAATATTACTGAGCGGAAAAATTTAGAAAATATTCTGCGGCTTGCCAAAGAAGATATAGAAATAGAAAGTGCAGAAAAATTTAAATTTATCGCTAAACTAACTGAGGAAGTCACAGGTCAGAAAGTTAACGACCATAAAACTATTGAGCAATGTATTTTACAAATCAGAAATTATTTGGAAAATATTATTGCTAATATGCCGGGTGCTGTTTATTGGAAAAATAGAAATGGAGTTTTTTTAGGATGTAATGATAATTTAGCAAAGCTTTTTCAGCTTAATTCGCGCCGCGATGTTATAGGAAAAAGAGACGCTGACTTTATGCCTCCCGAAGATGTAGAAATGATGCGGCGTAATGATTGGCAAGTAATGGATTCGGGAAAGGCAGAAAGTATGGAAGAAACAGCTGTTATGGCAGATAACATAAAGCATACTTATTTGACTAACAAAGTTCCACTCTACGATGATGCGCACAAAGAAGTGGTGGCAGTATTAGGTATTTCGCTTGATATCACCGATCAGAAAAAAGCCGAAATCCTCGAAAAAGAAAAAGCCATCGCTGAAAAAAATGCGGAGGTGATGCAGACTCTGGCGGGGTCTATTGCACATGAATTGCGAACGCCACTATCGGTGGTGAGTATTAATTTAGATCGCTTACAATTGCAACGTGGAAAATTGGACTTTAAAGACCAAGAGGAAGCTGCAGCATCATTTGATAAATATTTTCACGATACGAAAGGGGCGCTAAAAGAAACGGCACAGATGATTGATATGTTGCTAGTGAAAATAAAAAGCGTGGCTTCGGAAACAGTGGATACCTCGCATTTTACGCCCTGCTCAATGTTTGCCAGCATTCAAGATCTTTTAGAACGCTACCCTTTTAAACCCAGCGAACAAAATATTGTTATTTGGCAGCCGAACAAAGAGCAAGATTTTACTTATCAGGGCGATATTATTTTAACGCGGCATGTGTTGTACAATTTAATTAAAAATGCGCTGCGAGCTTTAAAAGAAGGCGATGGCGGTAACATTACAATTCGTTTGAATCAACACGAAAAACAGGTTAATCAGTTAATTTTCCGCGATACTGGCCCGGGTATCCCAGCCGAATTTTTGCCGAAAATTTTTAATAAGTTTGAGAGTAGCAATCCTATCACCAGTGGTTCAGGTTTGGGTTTGGTATTTTGTCAAATTGTGATGCAGGGTTATGGCGGCGATATTACTTGTCGCTCGGAGTTGGGGAAGTATACCGAATTTATTCTGCATTTTCCAAAGGTACAATAGGATGAACGAACTTCCTAATATAATCGGTATTATCGGCGTTGCGATGATTTTAAGCGGCTATTTTTTCTCTCAAACGCATGATAAGTTTACTAAGACAATTTATTATTCTTCACTCAATTTGCTGGGTGCTATACTGATTTTATTTTCTCTGTTTTATCATTGGAATCTGGCATCCGTTATCATTGAGATTTTTTGGATCCTGATTAGCTGTCTGGGGATCATAAGATTTATTAAAAGAAGAAAATAGAAGTCAGCAAATAAAATCCAGATAATTTTCTGGATGAATAATTTGATAATCCGCTTCTGGATACAATTCTCGCCATTGACTCGGCGCTTTGGTTTTTGCTTTTGGATTCCATTTGAATTCATATGCCGTTAGTTTGCCATCGCGATTTTCTACCCAATCAATTTCTTGCTGAGAATAGCTGCGCCAAAAATAATTTTGTGTGTAGAGGTCTAAATAGCTTTGTTTTTTCAGGCGTTCAACGACTAAATAATTTTCCCACAATTCGCCCACATCTTGTCTGAATTGCAATTCGTTAAACTGGTTGATGAGTGCATTGCGAATGCCGGTATCATAAAAATAATAATGCTGCGATTTACTGATTTCTTTGCGTGGGTTGCGGCTGAAAGCTGCAAGTGGGATCAAGACAAAGGCTTTTTCTAATAAATTAATGTAGCGGGCAACCGTATCTTTGCTCATGCCTAATTGGGTGCCTAATTCCGACAGCGACACTGCTTTACCGATTTGGAAAGCCAATAGTTGCAATAATTTTTCTAATTGTTGCGTTTTGCGAATGCCATCCAATAATAAAATATCTTTGTACAAATAATCGCGGGTTAATTCTTGCAGATAAGTGCGTTTGTCGCTTACTTTTTCTTGTAGAACTACTTCCGGATATGAACCATAAATTAAGCGTTGTGCTAAATTAGTTTTGGTCTCTTGCGGTGTTTCGATGGCTTGCAGTTCAAGTTGCGCCAAGGGAAATAATTGCCAACTGATTTTGCGTCCGGTGAGTGGTTCACCCATTTGGTTTGCTAAATCAAATGCCGAAGATCCGGTCACAATAATTTTTAACTCTGGAAAATGATCCACCAGCAATTTTAAATTGGCAGCAATATTTTTTATTTTTTGTGCTTCGTCGATCACCAACCATTCGTAACCTGCTACAAACTGAGTTAATTTGCTGAGCGATTCGCTGCTCAAATAATCGTGAATATCTTTGTCATCGCCGGAAATAAATAGATAATTTTCACAGCCTGCTAAAAAATGCTTTAGCAAAGTTGTTTTACCAGACCGACGTGGACCATAGAGAACTAGAACTTTTCCTTTAAAATCAAGGGAATTAAGCTGTTCGAGGCGATGTTGATAAACGTAGTTTGCCATGGTAATTAGCCAAATTTATATTAATTCAGCTAATATAATAGCATAATTTTTATAAATCTGGCTAGTATATTAGCTGAATTTATATAAATTCAGCTAGTTTAACTACTTTGGTTTTGAAGAGTCCTAGAAAATGTGTCGGCTGGTTCGTTTCGTTTAATGCGGGCGGGTCAAGCCCCGCCCCTACAAGCCGACCTACTCCACTAAGCGACCCGCTTCAATTTTGATTATTCGATACGGCAAAGTTTTGATAAGTTCAATGTCGTGCGTGGCAATCAGCACCGTGGTACCGACTTGATTGAATTCAGTAAAGAGTTGAATAATTTCGCGGGCGAGATCCGGGTCTAAATTGCCGGTTGGTTCATCAGCTAATAATAAATCAGGTTTGTTGACGATAGCACGGGCGAGGGCAATGCGTTGTTGCTCACCGGTGGAAAGTTCTTCCGCTAAAAAATTTCCTTTGCTTAATAGCCGTACTTTGTCTAAAGCAGCGTGCACGCGTTTTTTGGTTTCTGTTTTATTAAAGCCCGCGATGATGAGCGGCAATGAAACATTTTCAAAAGCAGTTTTATCCGGCAATAAATGGGGGTTTTGTAACACGATGCCAACGCGTTGGCGAAAGGCGGGGAGGGCTTTTCTCTTAATCGTCATTAAGTCGACGCCATTGACTTCCGCTTGTCCACGGGTGGCCTTTTCGAGTGAACCGGCAATGTTTAAAAAGGTACTTTTTCCCGCACCGGAATGACCGGTTAAAAAGGTCATTTCACCTTTCTTCAAATGAAAGTGAATACGAATCAAAGCTTCGTGGCCGTTGGGATATTTTTTGTAGAGGTTGGTGAATTTGATCATAAGTTTAGTTGCTTCGTCATTCCCGCGCAAGCGGGAATCCAGCGTAAAATAAAGTTTTCTTCAATTTTAATTCCAATTGACGTGAAAATTATTTTTAATTTGCATCAAACATCGCGCTCACAAAATCTTCTGCCTTAAACACTTGCAAATCATCGATCGCCTCGCCCACACCAACAAAGCGGATCGGCAATTTATTTTGTGCAGCCAGCGCAAATAACACACCGCCTTTTGCGGTGCCATCTAATTTAGTGATCGCAAGACCCGTTAAACCAATCGCAGCATCAAATTGTTTTACTTGTTGCAGCGCATTTTGTCCGATGCCGCCATCGAGCACTAATAAAATTTCATGCGGTGCTGAAGGATCAGCTTTTTTAATCACGCGGACCACTTTTTGCAATTCGGCCATTAAATTATCTTGCGTGTGTAAACGGCCAGCGGTATCAGCGAGTAACACATCAATATTGCGCGCGCGTGCAGCCGACATCGCATCAAAAATCACTGCCGCGGGATCCGCTCCTGCTTGTTGTGCAATCACCGACACTTTATTGCGCTCACCCCAGGCCTGTAATTGCTCGACGGCTGCCGCGCGAAACGTATCGCCCGCAGCAAGCATGACGCTTTTGCCTTCCTCTTGCCAATGCTTGGCTAATTTACCGAGTGTAGTGGTTTTACCTGCGCCATTGATGCCAACCATTAAAATCACGAAGGGTTTTTTATTGGTATCAATTATTAAAGGCTGTTCATGCGGCGTTAAAATTTGTATTAGTTGGCGACGTAAGCCTTGCAGGAGTTGTTCGGAATCGTTTAATTCAGCACGCTTTGTACCAGCCGCTAAATTTTCCATGATTTTTTGCGTCGTTGCAGTGCCGACATCCGCAGCCAATAAATGTGTCTCTAGTTCTTCGAGTAGTTCAGCATCAATTTGCTTTTTACCGCGCAATAAATCACTTAGGCCGCCGAATAATTGTTGGCGAGTGCGGCTTAAGCCTTGTTTTAAGCGTTGGAAAAGGGAGGTAACGGGCATAGATAATGAATTATAAATTTTAAATCCCCCCTGCCCCCCTTTTCCAAAGGGGGGATCTTGCAATTAAACTTCTGCTCTGATTTCCCCCTTTGAAAAAGGGGGATTAAGGGGGATTTTTTAGGTTAAAATTTCGATTTAGTATACCATATCTCTATGACCCTTAAACCCAACCAATTTCGCATCATTGCTGGCCGCTGGCGTTCACGTCGCTTTGCGATTGCAGATCATGCGGCCGTCCGACCCTCGCCTGAGCGCGTGCGCGAAACTTTATTTAATTGGTTGATGCATGATATCCATGGTGCTGTTTGTTTAGATGCCTTTGCTGGCACTGGTGCATTGGGTTTGGAAGCGCTGTCACGTGGCGCACAAAAAGTGTATTTTGTGGAACAAGAAAAAACCGTATTCGATGTGTTGCGGGAACATGTGAAGCAACTTGCAGTAGAAAATGCGATGCTCTGTCACGCCAGCATGCCGCAAGTTTTAAGTCAATTTTCTGAAAAATTTTCTATCGTGTTTTTAGATCCACCGTTTAAGAAAAATTTAGTTTTACCTTTGCTCGAAGCTTTGCAAAAAAATAATTGTTTGCAGGAGAAAGCATTGGTGTATGTTGAGACGGAAGCGGAACTTGATTTGCTTTCAGTGCTGAGCGAGGATTGGGAAATACTTAAGTCCAGTAAAGCAGGACAAGTTAAATTTTATTTGTTGCAGATTACCAATTAATTTCCTAATGATTCGTCATCCCCGTGAAATGTAGGTCGGCTTCGAAGCATGCTTTAGCATGCGCACAAGCCGACGCCCAATGTCGGCTTACGCACTTCGCTTGATGCGAAGCGCGGGAAGCCGACCTACACTATGTAAACATCAAACCGAATCACTTTCGTTTCAATCACATGGGAAGGTTTTAATTCCGTGATAGTAGGCGAATGACGGTGACGTTTCACCACCACTCGCTTTTTTGCTTGTTGCATGGCGGCTTGAAATAATTCAGTTGTATCATTATCAAAACCCACCAGTTCCCGCAATGACTGCATCTCTTGTTTTACTAACGCGGTTTTACGGCTCGGTGGATACATTGGGTCGAGATAAATGACATCGGGCTTTTGTTCAGTGGGTAAATGTTGCAGATAAGCAATGCTATCGGTTTGAATCAGCTGCATGCGCGCGATAATGGGTGCGAGATGAGGCTCTTGCTGCGCTTCAAGCAAAGCCTGTTGCAAATTAGCAGCCACTTGCGGCACGCGTTCTAATAAGGTGATAGAGCAGCCAAGCGAAGCTAATAAAAACGCGTCGCGACCTAAACCAGCGGTAGCATCGATAATAGAAGGGAAGTGATCTTTTTTAACGCCGATGGCGCGGGCGAGTGGGTCGCGCAGACTAAAACCTTGGCGGTGGCGGTGGGCGAATTTACTGGATGTGAAGTTAAATATTGTAGGGGCGGGTCGCGACCCGCCCGCGGGCCGTTCACGAACGGCCCCTACATCTATTTTTTTAAGCAAAAACCTTCACCACCATCACCACTTTTTCTGCACGGCGCAATAAAGTAGAATCCGCATTTACCACGATGGCAGCATGCGAAGCTTGCCACACCGGCAAATCCGCGCTGCTATTACCTGCGTAATCATAACGGCCGCGGCCGTAACGCTGATTAAGCGCAGCGGCTTTGTTAGCTGAACGTAAATTGGTTTTGCCATTACTGGCTAACACTTCATCAAAAATCGGCAAATGCTTGGCGACAGCTAAAGCATATTTTTCATCGGTCGCACTCACGAGCACTAATTTACGGCCGGTGCTTTTTTCGGCTTTAATCCAGTTTAAAAATGGTTGATTGTAAGGAAAGGTGGCTGGGTCCAATGTGACGCGATTAGCAATTTGACGTTTTAAATAGGCGCGCCCACGGGTGAGCCAAAACAGCACTTTTAACAAGCGTAGCGGGCTCTTGCCCACCCAGGGCCAGAGGGCTAATTGTAAAGTGTCGGCACGGATTAAGGTGCCGTCGAGGTCGATGCAGAGAGGGGTCATTTTTAAGCAGCCAAAGGTAAAGGATGAATATTTTCGAGATCGGTTTTAACGCTATCTTTTTCCATGGTTTGCCACAGATCATATTTCATTTGTAAGTTTAACCAATAAGTGGAACTCATTTTAAATAATTTACCTAAACGTAAAGTGGTATCGGGCGTAATGGCGCGTTTACCTTTAATAATTTCATGCACACGCCGACGGGTAACGCGCAACAATTTCGCCAATTTTTGTTGGCTTAAATCGTGTGGCTCCATAAATTCTTCTTGCAGGATTTCGCCGGGGGTGAAGGGGTGGCGTTGAATTATGTTCATGGGATGAACTTTAACACAATCTGAGAGTGGGAGACAAACGAGAAATCGTAGTTTAGTGGAAAATCGCGATCAAAACACCTAATATCGCTGTGCAGCCAACAATAGCACTGCCTAATTTGATAATAATGTCACTACGTATAGTTTGTATTTCAGCCTGCAATTCTGTGCGCACGCTTTTAATTTCATGCTTCAGTTCCAGGCGAACTTGTTCGAGCTGATGTTGGGTTGCAAAATTATCGTTAATAAATTCGGAATTGGCTTCTGCTAAGGCTTCAGCTTGTTGGCGAACAAAGCCCGCTTTTTCCAGGCGCTTTATGTAATGGATAGTGTTGATAGCGGCATGTGACATAATGAGTTCATTATAGCAGAATCAATTTAAAATGCAATAAATTTTATTTATGCATTTGACATGGATGCCTTACTAGTTTAATATTTGTGCAATTTAAAAAGTAGGTCGGCTTACGAGAGTTTCGCGATTAGCGAAACGACCAAGCCGACGCCAAACGTGGTGTCGGCTTGGTCGCTTAGGCGGAGCCTAAGCTCTCGTAAACCGACCTACAACAAAAACTAAACCCCGTGCTTAACAACCTCTTTTCCCCCACCCACCAAACCAGCTTGCAAACTTTTTTGCAGGAGGGCGATTGGCAAAAGGCTTTTAGCCTGTGGTGTTACATGGAAAACATCAGTGAGGCGAATGAGCCGCAGGTTTTATTGCGGCGTGTTAATCATCAAATTGCTGCCTTAGATGAACTGATCAATTTGCAGCTTAATAACATTCTACATCATCCTTTATTGCAAGCCTTAGAAGCGCGTTGGCGCGGGCTTTCGTACATCATCGATGCCAAAGAAAACAGCAGTGAAATTATTATTAAACTCTTGGATATCACTTGGCAAGAGATGCATCGCGATTTAACCCGTCATATGGAATTTGATCAGAGCGAATTATTTGCCAAGATTTACAGTGCCGAATTTGGCAGCCCCGGTGGTAAACCGTTTGGATTATTGATCGGCGATTACACCGCGCATATTCAAGGCCCCACCACCAAATTTGATTTTGATGTGTTGGAAGGCATGGCGAGCATCGCCGCGGCAAGCTTTGCGCCGTTTGTGGCCGCGGTGGCACCCACCGCGTTTGGTGTGGATGACTTTGCTAATCCCTTATCGTTTTCATCGCTGGATAAATTATTCAAGCAAGAAGCTTATGGCCGCTGGCGACAATTGCGCAATCACCCCGATACGCGTTTTGTCGGCCTCACCATGCCGCGTGTGATTTTGCGCGCGCCCTATGAAAATTTGCGCATCCACCGCGGTAGTTTTCGCTTCCAAGAAAAAGTCACCGAAAATATCGAGCATTATTTGTGGGGCAATGGTAGCTTTGCCTTTGGCGTCGCGGTAGTGCGATCGTTTTTACTCACTGGTTGGCCCGGCACCATTCGCGGTGCTAAACCCGCCGACGAAGCCGGCGGCATCATCGAAGGTTTGCCCGTCATCACGCATTATCATGGCAATCTCATCGAAAAATTTTCCACCGAACTTTTAATTGACACACAGGATGAAAGTTACATTGCCGATTCTGGCTTAATTCCCATCTGCCAATACGCCGACACCGGCAAAGCGATTTTATACAGCAATGCCTCGGTGTTTAACTCGCATCAATCAGGGGATGAGCACGAAAACATCAACATGAAACTCTCGTCCATGCTGCAATATATTTTGTCAGCGAGCCGCTTTGCACATTATGTGAAAATTTTGGGACGGGATTGGATTGGGACTATGCATTCGACAGTGGAGGTTGAAAATAAATTAAATCGGTGGATAACAGACTTTGTGGCATCCAATGATGTCGATGGTGATTTACGAATTAAATATCCTTTACAAGAAGCTAAAGTGGAAGTAACAGAAAAAATAGGAACGGCCGATAAATATCGATGTGTCATTTATTTGCGACCCAAGTTGCAATTAGAGAAAGTAGATACTACATTGAAATTAATTACAGAACTACAGTCAATTCAGTAACCAAACCTTCTTTCTTTACTTCAGAAAGAAGGTTTGGGCTACTAATTTTTAAGCCACAGTACTAGCTAGCAGCACTTTTAATCACATGTGCTGTTGTAGTGGCTGGATGGCGTGCTTCAATGAGTGCCTTTGGATCAAGACCATTAAAGCCCCCACTTACTGCATAGTATGGGGTACCTGTATTATCGGTGATTGCTGTATTAATCACAGAAACCGCTTTTGTGTCTCTAGGTTTTACGGTTGTATTCCAACCCATCTGCCATTTAGGAGTCTCTTTGCCTGTTGTTTCAAGAGCAAAGATCTTCGCTTCTTTCACGCTTGCGGGTAAAATTTTTTCTCTGCTGAAAATAACAAAGTTTAAGTTCGTATCACTACCTGCATAAGCGGCGGCGAGCTGTATTTGAGCGCGATAGAAAGCGGTTAGGCCAGCGTTAGCGTCTGCGTTTGAGTTGACGCCAATGGAACCACCACAATACCCGCCGACCTCCGGCATAATGGGAAATGCATTAGGAAATTCTGTTAATGCATCAGGGTTTTTGTTTGCGACGCCAAGGTCCACATACAAGGCGCCAGCTGCAGGTTGCCTTGTTGGCATGGCTAGCCCATTGGCTGGAAGCGGAGTATACATAATTAATTACCTCATATTGTTTAGTTTAAATTAAATTATTTTTGTTCTGCAGCAAAGCGTGCGCTTGGCTACATGTTCACAACTATATACGAGATTTATTAAGAGAAGATTAAGACACTTAAAATATTTTTTAATGCTTTTCTTTTTGCTTCCCGTATATTCCCCCTCATCGAGGAGTCGAAACAATACTAGACCATCGCTTAATTTTTTTCCAGCGCTAATTGCGAAAAAAACAGAATAAAATTAAATTTGTAGGAAACTTTCGTATTTGTCATCTTCCTCGCGTTTGTGCGAGGGATTTTGCTTTTTGTCTTTAAAATTGTTGGCAAAATTTAAAAAATGGAGTTGTAGGTCGGTTTACGAGAGTTGCGCCGTTAGGCGCAACGAACAAGCCGACATCAATTTGACAAACTCTTTGTAACTGTATATAGTTACAACATGACGAAGCATGAAAAGTTGTTAGCAAGAGCTATAAATAATCCTGGTGATTTAAGTTTTGCTGAATTTCAAACTCTTTTACAGCAATGTGAGTGGGAAAAAGATCATCAAACCGGTAGCCACCAGATTTGGTATTCGTCCAAAAGGTTTCGACTTTCTATTCAGAATAATAAAGGCAAAGCAAAAGCTTATCAGGTGAAACAATTTTTAGTGCGTTATGAGGAGGAAAGTAAACATGGCTGATAGAAAAACAAAAATGAAAGATGGGGTCGAGCATCACGATGATGAAAAGGAAAAACTTAAAACCGGTGATGAATTCGATGGATATAGTATTTATTTAGCTGAAGATGAAGACGGTGATTTTTTAGCACACTTTGTTGAAATGCCTAATGTTTCCGCTTTTGGTGCAACACCCGAATTGGCGTTGGAAGAGTTGAAAATTGCTTGGGAAGGCGTTAAAAAAAGTTATTTGAAGCATGGCGAAGAAATTCCGTTGGCACCGCGCCGTAAAGAATACAGTGGTCAATTTAATGTACGAATCGATAAACGGGCACATCGTCAATTAGCAATAGAGGCCGCTCAGGCGGGTATTAGCTTGAATGCCTTAGTGGCGCAGAAGTTAACGCAAACGCCCGTTTTGAAAGCCGCCTAGGGAATTAAATTTAAAAACTCTTATGAAAACAAAAAACTTTGAAGAATATTTATTGGCTCGCCTTGATAAAAAAGAAATTACGGAAATTGAAAGGGTGGCTAAAGCAGAAGCTGACCAATTACAAGAAACGCAAGATAAAGCTTTCGGCATGTGGAAAGATCGTGGTATCAAAGATTCGGTTGAGTATGTGAGGAAATTACGTAAAAAAGAGTGGGGCGATTAAATATTTAGATGCTAAATCCCCCTACCCCCTTTACGAAAGGAGAGATCTCTTGAATTAATTTTTAGATTGTTTTTATGAGAATGATAAAAAATATTTATGTCCATCAACAAACCCACTCAAAAACCTGAGCACATCACGTTATCATTGCTGGATAGGCTCAAACCACCGCCGAAAAATGTGCCAGATTGGGCGCGCGATAAAGTGCAAGAGCTGACAGCGTCCGTTGCACAGGATTTGCAGAATTTATTGAACACTCACAAAGTGATTGGTGCGGAAGAATTGCCGGACGACTTTCCGGAATTGCGTCCCTCACTGGTTGATTACGGCATCCCCGATTTAACGACGATCAGCATTTATTCTGACGAGCAAAAGCAACGTTTCACTGAAGCCGTGCAGCGCGCGATTGAAGTGTATGAACCGCGCTTGAAAGATGTGCGGGTAGAATTGTTGGAAGCCAATAACGAAGTGGAACTCATTTTCCGCTTTCGCATTAAAGCCGTACTGATCGTTGAGCCGAAACCGATTCCCATCAGTTTTGATACGCCTTTGTTTTCCGATACGCGTTTGTTTGCGGTGAAGGCGGAGGAGTAGGGGTTTGTGGTATAATTTTACAATTCGTCATCCCCGCGAAGGCGGGGATCCAGTGGTACAACTTCATTTTCAGCGGGAAACTTGCTATGTTGCAACACGTAAAATACATCATCTATCGTGAAAACGAATATTATGTGGCTCAATGCTTGAACGTTGATGTGTCAAGTTTTGGCAAAACAATTGATGAAGCTGTGAAAAATATTAAAGAAGCGGTAGAGCTTTATTTGCAAGATGATGAGGGTCTCTCCAATTATCACATGATTAATGAGGCGTTATTGGGAGAAGCTGAATTAAATGTCTAATGCTTTTTCATCGGCTCATATTATTTCTGTACTATTAAAGCATGGTTTTATTGAAGTTAGTCAAAAAGGTAGCCACAGAAAATATCGGTATAAAACTTATACGGTAATTGTGCCTCATCCACGCAAAGATATTCCTTTTGGTACATTTAATTCTATCGTAAGACAATCTGGTTTAAAAAAAGCTGATTTTTTGGATGGTTAATGTTACCGACTAAAAGAAAATAAGTTTAATTTCTATGTTAGATATAAATGATGTATCTCTAGATTCCCGCTTTCGCGGGAATGACGTAAACTTCGGAGTTTCCCCCATGCCCACTCGCCAACAACGTGCCAATGCCATCCGTGCTTTGAGTATGGATGCGGTTCAACAAGCTAATTCTGGCCATCCCGGCATGCCGATGGGCATGGCCGATATCGCTGAAGTGTTGTGGCACGATCATTTAAAACATAATCCGGCCAACCCTGCTTGGGTCAATCGCGATCGATTTATTTTATCGAACGGCCATGGCTCGATGTTGCATTATTCTTTGTTACATTTAACCGGCTACGATCTCAGTATTGAAGAGCTCAAAAATTTTCGACAATTGCATAGCAAAACACCGGGCCATCCCGAGTATGGTTATGCACCGGGAATTGAAACGACCACTGGGCCTTTGGGGCAAGGCTTGAGCAATGCGGTCGGTATGGCGCTCGCTGAAAAAATATTAAGCACGCAATTTAATCGGCCCGGATTTAATATCATCGATCATTACACCTACGTTTTTTTAGGTGATGGTTGTTTGATGGAAGGCATTTCGCACGAAGCCTGCGCGATTGCGGGCACCTGGCAACTCAATAAATTAATTGCCTTTTGGGATGACAATGGCATTTCGATCGATGGTTTTGTGGAACCGTGGTTCACCGATGATACACCCAAACGTTTTGAAGCTTATGGTTGGCATGTGGTGCGTGGTATCGATGGACATGATGCGCAAGCCGTTGAGCAAGCTGTATCGCAATGTCAACAAATCACTGACCGGCCGAGTTTAATTTGCTGCAAAACCCAAATTGGTCATGGTGCGCCGAACATGGCGGGCACGGCGAAAGTGCATGGTGCCGCTTTAGGTGCAGCGGAAGTGGCTGCGACGCGTGAACATTTAAATTGGCCGCATGCGCCGTTTGTGATCCCTGACGAAATTTATCGTGATTGGTCGGCGCGTGAACAGGGTGCGCAATCGGAAAGCACTTGGGAAACTTTATTTGCTAATTATCAAACACAATTTCCGGAATTAGCTGCTGAATTAACGCGGCGCTGGCAGCGGAAATTACCTGCTGATTGGTCTGCACGCGTCAGTACTTTGTTGAATGACACCTTAGCCAAACCGGAAACCATTGCCACGCGTAAAGCCTCTCTCAATTGTTTAAATGCACTCGCGCCACATATTCCCGAAATTCTCGGCGGCTCGGCCGATTTAACCGGTTCTAATTTAACGCAATGGAGCGGCAGCGTGACACTCACCCGTCAGCAATTCAACGCGAATTACATTCACTACGGCGTGCGGGAATTTGGCATGTCGGCGATTATGAATGGCATCGCTTTGTATGGTGGATTGATTCCGTTTGGCGGCACATTTTTAACCTTCAGTGATTATGCTCGTAATGCGGTACGCATGGCCGCGATCATGAAACAGCGGGTGATTTTTGTGTATTCGCACGATTCGATCGGCGTGGGTGAAGATGGTCCGACGCATCAGCCGATTGAACACGCTAGCGCTTTGCGTTTGATTCCGAATGTCCATGTGTGGCGGCCTTGCGATATGGCAGAAACCATCGTCGCGTGGCAAAGCGCCATTGAACAACAACACACGCCTACTTGTTTATTATTAACCCGACAAAATTTACCGCCGCAAGTGCAAACTAAAACGCAAGCAGAAAATATTAAACGTGGCGGCTATGTTCTGCGCGATTGCGAAGGTATTCCCGAAATTATTTTGATCGCCACGGGTTCGGAAGTGCAGTGGGCAACGCAAGCGGCTACGCAACTTGCTAATCGCAAAATTCGCGTCGTTTCGATGCCTTGTACAGAAATTTTTGATGCACAGCCACAAGCCTATCGCGACAGCGTATTGCCGCCCAGCGTGCGCAAACGCATCGCGATTGAAGCCGGCGTGTCGGATTATTGGCGCAAGTATGTTGGTTTAGATGGCCTGGTAATTGGTTTAGATCACTTTGGCGAATCAGCGCCGGCAGAAAAATTATTTACGCTGTTTGGGTTTAGTGCGGAGAATGTGGTTGCCAAGACAAATGAATTATTAAATTAATTTAATTGCAAAAAGGGATTTTTGGTATATAATTCGGGGATGAATTATAATGTCATTTTTACAGAAGAGTGCCACAAATGGTTTTATTCCCTACCCGAATCTACCAGAGGTGCTGTGTACGGATATGTGGAAATGTTGGAAACGTATGGGCCACATTTAGGGTTCCCCTATTCTTCACAAATACAGGGTTCGGTCTATAATCATCTACGTGAGTTGCGAGTTCAACATCGAGGAGAGCCTTACCGGATTTTGTATGCCTTTGATCCAATGCGTTCTGCTATTTTATTAGTAGGTGGCAACAAAACAAGCGATGGACGTTGGTATAAAAAGCATATTTCCCTAGCTGAAAAATTTTATCAGCAGCATTTGGAAAAATCAAGAGGAAATAAAAAATGAAAACCTACACATGGGAAGAAATGAAAAAAAATTTATCTCCGGAAGTAAGAATGGCTGGAGAAGCAAAAGCCAGGGAATTAATGGCCGAAATGCACTCAAAGGAATTACATAAAGTTCATCAGGTTGTTCAAGCGAATTTAGCTGAACGATTAAAAATCGATCAAGCAGCCGTTTCGAAAGTAGAAGAAAACACCGATGTATATGTGGATGTGCTCAGGGATTCTCTTAAGAAATATGGCGCGGCACTCGAAATAAATATTCGCTTTAATAATGAAGTTGTTTCTGTCGAGCATTTCCATTCATTAGCTTAATTTTTTTCTCTATCACTTAAAAACAAAAGGCCTCCGGAAAACCAGAGGCCATTTTGTCGACCGGGTACCCCAGTCCTTATTGAGAAATATAAAACAAATTAGTGGGTTTTTCAAGTACCAGTTAATGCTTTATTTCACTCAATAGAATATAATATCACCAACTTTATCAGGAGCAAAAAACATGGCAATTCGTGTAGCAATTAATGGTTATGGGCGTATCGGCCGTAACACTTTACGGGCTTTATTTGAAGCGAAACGGCAAAATGAAATTAATATCGTTGCGATCAATGATTTAGGCGATTTAAAAACCTCAGCTTATTTAACTAAGCACGATAGCGTGCATGGGCCTTTTCCTGGCACGGTGGAAGTGAAAGACGATAGCTTGATTATTGATGGTCATGCGATCAAAGTATTTTCTAAACGTGATCCAAAAGAATTACCCTGGGGCGATTTGAAAATCGATGTGGTGTACGAATGTACCGGTATTTTCGCGACCAAAGACAAAGCCCAAGTGCACCTCGATGCCGGCGCAAAAAAAGTGTTGATTTCTGCACCAGCAGGTAAAGATGTAAAAACGGTCGTGTTTGGTGTGAATCACAAAACTTTAACCGCTCACGATAAAATCGTTTCGAACGCTTCTTGCACTACCAATTGCTTAGCGCCCTTAGCCAAAGCTTTACACGACAAATTAGGCATTGTCAGCGGCTTAATGAATACGGTGCACAGTTACACTAACGATCAAGTGCTCACCGATGTCGCGCACTCTGATTTACGTCGCGCGCGTTCTGCGACGCAATCGATGATCCCGACCAAAACCGGTGCCGCTGCGGCCGTTGGTTTAGTGTTGCCAGAACTCGATGGTAAACTCGATGGCTTTGCGATTCGCGTGCCGACGATTAATGTGTCAGTGGTTGATTTAACCTTTGTTGCGAAACGTGAAACCACAGTGCAAGAAGTGAATGAAATTGTAAAAGCGGCGAGTAGTGGTGAATTGAAAAGCATTTTAAATTACAACACCGAACCATTGGTATCGGTGGATTTCAATCACAACCCGGCCTCATCAACCTTTGATGCCACTGAAACTAAAGTCATTGGCAATTTAGTGAAAGTATTATCGTGGTATGATAACGAATGGGGTTTCAGCAACCGCATGCTGGATACTTCATTGGCAATGATGAACGCAAAATGAGGAGCAAACTATGAAACTATGTTACACACTGTTAGCTGCAACTGTTGCTTTAATGGCTGTTTCCGTCACTGCAACTGCCGATCAAACTTTCAATAGTACTAATCAAACTTTAAACCAACCGTTTGGTTCGGGTGAAAGCGCTTATTTTAGCGGCGGACACCCTTATGTGGGTTTGGGCATAGGCTTTGGTAATATCGATGTCTCAGGTTTAGATAATGGTGGTTTTGGCTATGGCGTTAATGGTGGTTACTTAATGTATAAAAACCAATTTGCCTATGGGGGTGAATTTGGTTTTACGGGCTATCCGGATAGCACAGGCCCTGGAGTGACTGTCAGCGATAACGCCTTGAATTTTCTGGGGGTCGGTAAATATTATTTGACCCACACTATTAACCTCACGATGAAAGCCGGTTTTGTAGTAGCGATGGAAAATACGAGCCTGGGCGGCTTTGGTGGCACGAGTAGTAGCAATACGAATGTACAACCGGCTTTTGGTTTAGGTGCAGGCTATCAACTCACGCAAAATATCGGCCTAACGATGGATTGGCTGCATGCTTTTGGTAGTGATACGAGTAACGATGGCGCTTTCCCGTTGGACTCACTGTTATTTGGTGTCAATTACACCTTTTAATGCGACGGCAGCGTAAAAAACGGGAGCACTGCTCCCGTTTTTTATTTATACTATGTCATCTTCAATCAAAGGAAATCGTATGACCATCCAATACATGCAAGATTTAGATCTGCAAGATAAGCGCGTGTTAATTCGTGAAGATTTAAATGTGCCGCTCGATGAGAATTTACACATCACCAGCGACGCGCGGATTCGCGCGGCACTGCCAACGTTAGAATTAGCCCTGAAAAAAGGCGCGGCGGTGTTGGTGATGTCGCATTTGGGTCGGCCCACGGAGGGTACATATGAAGAACAATTTTCTTTAGCGCCAGTGGCGAAACGGTTGGGTGAATTATTAAATCAACCAGTGCGTTTAGAAAAAAATTATTTGCAAGGTGTAGCGATCAAACCCGGTGAAGTCGTGTTGTGTGAAAACGTGCGTTTTAATGTGGGTGAGAAAAAAGATTCTGATGAGTTAGCCAAACAAATGGCGGCACTGTGCGATGTGTTTGTGATGGATGCTTTTGCGACAGCTCACCGTGCTGAAGCTTCTACGCATGGCATTGCAAAATTTGCCAAAGTCGCGTGTGCGGGGCCGTTGTTGCAAGCGGAGTTGGAGGCGTTAGGCAAAGCGCTGGAAAATCCCAAGCGGCCCGTGCTGGCGATTGTTGGTGGTTCGAAAGTGTCGACCAAATTAACGGTGCTGGAAACTTTGCTCACTAAAGTTGAACAGTTAATTGTCGGCGGCGGTATTGCCAATACGTTTTTAGCGGCGCAGGGTTATGCGGTCGGAAAATCGTTGTATGAACCGGACTTAATCGAAGCCGCCCGCAAGTTGTTTAGTAAAGCTGAGGAGCAGGGCAGCCGGATCCCCTTGCCGGTCGATGTGGTGGTTGCGAAAGAGTTTTCAGCCACTGCAACAGCCACAATAAAAAATGTAACTGACATCAGCGTCGATGACATGATTTTAGACATCGGCCCCGTCACGGCCAAAAATTATGCGCAAATCATTGCGCAAGCGGGTACCGTCGTTTGGAATGGGCCGGTGGGCGTATTTGAATTTGACGCGTTTGCGAAAGGTACGCAAATTGTGGCACAAGCCATCGCAGAAAGCAGCGCATTTTCGATCGCTGGTGGGGGCGATACTTTAGCCGCGATTGATAAATATAACATCGCCGATAAATTGTCTTACATTTCAACGGGTGGTGGCGCCTTCCTCGAATTTTTGGAAGGGAAAACGCTGCCCGCGGTAGAGGTTTTGAGCAGGCGGTAAAAAATCCCCCTACCCTCTTTTTCAAAGGGGGGATCAAGCATGATTTTTCCCTGTAAAAAGAGGGGATAAAAGGGGGCTGTAAAATTTCAAAATATTTCTCCATTTTAATATTTCCTTAATACAGCTTACGATATACTGCGAACGGTTTAATGGGCTTTTCTGCCTGTTTTTTAATTTTTTATAACAGAAATAACAATGACTTCTTTCAATCACTTAAAAAATTTATTCTTCGCTGCGCTATTCGGTGCGGTGGTATTTTTTGCGCCCGCAACGTTTGCCGATGACAGTGGCGGTGGTGGCGGCGGATTTGGTGGTTTTAAACCCGATGCATTCAAGCCCGACATGGCCAAAAATTTATTGGCTAATAAAGGCGGTGGTCAAAAAGATATTGAAGAAAAAGATTATCGTCGCTATGGAATACGCAATTATTTTTATGTGGGTTTGCAAGCGGGGATGGTGAATTACGCGCAACCGGGTGATGAAACTCTTGATGAATCTGAGCATACCGACGGGGCTACGTTTCCCTTTGTTAACACTCAATTGAAAAGTGGTTTTGTGGGTGGATTAAATGCGGGTTATCAGCTTACGACCGAACATGAATTTTTCTTCCCGGCTTATCGGTTTGGTGTGTCAGCCAATTATTTTGGTGGCGCCAAGCTAAATGGTGAATATTATTATTTGTTTGAAAACCCGGATACCTTAAATTCTTACCAGGCATCAGTGAGTTCACAAGTATTGTTTCTAACCGCTGAAGCCGATATTTTTAAATGGGGTCCGGTGCGGCCGTTTGTGTTGGTGGGTGTCGGTGGCGCGAGAAATGTGTTGTCGTCTTACCAGTTAACCGGCCCACAAGCCGGGATTTTTGCTATTGATGGCCAAAGCCAAATGGGTTTAGCCTATGAGGCTGGCTTGGGGGTGTCTTATTATTTTACCGAGCGTTTAAGTGCCTCGATATCGTATGTGTATAGCAACCTGGGGACGGTCACCAGCAAACCGGTGACTTGGCAAGTAGGTGATAAGCCAATAGCATTAGGTAGTTTAAGTTATTCGTTGAGTAACTCAGAATATTTATTAGGTGTGCGGTATTTAATTTAAATAACAGGTTAAAGAAGGACAGCTTATGTTGACCATGAAAAATTTTTGTTTGGCATTATTGGGTTTGAGCGTAACTCTGCACGCCTGGGCGGCAAACCCTTTCTTTTCCGCAACGACGGATACTCCTGAATTATCTGCTCCTGTCAATGGGGAAGTAAGAGTCGTGTTTCATTTACAATCTACCGGCCCTACTTATAAAAAAACATTGTATATGGCAGGCACGCCTAAGATTGATTTTACAGCAGGTGCGGTAAAGCCTAAAGAAGGCAGTTTAATCAACGCCTGTGCCGAGCAAATTAGCTCAACGCCTTGTGAATATTCGCAAACTTTTGTTCTGGAGAAAAAGGGCGAGACAACCGTCACGTTTAAAATGCAAATAGTGGGTCAGTCTGCTCCTGTTGAAGTTTCAGTGAAAATTAGCGATGTTACCCCTATCGAAGTGGTAGGCGACAAAGCGTATGTTTCCTGGGATACCTCCACTGGCACCGGCGTTGCTTTTGTAGGGGACACTTATTACATCGGCTATCTGATTAGAAATCAATCCCACGCGACTTTGAAGAACTTCCTCGTGAAACAGTCTACTGATACAACAAGCGCTTATAAGCTCGACAATGTAGCGGGTAAGCCGGATAATTTGCCCGGGTTTCCTCCTAACGATACGTGTAAATCTTTTGCAGAAGGCTTACCAGACGAGAGCAGTTGTTTATGGTTGGTGAGTGTCAAATTTGAATCGGCAAGCCAGAGTCAAGATTTTAAGATTAAGCCTGGTTTAACTTTTACCGTGGGTGAGAGTACTACGCCGATTGAAACTTCTCTGCCGCCAGAAACAGAGAGGGTGAAGGTGAATCAAGCGGAGCCAACAGTAACAAGCGATGAAAATAACCCCGCTACCATCTATGCCGGTGCAGCTGAGTCAACTGTTTTAAGCTATAACGTTAACAACAAATCTGGTCTTATTCAAAAATATACGTTTGCCGTCAGCGAAGAAAGTGCTACCAAGGGTTTAAATTGGCAGCGTTTAACGAGCGAGAAGGGAGATAGCTGCCCTGCCAGTAATGGCGATTTAAAGCCGGATGGCTGCACTATGAAGGTAGCAGTGAAGCCGGTGCTTCCCAATCCAGAATATAAATTGCTGATTATTTTAACGCCCTCGGCTGCTTCTGCTTTGCCTTTCAATTTTACTATTAGTGCCATTGATCCCATCCGCGTAAGTCCGGATTCACACACCATTGATGAAGCGATAGCGCATGTAACACAAACGGTGACGTATGATCTAACAAACCTCACGAAGGGCAGCATCGAAAATTTTAGCTTTGCTAATGATGCGAGTGAAATTACAGCGGATCCCCACCTGACAGTTAAAGTCGAAAAAGCGGCTCAAATTGAAGGAGCTGCTAATTGTGCGGCAACGACAACGATTGAAAAAAATGGCAACTGTAAAATCCAACTGACTTTAGATTTTCAAGCAGCTAATGATGAATCGGTTGACTACACCAATAAATTACCGTTCAGCTACAAAGTACAGGAAGTCGGTGGTCAGGTGTTTGATATGACGCAACATTTGCCTTTGGTGGTCACCAAAATTATCACTCATGAAGGTCAACCCGATCTGCTAGCTGGCACATGGCCACCACAAGTCTTTATCAATCATACCGGCGCCGCGACTCATGCGGTAGATTATCAATTTACCAATAATATTCAGCCGCAAGTGAACGTCAGGATGCTAACGCCGTTGGAATTTGTTGATAATTTGGCACCGGCAGAAAGTGAAGAGTCTATGGTTCAGACAGAAGCCAGTCCGTTTGAACTTTCTTCCGATAATAATAGTTGCTTTACAACAAGTTTAGGGCCAGGTAGCGCATGTACCATGAAGATAGATTTCAAGCCCCAGGTGGCCGGTTATTACAATTACACGCTAGGGTTTAAATATCAGCTCGAGGGTATAAATCCGGCTACTAGAGTGGGCGATGCGCCGGTTGAGCCTAGCAAGGTAGCAGCCGATATCAAAATCCGCGCTTATGCAACCGATAGTTGGAACAAAGTCATTACTTTAAGCAAAGGCAGTGACAAATTCAGCATTAATAGCTTAGTGATGTTTGATGGTCATTTGCTGGCCGCTACGAATAAAGGCGCTTGGGTGATTAACCTGAATTCCACTAATGCATTAGAGTCTGAAAATATAACCAAAGGAATTGCCTCGGGTGATGCAGATATTACCAGCCTGTTAGTGGGTAGCGATGGATCTTTATATTTAAGCACCACAGGGACAACGGGTGCTGTTGAAGGTGTTTATAAATTTAAGAGTGGCGCTTCGCTTGATACACCTGATTGGGAAAAAATGGGCACTCTGAAAGATGTGAATACTTTGAGTATAGATGAAACCGGTGGGCTTTATGCCGGTGCTAAAAGCGGATTCTTTAAGTGGAATGCCCAGGCGACCCCGGCTAAGTGGGAAAGCGCGGATCCGGATTCCGCTAACATCGGCGACAGTTATGCCAGTATTTTAAATTACCGCGATGGCGCGGGTAATGTGAATGGTTTATTTGTCGGTACCGATATTGAAGCAGATAACAGTGGAAAATTGTATACCAAAACAATGAGTGAGGCTAACTGGTTAGCGAGTGAAAGGCGCAGTTTACAGCGGTTTACGATAGTCGAACCGGGAGATGGTCATGCAGCTATGTTGTTTACGGGTTATACGACCATCAGTAAATCCAATGGTGTATTAGCATGTCAATATGTTGCGGGCATAAGGTTAGGAAATAGCATTCCAGGTTGTGCGATGAATTTACCCGCTAATCCACCGGTGCTGGCTTTGACCAACTATGATAGTACGGCCGTGGTGGGAACCGATTGTGGCGTTTATCAGTGGGACAAAACGGCATCTGCTGAGAGCATCTATAAGAAACCGTGGGCCGTTTTAAACAATGGGATGCATAATGAATTTGATGCTTGTACTGAAAGCCATGGCGATCATGCTTCGGCTGATTTCTTTCAGATAAGTAGTTTATATGTAGCGAATGAGGCGCCTGCTGATATTTTATCAAAACCGAAAAATAATCCCAATGTATTATTTGCCGGTGCATCAAATGGTACTATTTGGATCTATATTCCGGCTGCTTCCGGGAAGAGCTAAGATTAAATCAACATCTATTAATTAGGGTAGAAAAATGCAACACAAACGGTTAATAACAGTAAATGGGGTTCGGTCTGTCTTGTGGGCAGGCCTTATAACATTAGTAATGTTGTGTAGTGGTTTGACATATGGTTCCACCGCACTACGAGGTGGTTTAGTAACGGTGTGGCCGCCCGAACCGACGGGTGCGGCCATTTATGTGGGCGATAAAAATACCTTTACTTTTAAGATACGTTCGGAAGGTGAGACTACTATTCCCAGTGATGAGGTGGGTAGTTTCACGGCCAAAGTCGAAAAAAAGAATGGTGATTCTTATCAAGAAGTTACTGAAGGTTATATTTCGACTGACAATGACAATGGTTGTGAAGGAGGAATTCCGGGTTTCAGTGGCGAACCTTGCGAATACACTTTGGCATTTACTGCTAAAACAGCGGGTGAATATCGGTTTGTGCTAAGTTTTTTAATAAAAGGTAATGCAGAAGGCGGGACCTCAAAAGGCCTTTTTAATATTACTGATTATCCAAAACCCACGCTGGAAGGCCCCAGCATTGCGGCGTCAGGTGGTGGAACAGTCGTTTTACCAGCAACCACTGAAACCAAAAAATTACCCATCGGTGGCTTGTTGCCAATTCAGTACACTATTACACCCGCTGCCAGTGCAGGGACCAGAGGTGTATATTCTATTGCGTTGAGAAATGGCGATGAAACCAGCACTCCGTTGGGTGCGGATATCAGTGGCGATAAAGGTTGCGCCCCTAACCAATTGCCTGCTGGCGGTGGTGTGTGCACTCTGGTGGTCAAAAATGCATTGCTGTTAGATAGCAACCAGCTTAATTTAAAGCTGACTATCAATAGCGCGCAGAGCACAGAGTTAACCAGTATTGGGCCCTATGCGGCAAGCACCTATGAACCGCTTACCGTCACTGCGCCTTCGGCTGCAGAGAGCACTCTGGAAGTGGAAACAGAAGGCGATGCCACCACCAAAGGCAAAACTTTACAGCTGAAAACCTATCGTTTCAAATATACGCTGGCCAATGCCAGCTCAGAAAATACGTTTTCGGCTGTTAAAATCGGTACCTGGCCAACTCCGGCTGGCAACTATCGTGCTGAGCCGCAAACTGTGACACCTCCCATCGTAAAAACCGATGATGTGTATGTGCAGCAAGTTGATGACAGTACTGATCCTCAAAGCTGTGCAAACAGCACCCCACATTCTGCCAGTTGCGTTTTAACCGGCACTTATACTCCGCTCATGCAAAGAGATGCTGAGCATAGTATTACTTTCCCCATTAGTTTTTTGGTGCAAGTGCCCGCAGGAGCAAGCTCCTCCGTGGTGAATATTCAGACGCAAAAAAATCTAACGCTGACCCTGCCTGCAACCATGCCTAATGACAAAGCCTTAACGGTGAGTCTTGCCGATAGTTTAGCGCCTATTTTGCCAACACAAACCTATGTTGATGCTAATGATGCGCCTAACAGTGGTGCTACTGGTACTATTAGAGTGACCAATAATATCCAAGCGGAGAATATTGTTACCGTGAGCAATATTACTCTGGCTCTGGCATCTGCCAGTTCCGCTGATAAAGCTTTGTGGAATTTTACCGCCCCCGGATTAGCGGAAGGACTATGCAGCAAACCTAATGATCCACTTGCTAATGGTAGATCTTGCGATATCAATTTTACGTATAAACCAAACACTGTAAATATGACAAGCCAATCTTGGTATGGCAAAAACCCCTATGAACCTGAAATAAACATTGCCTACCAGTATAAAATTGGACCGGCTAATGCAGTCAGCACCTCGCAAAGTCTTATCCTTTCTACCCGCACTTACTTGAAAAATCAATGGAATCAATTGCCCGCTTTTAATGTTGCTGTTCAACCAGCGGTAAATGACTTTGCGATTTATCAGCGTCATTTAATCGCAGCAACCAGCGAAGGGGTTTACGTGCTCAGCTTTGATAGCGATAGTAATAAAGTAGAGTGGGAAAATATTTCTCAAGGAAAAATTACAGGAATTACAGGCGTTCCAGTTAAACCAGATCTCGATGCGACGCGCTTATTGGTCGCGGGTGACACCCTGTTTGTCGGAACTAACGAGAAAAATGGCAATACCGTCGGAGTTTATAGAATTCAAAGTATTACCGAGCCGCAATGGCATTCCGTTGGAAAAGATGCAGCCACCAACCCGTCGGTACAAGATATTACAACACTCAGCTTCTCGCCGGCAGCAGGTGTCACGCCAGCCATTTTATATGCCGGGACAGTCAATGGTTTGTATAGCTTAAGCGATCCGATGCAAGATAATGGCACGATAGAATGGCTCTCCGAAAGTGAGGTGCAGGGTAGCCCAACCGAACCCTGGGCGGTTAATATGGCTATTTTGCCACAGGCAAGCAACGCCAATGAAGATTTATACATTGCCAGCAGCCATCCGCAAGGTAGAGCAGCTTATCTTTATACTAAATTGCCGGGTAGTGCCTGGGTTAAAAAGCCTTCACTTGATCCTTTTGATAGCCCAACGTACCTGCGCCCGACGGAACCTGCCTATAATGCCTTCGCGATATTAGAGCGCGATGGTAAAAAGTATATTTTCCTGGGACACAATGGGGGTGGTCTGCGTTGCCAAACAGCCACTGATTTAATCGCTAACAGAGATAATAACACCGATATTCTAAGCTGCAGGAATGGTTTTTCCCGTGGTGGAACTGAGGTAGCAAATCCCCGTATTTTTAGTTTGGTTAAATTTGATAATACAGTGTATGCCGGCACTCTGTGTGGCGTATGGAAGCTACAAGCACCTGTTGATCCGGTTCATAAGACACCCTGGGAAATTGTTGATACCAGTGGTATGAGCGACTACACAGCCTGTAATACAAAGAACGGCAATTCCTATAATTCAGCCGATGAATTTAAAGTGCTAAGTTTATATGCCGCTGATGCGACGGGTTCGAATAGTCTTGCTGCAGGGAGCCTATTAAAGGATTCTCATGCATTATTATTTGCCGGCACTTCTAAAGGCAAAGTTTGGATGTACATAAAAGGTTAAATCGGAGTAGCTATGAACACGAAAAATTTTAATAACAGAATCGGGCTATGTATCGGCTTGATAGGTTTATTTTGCGGTGCGGGACAACTTCAGGCAGCCGATTATTGTAACGGGGGCACAAGCTTGCGCAGCCAAGGTGAGGGCGCCCCCCCTTTTGTGATTTTGGCAGAAAAACCGGCTGTCGATATGGTTTCGCTCGCTGCTGCCGCAAGTGCTCAGTACAATTTTATTATTTGTCCTACAACGGAAGAGTTTAATCCCAAAGCCCCGGAATATGGTTCGCTGGGTATTCAATTTACACCTACGGTGTCGACAAAACTTCCGACGTCTAAATTAACGGCTGAGTCAGTAGTCACCACTAATTGTAATAATGGCGTGATTACAGTCGGCGCGGGTTGCAAAGCAACCGTGACGGTTTCCGCCCCAGCTGACGCATTCTCTAGTGAACCGCAAGTTTACACGCTGAAATTGACCAGTACTTTATCTAATTTAGATCCTCAATATGATCAAATGCAGGTGACTTTGCGCCGACCCAGTGGTGATGTCAGTGTCGCGCTGACACAGTTGACTTCTAATCCGTATAGTCCTCAGCAAGGTGCTTTGTTGAGTGATGATTTGAACAATGATCCGCCTACCGCACATTGGTATCTGTTACTAAATAATAACACTGGTTTCGCTATCAAAGATTTAGCAATTACATTTCCGGGTGATCCCACCGATAAAAGCCAGCCTTATGTGGAAGAACGTCCAGGAGCAACCCCGCCTTATTGGGGATGCAATGGTGGGCTTAATGTCCAGCCTGCTGGCGGCTGGCAATGTACTTATTCACTGAATGTTAGAGCGATAAATGGAACGGCGAAAGCTTTTAATGATCCTGCTGTCAATAATCTGGGGAAAATTACCGCGACTATCACTTATAAGATAGGTAATAGTAATGATACGGTGACTAAAGTGGTTGAAATCCCGATACGGGTTTTGGCAATGAACAGATGGAACAGTTTGGGTAATGCGGTGCCGGAACCAAAGGTGATAACAGACATTGAAGTTTATCAAAACCGGTTATTCGTTTTGTCAGGTGGCAGCCTTTATATGTATCAACAAGGCAGTGACTTGAAGGGAGCGTGGGTTGATGTGACCACTAAACTTAAGAGCGAAAATAAACTGGACGCTGTTACCAGCGTTGCAGTAAGCCCCTATGCAACAGATACCAGCGCTCCGCCAACTCTGTACGTGGGTACCCAAGCGGGGTCAGATTCACAATCTCAACCCGGGGTCTATAGGTTTGATCCGGCAGGGGGATTTTCAACCACGTCCACCTGGAACAATGTCGGGAATTTACAAAAAAGTGTTCAGTCTTTGGCGGTCTATGAAAACTATGGCGCTATTGATGGAGTATCGATTGTAGCGGGCACGAATACCGGCCTTTATACCGATACACGTGCAGGCAGCGATGTGTGGGTAGCAAGCTCCCCGGCAGGCGTCACAAGCTTTCAATCGGTGACAGCATTGGCAGGAGCGGGGCAATTTAATACCTTTTTAGCCAGTGCCCTCTCACAAGTTCCGCTTACAAATTACGGCACATGGACCAATAGTACCATTCAATTTAAAACGGTTAGCCGCACCGGGTACCTCAATGAAGGTGTCATGCCGGCATTGCTCGATTGGCAATTTGCCGGTAATTACAGCGTTAATCAATCTAATACGGTAGATAGGCTGACTATCGTTGGGCCAGTCGATACGACAAAATACGCTTTGCTCTATCCAAACAAGGGCGATGCCAATACCACCCCTATTTTGTTTGCAACCGATGGGTCAACGGTATTTTGTGAATATGCCGACAAATTACGGACAGAAGTATGGGGAAATAAAAGTGTGGACAGCTGCGGGAAGAAATTAGTTGTCGGTACGCTGATCAATAGTTTAGCCAATTTTAAAACCAAATTAAACGGTAATTATCTGACTACTTATGTGGGAACCAGTGCTGGCGTGTACGCATGGCAGCCACCCGATGGTATAGCAGCGCCGGTGCTTAGCTCAACAGCTGATGTATGGAAAATTGTGGGTGCATTTCCAGGTTCGACGCCTCGCATAAAAGTTCTCTATAGCCAAATGGCTGCTACCACTGTGCGTAGCCCCCCTACGACGGGTAGTGCTAGTGCTCCATATGCTGTTCCGGCGGTATTGGCAGATGACTTTATCCGGCCGCTTTTATATGCAGCCGATGATCAGGGCAATGTATGGGTCTATGTGGGAACGACGCCGTAAAACACGGTAACCATTTTTTAAAGAGGCGACTATGTTTAACAAAATAAAATCAATATTTTTTCCGCTGATTTTTTTTGTGGGAAGTTTATCTTTATTTCAATCTGCGTTGGCGGGTGATTATTGTAGCCCTTTGTTTCGGTGCATGGATGTCAAAGTCTACAATACAAGTACTAATCACATTTGGAAACCAGTCAATAAAGGGATTATCTACAATGCACGTTTTGGCAGTGAACCTGGCAATGTCCTACCGGGGCAGGATAATGTTAATACTTTTTACATTAGTCCTGACAATAAGAGTGATAGATGTGGACATGTTGAGTTTGGCGATACCTATTGGGATAACGGCACTTGCCGTACTGCTGCCAAAAATCCCAAAGTGTTTGTTACTTACGAATTATATATGAAGGATAGCGGTGGTAATGAATATAGAACCGGTAGATTTGCTACCCTCTATATAGAAGCGGATCATCGTACTTACAATGGTGGTTATGGAAATTGCTATGACTATGACAATGGGAATCCACATATATATACCAATACACCCAGCGCAAAAATATTGATTGGTGCAGATGAATTTGCCAAGATCAGAAACTCAAGGGAAGGTGAATGTGGTAATGGTGGACGTGTACAAAGAGTCCAACTGCGAGAATTCAACTTGTCCTAAGTTGCAGAGAATTTTTTTAAAGAAAATTTATGCGTGTAGTGGAGTGGGAACACGCAACGCAGCTAAATCTTTTGTAACAATGACTCTAAATCCAGGCTAAACCAATATACTGTTGACTGCCCGGTTTTTTTAATCCCGAATCGGTAGTCGTTAGGATTGATTGCGTTTTTACCAATAAAATATAAATCACAGCCTGCATTGAAAGAATCAGTCATTTGTGGATTGGCATTGGCAAGTGGATGCTGAAGACGACAGCCTGTGTGATTTAAAATGTATAGCGTTAAGGCAGAAGCAAGAGTTTCTCGCCCAAGGGTTAATATAAGCTCCTTCCCACGGAATTTAAAATTTAATAATTTTGAGAAAGCCCAGGTTGCAGCTATCGCAGTGTCTGCAGGATCACATCCCAACCAAAAAGGATTAGTTAGTGATGAATAACACATTATCGTTGAATAATTATTTATTACTAAATAATTTGTTTTCTCTGGCTTATCAATAGTTTCTAGTTGGCAAAATCCTACTTTTTGGCTACAAATATTATAAAGCACTTGCATACGCTTATAAATTGGAAATGCAGTCTGAATTTGTTCCTGCTTTAAAGAAAAAGAGGCATTATCTATTTTACCCTCAGATAAGTTTGGCTTATAACCATTGACTATGAAAGGTAAACTGACTTTGCAGTAGCTTGATTGAATAGCAGGAAGAGTGGTGCAAATAAAATTATACCCTTCTCCTGTTGTCGGCACTATTTCCAGAATCTGCGGCAGATAAAAACGAACAGTAGTCGTTTGGCCCGCTGTTTCATCTGTTATTTTAATAGTATTGAAATTAATTTTATTACACGCTAATAACTGCATTTCCTTTGAGTAAACTAAAATAACTCCCTCTCTCCAATATAAGATCGAAAAAAATACGTAATCTTGCAACACTTGCACATGATAACGAGGCGAAATATTTCCCAACATAGGAGTTGCCGGCAGAGGAATTTCCATGGCTTGCGGAGAATTTAATTTACGTGCCTGAATAGCAGCTGCTGAAAAAAGAGCAAATTTTTCAGCAATATTATGAGTAAATCCCCAAGCTTTTATTTTTCTTAACTCTATACTCGCCATCACAGTTTGTTGTTGCTGATTTTGCAAAATAAAGAGTTGCTGAGTTGGATTTTCTGTTATCCAATCCAGCCATAATCGCATCGCAGCAAGAGTTTGCGGCGAGTAAGTGTATTCAGTCACTGCATTAAATGCCGAAGGTAATGACGATCTTCGCTGAGGCGGAGCTGCCATCGTTGGACTTGGAGTTGCGAAAGTGCCTGTTCCAGGGCTTGGAGATCTCATGCCAACTGACACGGCAGCGCTTGATGGCGACGAAGCAGAATGAGCTAGGCCCGGCATAGGAACAAACGTAGATGCTGATGACATAGCTGGAGGTGCTGGAGGACTTGGTGGACTTGGTGGTCTTGCCAGCATGGGCGCAATAGCGGAAGCAGCAGCGGTTGGCAGGGGTGCAAACATAGCAGGAATTGCGGATAAACGGGGTTTAATTGCTACTGCTAGTCTGCCGGTAAGTTCAGCCAAAATTTGTTTATCACTTTTCCGATAGTCAGAAAGCCAGCCGAAATCTACCCGTTGGTAACTATCATTTATAGACCACAATCTTTCCCAATTATATGGGGTGAGATTTGCAAGATAATAAAATACCTCTAATCGCAGCTCCGGATCTATCACGCCTGCAGCAAGATTAGCAGCGCGCACACGTTCTGCGACATACAACATAGGGGAATTATTAACCGGCGGCGAAGGCGGTCTAACTGGAGAAGGTGTTCGGGGAAGCGTTGTTGCTGCTGGTCCGGCGGTTAGATCAAGGGCCTTAAATATGCCAGTTTCCATGTAGTATTCGAGACTGTTAAGTATGGGGATAAGCTTGAGGTTGTCGAGGCTGTCCTGTGATATTGGTAAAAGCCGTTGAAAAAGTTCGAAGGCTTTCTCGTTTCTCTCAACAGCTGTCTTAACCTGTTGTCGTATCGCTGGATTTAGAGTCGCGCAAAATTTCAATAAATTTTCTTTTATCTCAGAATTTAAGAGACGTTCTGTTACTCGATTTATAGCAGCTCCAGAAGCTTTGGGATCTAGTGATGATGGAAAAGACATAAAAAAAACCTAAATTTTTAGTTATTTTGCGGGTTAAATTAGCTCTTATCCTACCATGCCGCGCATTAAGAGAACCTTAACACTTTAAATTTTTTTTATTTTTATCCGATGCTTTGTTTGAAGCAATCTTAATATTTTCTTAATGCTTGAAGTATTATAATGCTGTTTATAAAACCTAGAATATCACGCGTTTACCCGCAGAGACATGCATGTTTAAAAAAATAAAAATAATATTCTTTTCGCTAGTTTTTTTTATAGGAAGTGTATCCTTATTCCAATCTCTGTTGGCGGATAATTATTGTCAGCCACAATGGCGCTGTATGGATGTGACAATAAATAATAGGAGCGCTGATCATATGTGGCGTCTGGTAACTATCGATAAAATGAATAATGTTCGTTTAGAGGATGATTTGCAACCCGTGGCCCGGCTCGAACCGCAGAGTTCCGATACGGTTCATATAAGTCCTAATGATGAAGACGAATGTTATTGGTATGATAATAAGTGTGATATAACAAAGGACGATGGTAAAAATCCCAAATTAACCATTACGTATGAATTGTATATGAAAGGGAGCAATGGTGAGGAATATAGAACGGATCGGTTTGTGACTCTCTATATAGAAGAAGATTATGAAACCTGGGATAGCTATAATAGCGGCTGTTATTACTACAACCACAACCCAGGTTTTACTACCAGGCCCACGGCACAGGTTTGGGTTGGCGCAGATGAATTTGCTACGGTAGGCTATAGTCGTGAGGGGGAATGTAATAATGACGGCAACCCTGATCGGAAGCAGCTACGTAATTTTGATTTATATTAGGGTCTGAAAATCATAAGAAGGCTCCTCTGCAACGATCAGGTATGCGCGCGCAGCGCCTTCAGGCACTTTCACTTTATGAATTTTAGTTTTAATTTTTTACCTTTTGCAAAGGCTAATGCTTCGCGCGCTCCACGCAATAAACTTTCACCTGCTTTAGGTTCCTCAATAGGTTCCTCAATAGGTTCCTCAATAGGTTCCTCAATAGCGTAATTATTAACTTTTTAACTTCCATACCGCTGTTTTAGCAAATCCTTCTAATTCAATTAAACCTATCTCTTTAAGCACAGCCAAGTCTTTTCTAATCATTCTTTCAGATGGTGGATTATTTAATTCACTGATAATTTTTTTAAGTCCTACAGCACCATATTGTTGCAGAATGGCGATAATTTCTTTTTGTCTGGTATTAAGCTGATCAATATTAATTTCATACTTGGTATAGGCAATTGGTTCTTTAAATTTGAACGTTATCTCAACACCGCCTGAATATTCTTCATAAGTTGGTGCTGGCAAATTATTCTGCTGACAAAGCTCAAAAATTTCCATGATGCCTGTTCCCCAGCCATCAAAATATGCGCGATCATAAAAAACTTTGGAGATTATTTTATTTACGGGATCAGAATAATGCTTTTTATTTAAATCGGTTGTTTCAAAATCGGCGGGCAATTTCCCAGTATTCCATATTGATAAATGATCATCAAAAATAGCGATGAAAATTGTTCCGGAGCGGTGTGAATAATCTCTATGACAAAGCGCATTGACTAATGCTTCACGAATCGCTAGCACAGGCAAGGCAAGTTGATCCTGGCGTTGCAATTGATCGGATTTAAAAAAACTGGCGATCGGTAAGTGGCGCATGATGAAGCTGTTTGCTTCCTCAAACATTCGAAACGCATTACCAAAAAATTGTTTATTGTCGATGAAATCACGATTTTTCTCAGTGCCACGGAAGCGCCCTAATTTCAAATGGCATTGGGAATAATAAGGCATCGTATTTTTAGCAAACAAAACAACGGCAGCATTATTCAGCTTGCCCTTTTTTAGTAAATTCCAACTTTTCAAAATATCTTCAAGGTTTTCATGTTGTGCCGTGATAGAAACTCTTTTTGCTCGTATTCCTTCTGCAACAGCACGACGAATTTCTTCATGGTCTAGATCATCTATTGTGTAATCATGTGTAACCAACGTTTCCCATGAGCGAATTTGTCCACGTTGAACCAGTAATTCATGATAACGATCCCGTAACATCAGCATTGTTGTCGATTGATTACGATAGAAAGCTCGGCCATCATATGTATAAGGTGCTTGTTCACTTTTATCTACGTGCATGACGATAAGCGATTTATTATTTTCAAGTATGATGTAATGGACATTAACAATAGCAGATGGTTCTAGTTTATTTAGCCCATTGGCAATTTCTTGCTGAGTATGATCGCTGACATCCTGGCCGATTAATTTACCATCGTTAGACACCCCTAATAAAACTGTTCCGCCTTTACCATTTAGAAAAGCACACAGCGTTTCCAGCGCAGCATGCAATTGCATGGTGGATTTTTTAAATTCCACACAGTCGGTTTCGCCGTGTTTTATTAAGGATTCAATGTGTTGGATATCCATTTAAGCAGCACTCAAAAATGATGGCGATAGTATAAATTATTTTTTATTTAAAATGTTAAAATAAATTAATTTATGGTTCAGCCACATCTCTCTACCAAATTCAACAAGGTCACGGCCCAACGCGCAGCGCGGCGTAAATGCGTATCGCCGATTTTGTTGCCATCACCATAATGGGGGCTGGCTAATGTTCGTCATTCCC
>JABDGN010000007.1 GCA_013285995.1 Gammaproteobacteria bacterium
AAGAGTAATCAGTAGGCGGACTAATTAAATCGCTGGGGCGTGGTGAGTGCCCAAGATGTTTAAAGACTGATAATAAAATAACCGTCAAAATCAATAATGCCAATCCATGTACTGCCAGCCGCCAATGTTTACGCCAGGCTAAATAAATAAACACTAACACACCCAAGGGTAACATGATTTTTTTCTCACCCAACTGGGTGATGAACAACATGAGGTAATCTAAACCCGGGTTGCGAATAGCCAGCAAATCTTTATGCAAGGGCATATTAAAAACTTCTAGATTTACCCCACTGGCAACCACTGCAAATAAAATCAAAAAGCCAATTAAACTGCACAATACGCCTACCGCTAACCAAATTTGGCGGTTACTCTGAGGTCGATCGGTATCACGCAGTAAAAATTTTAATAATGAGTCTTGCATATTTTGCCATCCTTTGTGAAGTTGTTGATTGACATGTGCGATATAGCTAAGAATTTGGCGTCGCACTAACCAATAGCATAACCATAACAGCAACACAGCAACCGTAAACTCAACAATCACTCGCCCCGCGTGGTGCGGAAAAATATGTCCGGCTCCAGCACCAACGAGGATACCCGGCACCATGTAACCGGGTGCCCAAATTAACGCGGAGAGAATATTAGCGAAAAAAAAGCGATGCGGTTTTAAATTCATCATGCCCGCGATCATTGGAATCGTCGGTCGCAACGGGCCTAAAAAACGGCCTAAAAATACACTCATACCGCCGCGTTTAGCAAAAAATTGTTCGCCCTTGTCGAGCATGGCAGGAAATTTAGAGAAAGGCCAAATCTGGCGTACTCGGTCGTGGTAAAAATAACCTAATAAATAACTTAAAGCATCACCCATGATCGCGCCTAAAATTGCGCAGACAAAAATAAGTCCAGGCGGCAAAATACCAGCGCCCACTAAACCACCTATCATGCTCAATCCTACCGAACCTGGAATAAAAAGACCCACAATCGCGATGGATTCAACAAAGGTAATCAGAAAGGTAATAGCGCCAGCCCACTCGGGATGTGCCTGCAACCAATGGACTAATTGTAAGAGGAGATTAAGCATGAAAAGTAGTTAGTTAACTATTTCTCCGGCTGCTTGTTTGTCGGCGTGATAAGAAGAACGGACGAGCGGCCCACTGGCAACATTTTGGAAACCCAGTTGCTTGGCAAGTTCAGCCAAGCGTGCAAATTCATCCGGATGCACATAGCGATCAACGGGCGAATGAAATTTACTCGGTTGCAAATACTGACCCAAGGTTAGAATGTCTACGCCATAGCGACGTAAATCGGCCATCACTTGTTCGACTTCTGCAGTCGTTTCACCCAGGCCTAACATCATGCCAGACTTGGTCGGAATGCCGGGAAAACGCTGTTTAAAATTTCGTAATAATTCCAGCGAACCAATGTAATCGGAACCCGGTCGCACCGCTTTATATAAACGTGGCGCGGTTTCAATGTTGTGATTGAAAACATCCGGTAAACCAGCGGCTATGGCATCGAGCGCTTTATCCATGCGACCACGAAAATCCGGCACCAACACTTCAATCTTAAGGGTGGGACTGTGTTCACGCGCAGCACGAATGCAAGCGGCAAAATGCGAGGCACCACCATCACGCAAATCATCCCGATCCACTGAGGTGATCACCACATATTTTAAAGCCATATCGGCAATAGTTTTAGCTAAATTAAGAGGCTCTTGGGGATCTAAAGGATCCGGCCGACCATGCCCGACATCGCAGAAAGTACAACGCCGCGTGCATTTGTCGCCCATGATCATAAAGGTTGCAGTACCGTGGCTAAAACATTCATTTAAATTAGGGCAAGAGGCTTCTTCACATACAGTCACTAATTTATTAGCACGCAATTTTTGCTTCAGCTCAGCGACTTTAGGCGTGTTATCTAAGCGAATGCGGATCCATTCAGGCTTGCGTACCAAGGTTTCGGTGGGAGCAATTTTGATGGGAATGCGAGCAAGCTTATCTAAGCCCTTTTTCTTAATGGCGGGATCTAATAACGTATCAGACATGGAGGAAAGTCCTTTAAAAAGATACTCATATTGTACAATAAAAGCGCTGTAAAAGCTATGCCTTAACTCATCACAATTTAAGCTAAATGCTCATCGGCAACCGCATAAATTCCAGGAGCGTTACGTAAATATTCTTTGTAATCGAGGCCATAGCCAAACACATAATAATTGGGGATATTGAGGCCGGAAAAATCTGCTTTGGCCAGACCACCGGGTAAGCGGGCTTCGGCTTTATCTACTAAAACAGCGGTATAAATAGCTTTGGCGCCTTGTTGCTCACAATATTCAACAATCGCGCTGAGTGTCACACCCGCATCTAAAATATCATCGACAATTAATACTGTACGACCTTTTAAAGGTGTGCGAGGTGTGGCCTTCCATTTAATTTCACCGCCACGCACACCACTGTTGTAACGCGTAGCGTGTACGTAATCTAGTTCCAAAGGAAAATCTAAACGCGTTAATAAATGCCCGAGTGGAATAATGGAACCGACCATAACGCCTAAAATCAACGGGTTTTCGTCTTGTAATTTAGCATGAATTTCTTGCGCCAGACGATCGAGCGCAGCTTCTACTTCTTGCTGCGAACATAGGCATTTGGCTTTGGCGAAAACTTCGCGGATGTGTTTGGGTAAGCTCATTTATTTTTTCCTCGGTTTTAGAGTTTCAATCTTCTGCCAATCGGGCGCGTAATTTTTTACCTGATCTAACACCGCAATCGCACCGGCACGATTATTGCATACTAAACCAATATCGCAACCCGCTTCTATCGCGGCGTTAAATCGTGCTGGATAATCGCCGATTTTAGCGGCCGCTTGCATAGTTAAATCATCACTAAAAATAATGCCGGTAAATTTTAATTGCTCGCGCAAAATTTTTTTCAACCAATATGGAGAAAAACCGGCGGGTTGTGGATCAAGCGCTGAATAAATTACATGCGCTGGCATTATACCTTGTAATTTTTTAGCGAGGCGAACAAAAGGAATTAAATCAGTGGCCATGAGTTCAGAAAATTTGCGTGGGTCAATCGGTTCTTCGCAGTGCGAATCCGCCAGCACGGTACCATGACCCGGAAAATGTTTCCCTACCGCCGCCATACCTGCTGCATGAAAACCAGCAATAAATTGCTCACCTAATAAAGTAACAATGTGAGGATCGGCATGAAATGCGCGATCCCCGATGACGCGGCTTTGTAAATTTTGCAAATCTAATACGGGTGCAAAACTTAAATCCACACCGACCGTTTGTAATTCTCGCGCTAGTAATCCGGCAGTTTGCTTAACCTGCAATAAAGCTTCCGCAGGATTTTCATCATACAATTTTCCCCATTCTGCTGCCGGTGGAAATTTGGTAAATTCTTCACGGAAGCGTTGCACACGTCCGCCTTCTTGATCAACAGTAATAATTAATTCCGAACGCAGTGCATGAATTTGCTGCGTTAAATCGGTGAGTTGGGTTTTGGAAACATAATTGCGGCTGAACAATACTAACCCACATACTAAAGGATGCAATAAAATTTCACGATCTTCAGCAGTTAATTCCAGCCCGGCAATATCGACTAATAAGGCGCCTGGCATTTTAACTCGCGCTATCAGTATTATTAGTAGGCGTATAAATCGGGGTAGGAAAAGGCGTGATGTTAGAGCCTTTAATAGAAGTAATTTTAGCTACGCCGGTTTTTTCAACTTCATCAATGCGGTTAACCGCATGCATCGGAATAAAGGTGCAGGTAACGCCTTTAAATTCATTGCGCAGACGTTCTTCCGAAGGATCAATCACCATGCTGGTGTTGTTACCCCAAATGATGTCTTCAATTTCTAAAAAGCCAAACAAATCGCCATGCGCGATGCCTTTAGCATAAATTTCATAAGCTTCGCCTTTATTAATAAAACTGATGCGATAAATGCGTTCTTTGTCTGCCACTTTGTGCCTCTACTTACTTGCAGGTGGTTGGTCCGTATTAGCGGGAGTCACCACTTGATAAAATGTTTCACCTTTTTTAACCATACCTAACTCGTTACGAGCTAATTCTTCTATAGCAACATGGCCTTGTTTTAAATCTTGCACTTGCGCGTTTAATACTTGGTTGCGCTCAGTCATGGTTTGGCTGGTTTTTTGTTCTTTTATTAATTGCTCTCTTAAACGCCAAGCGTGAAAATAACTACCATCACCGAGCCATAGTTGGTACTGCAATAGCACCAATAAAATAATAAATATACCTAGCAAAATTTTCATAAGGTTCTTTTTTGTCATCCCGGAATCCCGCACTTAAATCTATTGATAAGAAGAAATTTCGTTAACTGAATGTTCCTGCTTTATCTTATACAAATTTAAGTGCGGGATATCCGGGAACCAAGCTTCTCATGATTATGCCTGGATTCCCGCTTTCGCGGGAATGACGCATACATCAAAGATGCTTAAATGCCTTCCTTCCCGCATAAACCGCACGGTTACCCAAAGCCTGCTCAATCCGTAATAATTGATTGTACTTCGCAATCCGATCGGTACGACATAAAGAACCAGTTTTAATTTGCCCGGCATTAGTAGCAACCGCTAAATCGGCAATCGTGACATCTTCCGTTTCACCCGAACGATGCGAAATTATATTGCGATAATCAGCTTCTTTTGCCATATTAATGGCGGCTAAAGTTTCTGTCAATGTACCAATTTGATTGAGTTTAATTAAGATAGCATTGGCAATATTTTTATCGATCCCTTGTTGCAAAATTTTAGTATTGGTGACAAATAAATCATCACCCACCAATTGCACTTTGTTGCCTAATTTTTCAGTGAGTGTTTTCCAACCTTGCCAATCATTTTCTGCCATACCATCTTCAATAGAAATAATCGGATATTGTTTTACCCACGCGCTTAAGTAATCCGTAAAATCATCCGAGCTTAAAGTTTTATGCTCGGACTCTAAAACATATTTGCCGTCTTTATAAAATTCGCTGCTGGCTAAATCAAGGCCTAAATAAATATCTTTACCAGCATGAAAACCCGCTGCATGAATAGCCTCCAAAATAATTTCAACTGCGGCGACGTTAGAAGGTAAATCGGGTGCAAAGCCACCTTCATCCCCTACTGCCGTGTTGTATTTTTTCTTGGCCAAAATTTTCTTCAAAGTATGAAAAATTTCTGCTCCATAACGTAAAGCCTCACTGAAGTTAGAAGCCCCAACCGGAATAATCATAAATTCCTGCATATCGACGTTATTATCAGCATGCGCACCGCCATTGATAATATTCATCATTGGCACCGGTAATGTATGCCCTTCCCCTTTGCCTAAATAGTGATACAGCGCTTCGCCTTTTGCTATTGCTGCCGCTTTCGCAACAGCTAAGGACACGGCCAAAATAGCATTGGCACCCAATTTACTTTTGTTTTCGGTGCCATCTAAGTTAATCATGTGTGAATCAATTTCGGCTTGTGCAAACGGATCGTGACCCTGCAAACTGGGCGCAATGATTTTATTGATATTGTGCACGGCAGTCAGCACACCTTTGCCGGCATAGCGTTTGCTATCGCCATCACGTAATTCTAAAGCTTCACGTGAACCAGTTGATGCACCTGATGGTGAACAGGCGCGCGCAGTGGTACCATCACTTAAAGTTACTTCGGCTTCCACGGTTGGGTTGCCGCGGGAATCGAGAATTTCTAGGGCGTGGATGTGTTTAATAGTTACAGACATTTTTACTCCAAATTATAATTCAGTTTAGGAATTAGGATTGAGGATTCGGTTTGTCATTCTCAGCAAGCGCAGCGCAGCTGGGAATCCAAGGTTTTTATTGAAATAAGTCTGGATTCCCGCCTTCGCGGGAATGACGACAAAATCCTGTTTTAGTTTTTCCTCAATCCTTGTTTTTCCCTCAATCCTCGCTCCTCATTCCTCAATCCTCTCTTCTACCCACGGTTTACTTTTCACCGTGGTATCAATCGCGATTAAAGTTTCTAATAATTCTTTCATCAAATGCAATGGCCAAGCATTAGGACCATCGCTTAATGCTTTGGCAGGATCAGGATGCGTTTCCATAAACACTCCGGCTACACCTGCAGCAACCGCTGCCCGCGCCAGCACTGGCACAAACTCACGTTGGCCACCGGAAGAAGTGCCCTGTCCGCCCGGCAATTGCACTGAATGCGTTGCATCATAAACAACCGGGCAATCAGTTTCGCGCATCACCGAGAGTGAACGCATATCAGAAACTAAATTATTGTAACCAAATGAAGCGCCGCGCTCACAAACCATAATGTGCTGATTGCCAGTTTTCTTAGCCTTTTTCACTACTTGCTGCATATCCCAAGGCGACAAAAATTGACCCTTTTTAATATTGACGGGGATATTTTGCTCACATACTTTGGTAATAAAATTAGTCTGGCGACATAAAAAAGCTGGCGTTTGTAATACATCGACCACGCTCGCAACTTCACTCATCGGTGTATCTTCGTGTACGTCAGTTAATACTGGCACACCAATTTGTTTTTTAACTAGCGCTAGAATACGCAAACCTTCCTCAATACCCAAACCGCGAAAGCTGTCACTGGATGAGCGGTTGGCTTTATCGAAAGACGATTTGTAAATAAAATTGATACCTAATTTCTGTGTCAGTTCTTTTAAGAACCCGGCTGTATCAAGCGCAAGTTGCTCGCTTTCAATCACGCACGGGCCAGCGATTAGGAATAAGGGTTTAGTGATACCCACGTCGAAACCACATATACTCAGTTGTGAGTTGTGGGTTGTGAGTTGTGAGTGCTTTAAACTATTAGTTTTGCTCATGATATCTACTCTCAAATTGTTTTAATTTTTTCATTCTCACAACTGATAACTGACAACCCACAACTTCTTTTCAATGCGGCACGAATAAAGCTCATAAACAACGGATGCCCATCGCGCGGCGTCGAAGTGAATTCCGGGTGAAATTGACAAGCCACAAACCAGGGATGTTCCGGTAGCTCAATCATTTCGACTAAATGTCCATCCACTGAACGACCCGCAACCACTAAACCTGCTTGTGTTAATTGCGGTAAAAATTGTTCATTGACTTCATAACGATGGCGATGGCGTTCAGTGATCACATCTTTACCATAAATTTCCCGCACATGACTGCCCGACACTAAATGGCAATGCTGCGCACCTAAACGCATGGTACCGCCAATATCAGATTGTTCATCACGGCGTTGCAAAGTGCCGTCTTTATCTAACCATTCATCGATTAACGCGACGACCGGATACGGCGTTTGTTTATTAAATTCGGTGCTATTGGCATCTGGCATATTCGCTACGTGACGCGCATATTCCACCAGTGCCACTTGCATGCCTAAACAAATACCTAAATAAGGAACCTTATTTTCGCGCGCATATTGTACGGCTTTAATTTTGCCTTCAATGCCGCGTTTACCAAATCCGCCGGGCACTAAAATTGCATCCATCGTTTTCAATAATTTTTCCGCGCCCTGTTCCGCAACATCTTCTGCATCAAGATAATGAATCACCACTTTTGTATGGGTATGGAAACCAGCATGCAATAAAGCTTCCGACAAAGATTTATATGAATCAGCCAGCTCCATGTATTTACCCACCATGCCAATGTTCACAATATGTTTAGGGCTGGCTTGTAAATCCAATACTTTTTGCCATTCCGATAAATTAGCGGGTTTTGCTTCCATATGTAATTTACGTAAAATCAATGTATCAACATCTTGTTCGTGCAATAAAAATGGAATTTTATAAATGGAATCGGCGTCGTGCAAAGAAATCACACCCTTTTCTTCTACGTTAGTGAACAACGCAATTTTTTTGCGCTCTGCGATGGGAATCGGTTTTTCAGAACGACAAATCAATACATCAGGTTGAATCCCGATGGTACGTAATTCTTTCACTGAATGCTGAGTGGGTTTAGTTTTTACTTCGCCGGCCGTCGGTAAATACGGCACTAAAGTTAAATGGATAAATAAAGTGTTTTCGCTACCTAGTTGCATGCGCAATTGACGAATCGCTTCTAAAAACGGCAGCGATTCAATATCACCGACGGTGCCACCGACTTCGACAATGGCAATTTCCGCATCGCCTGCCCCGGCAATAATAGAGGCTTTAATTTCGTCGGTAATATGTGGAATGACTTGTACGGTACTCCCTAAATAATCACCGCGACGTTCTTTCTTGATCACATTTAAATAAATTTTACCGGTCGTAAAATTATTGAGTTTACCCATTTTGGTGCGGATAAAACGTTCGTAATGGCCTAAGTCGAGATCGGTTTCCGCACCATCTTCGGTGACAAATACTTCTCCGTGTTGAAACGGACTCATGGTACCAGGATCAACATTGATGTACGGATCTAATTTTAAGAGAGTAACTTTAATCCCGCGCGATTCGAGAATCGCCGCGAGCGAAGCGGAAGCAATGCCTTTCCCCAATGAGGAAACAACGCCACCAGTTGTGAAAATGAAACGTGTCATAGTTGAGAATAAAAATTAAGAATTTATTGGTACATCGGACGGGAGGGTATTATAACCGATTATAGCGGTTCCCGCTATCTTCTTTACGCGATGGGGGATTTTTGTTGAAAACCATCCCTGGTTTTCACCGCTACGCGGCGCGCTAAAGCGCGACCCGAAATTCGCTCCCGGCGAATTTGTAAGGGGGAGGAGAACCGCGATTCTCCCCCTTAAATTTTAGCAAAAATTTATTTTTTGCTAAAATCAAAAAAAGGAAGCAAATTCCCGCTTTTAGCGGGAATTGCTGAACCGATTATAGGGAGCTTGGGGTAAATTTAGTTTCATCCACAAATGTAAAACTTGCCTGCAAGGGCAAATGATCGGATAAATTACGCCAGGGTTTGCCGCTCAAACATTGGCATTCGAGTAATTTTAGGCCCCGATAATAAATCCGATCCACCGATAACATGGGATAAAAAGCCGGGAAGGTTTTAGGTTGCTTTTGCGCAGTTTGAAGAAACGCGTCTTGCAAGCCAAGGCTCTCGCCCAGATGCTGCGTAGCTTGCTGCCGCCAATCATTAAAATCCCCACCGATGATTAATGCTTCAGCCGCAGGCACATGTGATTTAATACGATCGCTTAAAGTTTGCAATTGTTTTTTTCGCTCTGATTCAAACAAGCCCAAATGTACACAAATCACGTGCAAAATATGTTTTTCTTCTACTTGCAATTTGGCATGCAACAAACTGCGGGAAGAAAATTTATTCAGCGCCACATTAATATTTTCCCATTCCAAAATTTTAAAGCGCGTCATCAAACCATTACCATGATGTCCATGTTTATACACTGCATTTTCAGTATAAATACGCTGCGGCCAGTGCACATTATCACCCAAATACTCTACTTGAGATTTCTCGGGCCATTTTTTTATCAACTGTTCATAGTAAGTGTGTTTGCCACATACTTCTTGCAACAAAATAATTTCCGGATTCTGAGTTAACAACGCCTGCCGCATTTTATGCAAACGAAAATGCGGAAAGAAATGTGAAAAACCCTTGTGAATGTTGTAAGTTAAGATACTAAACATTTTTTTTACCGCGCCTGGTTTTTAGGTACACATCAACATCGGTTAGTATAGTACTAATGATGATGATTGCACCACCCATAAAAATATCACGCGTCACTACTTCATGTTGCAACAAATACGCAAAAAAAGTGGCAAACACCGGTTCTAAAGTGAAAATCAATACTGCTTTGGTAGGGGTGGTATCTTTTTGATACCGCATCTGTAAGTAAAAAACGACACAAGTTGCTAACACTGTGCAATATAAAATGGGTATCCATACTTTGGTGTGTAACAGCGCTGACCAGGCCAGTGGCGGCAGCCACGCTGCAGCAAGCGGTATGGTAAATAAAATCTGATAAAAGGCGAGTAGCTTCACTTGCGTTGGATATTTTGCCGAATAAACTTGAATACCCAGCAAAGCTAGAGAATAGGTGACTGCACCCAAAAAAGTCCAGGCATCGCCGCGCGATAAAGTATGGAAACTTGCACCACTTAAAATATAAATACCCACCAAACATAATACCGCTGCCACATAATCTAACATGCGTGGATGGCCTAACTTGAAAAAAGGCATAAATAATGGGACTAATACGACAGCAAGGCTGGTGATAAAGGCGGAACGCGAAGCGGGAATCGTTAATAAACCAATCGCTTGAAATAAATAAGAAGCACCACTGAAAATTCCAATAAATAAACCCGCCCAGAATATTAAGCGATAATCGCGCCATTTACAGTAAATGATGAAAGGAATAAAAAGGATTGCCGCCAAGGCAAAACGAATTAATACCAAAAAAGCCGGCGAGACTATTTGCACCGCCATTTGCACCAGGGGGAAGGTCATCCCCCAAATCGCGGTGATCAATAATAAAATTAAATTGGCACGGGTGGAACGTAGCATGACATCGGCAGCCTCGTCTTAAGGCATTGCAGCGAGTGAATGCGCCACTAACCACAAGCGTACCAACACAACAATTAAACATAAGACTGCTAAAGTAGTTAACAAACGCCGTAATTGCAACAACCAATAGGGGAAAATATTTAATTTTACTAATCGCACATCAATAAAATATTGTGCAATATAAGCCAGCGCTAAAATACCAAAACCAAACCAGTAAGGCGGCCAATATAAAACAATCCACCCCACAATCGGTGGACAACCCCCTAAAATCCAATAGCTATTAAGTGATTCGGCTTGACTAGAGGAACGCGCAGCTGCCAATAAACCCCACTGTAAACCGCCTAAAAATGACAAGACAATGACGATATAATCTTCAAATCCACCCAACACGACAAGTTGATGTGGATATAAAAATAAGAACACAGTAAAAACTAAAAAAGGTATTAAGCCGACCAGGCCTAAAATTGTTGCCATCCGAAACTGCATAATTCACCTCTTTGAAATATTATCAAAACTTGCTAGACTTCCATTTACTCATTGTAAGGACATCTTCATGGCATTCATTACACGGACCGTTATTATTGTAATAGCATGCACGCTGCTGTTGAATGCTTGCCATAAAACACCACCTGCTTATACTCCGCCGGTGCACTCAATGCCTTCCGTCGACACTACACGCTACAAAGGCATTTGGTATGAAATCGCTTCTACACCTTTATTTAATGATAAAAACTGCTATTGCTACCAACTCAGTTTTACCGATTATCCGAATTATACACTGGGTAAAATTACTTGTCGGGAAAATTCAGCAACCGGCCCAATAGATTCCCGCACCATGACTGCTTATCCGGTTCCTGGTACGAATCATAGTCAGTTTAAAATCGACTATCTTTGGCCGTTACAATTTGATTATTGGATTGTTTATCTTGATAAGGATTATCAAACAGGGATTACCGGCACACCGGATCACCGTTATTATTGGATTTATGCCCGTGAACCGCAAATTAGTCACAAACAATATAAGAAATTATTAAAAATTGCCGCAGAAAATGGTTATACGCAAAAATATTTACATAATTATCAGCAGTGTGTGAATGGTCGTTTGGTGTTTCCGGTTAAAAATTAGGGGCTGCTTACAATTACTCCAAATCAAACAACATATCCTTCGACAAACCCTCATCTTCCATCAATTCGCGCATGCGTTTTAAACCTTCGACTTGAATTTGCCGCACCCGCTCACGAGTCAGGCCGACATCGATACCGACTTCTTCCAGGGTCATGCGTTCAAAGCCTAATAAACCAAAGCGACGCGCGATAATATCGCGTTGTTTATCCTGCAATTGCGACAACCATTTTTCAATGTGTTGACTTAAATCTTCATCCTGTTGCTTTTGCAAGGGATCGACATTATTTTCATCAGCAATCGTTTCGAGTAAAGTGCGTTCTGAATCCGGACCATACGTTGCATCCATCGAAGTGGTTTTTTCATTTAATTTCAGCAAGCGTTTTACATCTTCAACCGGCTTGTCAACATGTTCGGCAATTTGTTCCGCCGTCGGTTGTACGCCATGGCTTTTTTGCATCAGCTCACGCGCCGCACGCAAATACACATTTAATTCTTTAACAATATGGACGGGTAAACGCACGGCCCGCGATTGATTCATGATCGCGCGTTCAATGGTTTGACGGATCCACCAGGTGGCATAGGTTGAAAAACGAAAACCGCGTTCGGGATCAAATTTTTCTACCGCGCGAATTAAACCTAAGTTACCCTCTTCGATTAAATCTAAGAACGCAATGCCGCGATTGATATAACGCCGTGATACCTTCACCACCAAACGCAAGTTACTCACAATCATGCGTTCACGCGCAGCCGCATCGCCTTGCAAAGCTAAGCGACCATATTTAATTTCTTCTTCAGCAGTTAATAAGGGGGAAAAACCAATCTCATTGAGATACATCAAGGTTGGTTCGTAGGAACGATGGGTACCTGCGGTAAAAACGTGGCTGGGCGCTTCTGCTGTCGCAGCAACCTCGTTTAATTCTTCTAATTCGGTTTCGCCAGGTTCACTTTCTTCATTTGCTACATTGAGCTCAACAGATCCCAATAATCCTTCTGCTTCTGTTTCATCATTTTGTTGTTCAAAATCTAATTCAACGTTTTGTTCGACTTCTATGTCTTCCTCTACACTAATGTCGTCGTGAGGCGCTGATTTTTTGCTCATAAGTAAAACCCGTCTTAAAGATTGGATGGCGCATTATCCCCCATTAAGACAAATATTTCAATGGATTAACTGCGTGGCCTCGTTTACGCAATTCAAAATGTAAGAAAACCTGATTAGCACCGGTGCTGCCAACCGTGGCAATGATTTGCCCAGCATATACCTGAGCACCCTCTTGCACATACACATTATCGCTGTGCGCATAGGCTGTCATATATTCGGCGTTATGTTCAATGATAATTAAATTGCCATAGCCACGAATGCCGTTGCCACTATAAACCACCTCACCCGCCGCCGCTGCGCGCACCGGTGTACCGCGCGGTGCAAGAATATCAATACCGTTAGTGCTGGGCGAGAAATTATGCCAAAGCTTGCCATTGACGGGCCATTGCCAGGCTTTTACCACTTTGAAAGGAGGAATTTTTGCAGGCGGAATTTTTTTGCCACTTAAGCGCAAACGCTCACCAACATATAAGTGATACGGTTTAGATAAATTATTGTAAGCCGCTAAATCGTGATAATCGAGATTCAAACGCCAGGCAATAAAATATAAAGTTTCACCGGGTTGCACCGTGTAATAGCCTTGCGCTTTAGCGTGTTCGGCTTTGACGTCGATGATCGGGACGTTGGTATCACTGTTGTTGGTACAAGCGGTGAGGGAGAAAATTAAGATAAGAAAAATAAGACTAATGAGACGAACTGACATGCAATTTTTTTCCGATGTAGGACGGCTTCCCGAGCTTCGCATCAAGCGAAGGTAGGTCGGTTTACGAGAGCTTGGCGAAGGCCAAGTGAACAAGCCGACATAAGTCTAATGCGGGCGGGTCAAGCCCCGCCCCTACAAACCGACCAATACTACGCGGGGATGACAAGAAACTCTTAAATCTCCAACTCCTTAACCCACTTCGCTGCCCGCTCAAACGATTCGTAATTGGTTAAATCCGCGTGCAAAGGTGTAATCGAAACTTTGAGATTATTAATCGCATGAAAATCGGTGCCGGGCCCCGCATCATCCACTAAACCGGCCGGCCCGACCCAATAAATTTTGGCGCCGCGCGGATCGGTATCCGGAATAATGGGTTCAGCGCAATGACGCGTGCCTAAGCGGGTAATTTCGTAGCCTTTGATTTCTTTAAAATGCACATCCGGCACATTGACATTTAAAATCGTCGCTGGTGGCAGCGGATCGACTTGTAAACGCTCAACAATATTACGTGCAATAATCGCCGCCGTTTTGTAATTTTTGCACTCTTCGCCATCTGCACTAACTAAAGAAATTGCAATCGCCGGAAAGCCTAAAAAGCGCCCTTCCATCGCGGCAGCGACCGTCCCTGAGTACAATACATCGTCGCCTAAGTTAGCACCATTATTCACGCCAGAAATGACGATATCGGGCAATTTTTCCATCATACCGGTGATCGCCAAATGCACACAATCGGTCGGTGTGCCATCGACGCTCATAAAATCATTTTCGAGTGCTTGCACATGCAAAGGCCGATTCAAAGTTAAAGAGTGACTTGCGCCACTGCGATTACGATCGGGTGCTACCACTTTAATATGCGCGATTTTTTCCATGGCTTTCGCTAAGGCAATAATACCAGGAGCGTAGACGCCATCGTCATTACTGATTAAAACGGTTAATTTGCGACTATTCGATTTAGTTTTTTTTTCTTTTATTATTTGACTCACACACTCTCTCCTCTCTTTTCCAATAAAACCACCGCCTCTGCAGCAATGCCTTCTTCGCGCCCGGTAAACCCTAAACGCTCGGTGGTTTTCGCTTTGACACTGATGTTGTCAAGTATAGTTGATAAATCCGCACTTAAGTTTTGTCGCATCGCTAAAATATACGGCGCTAATTTAGGCGCTTGCGCAATGATAGTAATATCGAGGTTACCTAAACAATAAGCTTTTTCTGTGACTACTTTATACACCGCGCGTAACAAATGCCGGCTATCGGCGTTTTTATAGTGCGGATCGGTATCGGGAAAATGTTTGCCAATATCGCCTAAAGCTAATGCGCCTAACAATGCATCGCAGACGGCATGCAAAACTACATCAGCATCGGAATGGCCGAGCAAACCTTTTTTATGGGGAATTTCAACACCGGCTAAAATTAATTTACGATCTTCTGCAAACGCATGTACATCAAAGCCTTGTCCGATACGGATCATTGTGTTTCCTCTACTTATTGCACTCACTTAATTTTGTCACATTCAGTTAAAAACTCAGTCGTCATTCCCGCTTTCGCGGGGATGACGGGTGACAAAATTTAGGTAAAACTCAGCTAATTTTAAATCATCAGGATAAGTGAGTTTAATATTTTGCCGCGAACAATTTATAATTTGGGGGCGATAACCTAATAATTCAATAGCTGAAGCGTTATCGGTGATAGGATCAGCCTGCCGTTTAGCTCGCGCTAAAGCGCGGAATAATAAATCGTAACGAAACATTTGCGGCGTGGCGGCGTGCCACAAATTATTGCGATCGACAGTGCCAACTATCATCTGTTCATCGTCACCGCGTTTCAAAGTGTCTACCACCGGATAAGCTAAAATACCGCCAACAGCATTATCTTGCAAACTATCAAGCAATTGCTTTAAATCAGCTGCTTGCAAACACGGCCGCGCGGCATCGTGATCTAAAATCCAATCATCACCGCGCGCGATACCTTGCAAGGCGCGCAAACCATTTAAGCAGGAATCAATGCGCTCTTCGCCTCCTTCTGCTACGATAATTTTCGGATGCTGGGCAATTTCTAAACGCGGCCAATGCTCATCATCTTGCGCAGTTACCACCACAACATTGCTTATACACGGCTCAGCCAGCAAGGGTGCAATAGCGTGTTCTAGCAGGGTTTTGCCGCATAATTTTAAATATTGCTTTGGTATTTGCGCTTGCATGCGTTTACCATTGCCTGCAGCGACTAAAATTGCAAAGTAATTGCTAGCCACAACCTACTCTCATTTGTTAAAATATATGAAGGACGCTCGGTAGAGGCGGGGCTTGACCCGCCCGACTCACCGCATTTAAAAACGGGCGGGTCAAGCCCCGCCCCTACAAATTTACACTATATCAGGAAAATAAAAATCTATGGCAACTAAATTATTTATCGGCGTCGACGGCGGTGGCACTAAATCCCGGTTACAAATTCAAACTGAAGACGGCGAATTACTCGGCAAAGCGGTGAGCGGCATGGCCAGCATTCGAATTTCTGTCAACCACTCGTGGGAATCGATTAACAACGCCTTAAAAGAAGCCGCCCGGCAAGCGCAAATTGATTTAAAAAGTGATCGCTACGCACTCTATGCCGGCATGGGACTTGCCGGTTGCGAAATTAAAACCAAAGTACAAGATTTTTTACGTCGTCCACACCCGTTTAAAAAATTAGTTCTCAATTCAGATGGCTATTGCGCATGCTTAGGTGCCCACAATTGCAAAGATGGTGGCATTATCATCATCGGTACCGGCATTGTGGGTTTTGAATTGATTGGTCATGATGTGATGCAATGCAGTGGTTGGGGCTTTCCGCAAGGCGATGAAGGCGCAGGCGCGTGGTTAGGTTTAGAAGCAGCACGTTATACCGCTCAATGGCTGGATGGTCGCGAAGAAAAATCGCCTTTGCTGGAAGCAATTTACGCGCATTTTAATAATGATTGGGATTATTTTGCTGAATGGACCGATGCTGCCGGCGCGACAGAATTCGCAACTCTCGTACCGCTAGTGGTGAAACACGTCGACGAAAAAGATCCTCATGCCATCACACTCATTAAGCGATCGGCTGCTGAAGTTGATCGCATTTTCCATGCCTTGCGTAAAAAAGCCGGCGATCACCACGAGCGCATTCACTATGCTTTGTTTGGTGGCGTCACCACCTTTGTGCAACCCTGGCTGTGCGATGAACTAAAAGCTTTGTTGGTACCACGTCAATATAACGCCACCCAAGGCGCTTTGTTTATGATTCAACGCGCGGTATTAGGCCGTCACGTTGAACCGAAAACGGTAATTGATCATGACTAAAATGGAAATGGAGGCTCGCAGTACGCCGCAGTTAATTGCTGAGCAATTGCAAGATAACGTTGCTCCGATTGCCGCGCTGGTGAAACGCCTACGAACGAATAAGCCAGCTTTTGTGATGACCATTGCACGCGGCAGTTCCGATCACGCCGCCACTTTCGCCAAATATTTATTTGAAACGCAACTCGGCTTAGTCACTGCGTCAGCCGCTCCATCCGTTGCAAGTTTATACAATAGCTATTTGCAATTGCAAAATGCGTTAGTGATTGGCATTTCGCAATCCGGGCGCAGTGAAGATATTTGCGACATGATGCGTTTAAGTCGCAAAGCGGGCGCCATTACCGTGGCACTGGTTAATCATACTGATTCACCGCTGGCACACAGCGCCGAATATGTGTTGCCACTGCATGCCGGCACGGAACAAGCCGTTGCCGCAACTAAAAGTTATTTAACCAGCTTAAGCGCGCTGATTCAATTGGTGGCGCATTACGCCGAAAATAAAGCGCTGCTCACCGCGCTCGAAAAATTGCCCGCCGCTATGACAGAAAGTTTGGACAGTGATTGGTCGGCATTTTTTGCACACTATCAAAATGCTATCAATACCTTGGTCATCGGCCGCGGTTATAGTTTTCCGATCGCCCAAGAGTCTGCACTTAAATTTAAAGAAACCTGTGGTTTGCAGGCCGAAGCGTTCAGCAGCGCCGAAGTGCTGCATGGTCCGTTTGCGTTAATTAAAGAGTCGTATCCAGTTTTATTGTATGGGCAAAACGATAATTCGTTTACCGGTTTATTGGAAGTCGCCGATCGCATGCAACAATTAAATGCCAAAATTTTATTGGCTGCACCGCGGGATTTAATTCCGCAAAAGTATCAAGCTGCGCAGTTAGATTTGCCAGCCAGTTTGCATCCGATTTGCGATCCTTTAGTCGCGATTCAAGCATTTTATGTGCACGTTGCACAATTAGCTAAACAACGCGGTTATAACCCTGATCAACCGCAAAACTTGCAGAAAGTGACGGTGACGAAGTGAGGGGTGAGGATTGAGGATTGAAAGTTTGTAATGAGCAGTTAACCGTCATTCCCGCGCAGGCGGGAATCCAGTTTTAAAAACTGGCTTACTTTTCCCGTAAAGCCAATAAAAATTACCCATACGGAGTACATTAAAAATGGTTGCTAAAAAAAAGCTGCTTGACGAAGCGCAAATTGAACACGAAGTATTAATTGCCTTTGAAAAAGGAGAATTAAAAAGCATTCCCAAAGTCAAAGCTGAAATTGCCAGAACGGTGAAAATTTTTAAAGCCAGCGGCAAAAAAATTAAGCGCGTCAATATTCGCTTGACAGAAACTGATTTCGAACAGACGAAAGAAGCTTTTTAACTAATGCTATGCGCTAAAACTAACCATCATTCATCTCAGCCTCCAGCCACAAATAAGCCCGCGCACCCTGATAGCAGCCCCTCGCTAAACTGACCGAGCCACGCAATAATCGCCCTACCCCGCGTGCAATATGTGAAACAAGCGGCGAAACAATGGATACACTTTTTGTTAAGCGGTACTCTATATTGGTGATCATTCTCGATTCATAATATTCAGCATTATTGCGCCCCGCTTCCGTACCAATAATAAGCCCAGCTAGACCAGCGCTGCGACTACTGACATCAAATACAGTTAATATCGCTTGCCCCGACAGCAGTGCCAAAGCCACACTGTTAGCGGTGTTTAAGCATAAACTTAACCACTGCGCTATTTGTGGGATCAGATATTGAGATTCAAGCGCTTGATCCGCATTGCCTGGCAATAAACGCTGTGTTCTCAGTGCTAATTGAGTAAGTTCTGTCTGAATACTGGTGTGATAGGAATAGGCAAAAGTAAGCAGCCCAATCACGATGCTACCGCTGATGCCAGCGTAAAGCATCAATTCATTTCCAGCGCTGAGATCTAAAACGACACTGCTGAAAAAACTACTCACGGTAATACTGCGCAATAAAGCTGCTGGAATCGCTCGGATCCAAATATTTAATTTTTGTTTATGCGACACACTCTGCCATAATCTATTGCGATCATTTTGTTCTACGGCATTAAGCAACGCTAGATTATGAAAAGCAGGTCCTAAACGCGTCCCGATTGAAACCACAATCGATGACAAAGCTGCAATAACTTGCAAAGTAATGTTGCCAGTTTGGCCCACCCCCACAACATCACTCGCCTGAGTCACTAAAAATGCCGATGCATTGGCGCGATAAGTCATGGAAATAGCAAATTTCAAAGTAGGACCCAAGGTCGATGGCGAACCAATATTAAAGGCTATTTTATTTTTACCTTGTGCAAATTCAGCAAAGGCTTGGAGTACATCGCGCGCTGAAAGTAAAATATAAAAACCAAAACTGCAAATAGTGAAAGCCGCGCCCACATAAATATAAGCGCTATCACCGGTTTCGTTTGCCTGGTCTTGTCCGGCTATTAAGCCCGGTAATGAGTTAGCTAAAAAATTAACCGTCATCAATACACCGGGTAAAGCTTGAGAAAAACTAAAGCGCAAACTTTTACCGAAGCAAGTGCTTAAATTAAATTGCGCCTCTTTTACTGATGCAGGCAGCGCTTGAATCATCGCTGTGTTGCCGCCTACTAATTTTTGCGCATCGTCACGTGGCGCAAGTAAAACTAAATTACGGCCCGTGTTAACAACAGCAATCGATACGGCAATAGGATAAGTGATGTTTGTGAGAGTAGCCGGAACAATCGAGCTAAGGTAGTCATTTGTTGTATCGATGACATATTTCGTAAAAGCGATTTCGGATAGCAGGCTGCAATAGCCTACACCTTCCAGTAGGTAAGAAATTTTCTTACGCGTTGGTTGCGTTTGCATGTTGCCTCACATTCCCTACGCAAGTATTAACTTGTTCAGGTTCTAAGAGTTAAGCTTGCGCCTTCTCAGCCGTATTACGGCACCTCTAGTGATTGATAGTCAGAAAAGTATAGGCGATATTTTGCAAAGGGGATTACGATGGCGGTGTAACTCTTATTTTTACCAAGCGATTGCAAAAACTTCCTTTTGCTAACTAAAATTAATTTTGAAAAATTCTTGCAATTCAAAATTTTCCATGATAGATTCAAACCATTCTCAAAAAGAATAGTGAAACTAATGTATAACCTCAAGCACCCAACACATCCCTCCGTGTTTACCAACAGCAACAACGCTGTTGTATGTGTTATCTCTTCTGTCACTGTCGTCGTCAGCGTGATCCGCCTAGTTTAGCGGCCATTCCTGTTTTGTAACGCTAAGCTAGGACCCTCGTAACAAATTCTACAAAACCAATTAACACGTATTGTCGGCTTCTATTACACTTAAATTGGAGAACCAAAATGAAAATCGAAATGACTTTAGATCAAACTTTAACAGCGATTGCAGGCGATATCGAAATGCCGATTGAAGCAACAGGAGCTTTCCCTCCTCCTACAGCTGCTGGTTTGCACTGCACTTCGCACGGTTGTTTTTAATGGGATGACAACCTAGAAAACGCGATGCAACTGCGTTTTCTAGGTTCAACAATATTAAGGAACGAGCGGAGGTTACGACAGCACGTGCAAGCCTTTTTTTACAATTACCGAATAAAATATTTCTTTTTCCAATTATTGGTCTACACTTTTCCATACCTTACATCTAGCAAGCTGCTTAGAGCGCTTAATGTAAAACCATAACATTAACAAAAGTGGAGACTCCCCATGAAAATCGAAATAAACTTAGATCAAATCTTAATGACTGTTGCAGGTAATATTGAAATGCCAGTGGCAAAAACAGAGCTTAAAGCTGATATGACATGGCAGCACACGTGCGCTTGTTGAAACAAGCTATATAAACATGGGGGTCACGAGCATAGGCGCGCCCCTTTTTTTTGCTAAAAAACTTTCCAAAACTTATCAAAGTAAGTAGCAAAAAAAATAATTAACCCTCGCTAAGCAAAATCGATATAATCTCCAGCGCATCACATTGCTAAAAAATTGGAGTTAATTTTGTAGGAACGGGCCGCTCACAAGCGGCCCCTACATTATAAAACATTATGCCCCCTACCCTCATCACCGGCCCCCAAATTTATACTGAAACTGGAATTGTTCAGAACGGTTACTTAAGTTTTGAGAAAGGGAAAATCACTATCATCAATTCCCGCTCAGATTCTGACAACTCACAACTCACAACTCACAACTTTCCTCCCACCTACCACCTCATCCCTGGTTTCATCGACTTACAATTACACGGCGTGAAAGCTCGCGATGTGATGGATGCAAATGAAACTGCTTATCGCACTATCACGGAAAACTTACCCGCCGAAGGCACTACGAGTTTTCTTGCTTGCACCATGACAGAATTAGATGCCGGCATTCAAACCGTAATGCGCACTTTAAAAACCTTTTGTGAAAGTAATTATCAAGGCGCGGAGATTTTAGGCATTCATTTGGAAGGCCCGTTTATAGCGCCGAAATATATCGGTGCGCAACGGCCCGATGCGGTGATCGCACCGAATATCGAACTATTTAAACACTGGCAAAGTTTATCGGGTGATTTAATTAAAATAGTGACGCTGGCTACTGAACAAAATAATGGACTTGAACTCACGCATTATTTAAGCGAGCAAAATGTTTTAACTTCGTTCGGTCACAGCGAAGCGAATTATGAACAAGCGCTTGCAGCTATCAATGCCGGTTGCACCACGGCCACCCATTTATTTAATGCCATGCAAGGCTTGCATCACCGGCACCCCAATGCCGTCACCGCAATGTTACTCAGTGAAACAGTGATTCCACAAATCATTGTCGATGGCGTGCACTTGCATCCCGCTATTGTGAAATTAATCTATCAATTAAAAGGCCGTGAAAAAATAGCTTTAGTAACTGATGCTATGTGTGGCAAAGCTTGCCCGGATGGCGAATATGAATTGGGCGGTCAAACCGTGATCGTCAAACATGGCGAAGCCCGTTTACGAGATGGCACCCTCGCCGGCAGCGTATTAACGATGCGCGACGCGGTGATTAATACGATGCGTTTTGCTGAAATTTCTTTTGCCGATGCTCTCCACATGGCCACCACCGTCCCCGCCAAAATGCTCAACATCTTCGATCGCAAAGGCAGTATCGCTGTCGGCAAAGATGCCGATTTAGTCGTGCTCGATGAAAATTATCAGGTCGTCATGACTTTCTGTCGCGGGCACGTGGCGTATCAAAAATAGACCATCAATTTTTACTTGACTTCAAAAAAAAGTTTAACCTCGCCCTCTTGCCTTTTAAAAAAAGTAGTATACGCTTACTGACATAGGCTCATCTCTCAAAACTAATAACTCAATATGTTTAATATCACTCTGTGCAAAATTCCTTCCCGCCCTGAGAGCCTTGTTGCGTATGCGAAGTCGGCGCTTAATAATCTTTTTCAAATAATAATAGCACACCAGGCTTTTCCGAACAGATATACAATCGATTTGATGGATTATGCTAAGGCTCAGCATGCAATTGCAACAAAGCTATTATTACCCCCCACTACTCTTCATCCTGATACGCCACTTATTGATTCACAACAGCGGGGTTTTAGTGACATTAACCCTGACTTAATCAATTGGGTTTTCCCCCAAGGGAATTTTTCTCGAAGCTTTTCAAAATTGCTCCAAAGCCAAATCGCTTTTTTTATGAAATACGGTGCCGCGGGGGCATTAGTCGGCTTAAAAATGCTCAACCGCACCTATAGTGATCCATTTGAGCTGATACCTGACAATCCAGAACTGCAAGACAAAATGGCTAGTTCGATGCGGCAACTTTTTATCCAGACTAACAACGGGGCTACCCCGATGATCAGCAAACAACAAGAGGTTGTTGCTCTGTCACCCGCTGCGACTGGTAGGGCGCTTCTTCAACTCGCCAAAGGCTTGGGCATTCTCAGCAATCACTCCAGCGCAATTATTTTGTACAACAACGACCAGCGATGTAATCTGATATCCATTGCAAATACTTGTTTCGCAGGGGAATTCAATTTTATCACTATCGAACCTCCGCCTCCATCCCCCGATGCCTACGCTCATGATCTCAAAGCTTACGAACAAAATCTCTACCAAAATCTCTACGGGAATATTAGAAATACGAGATTCAGTTGTAACGAGATAGAAGCGTTCAGATCTAAATATAAACTGCCCCAGCCCTCGCAAGTATTAAAGTTAGTACAAACTGATTTAGTTTCTATCACTGAAAATCCACCTGCTGATTATGTAAGAAAATCTGCTCCGGCGCCGGTGCAGCCGCCCCTCTCCGCACCCCGTTCGTCCCCTCCGACTCAAGTATCGTCGCCCGTACCTGTAATAACGCCAGCTCCGGTTTTCGCTTCATCAGCCCCTGTTCTTCAACCCACTTGCCCATGGCCAACCGCACAAATATCTCATCCCATGTGTCCTATTGCGCCGGATGAAGTGCCTCCTATAAGCGTTGCAAATCCGCCGCCTCCGGGAACGTCATTTCCCGATCCTTCAATTCCGCCAGCGTCATCGCATGAAACAACGCAAGCGCAACAAGCATCTGATGCTTCGATTCCGCCAGCGTCATCGCATGAAACAACGCAAGCGCAACAAGCATCTGATGCTTCGATCAGCATCGATTGGGCTAATACACTGCTAGGCGCGCTGGGAAGTTCCGTGAGTTGTGGTGTCTTGTTACTCGTGCACGATGTTGCCCGGGCGCGGGGTTACTCAGCAGAAGACGCGAAATGGATCTCTCAAAAGGCAATGTTGGCTTGGAATATTGCTCCTGAAATATATACCCGCGGCCTACACCCTCTGGTTGCCCTTCCTACCGCGCTTTCTCTAACCACATCTCGTTTGTCTGCCAGAAATAGTACTGTGGCTGGTATTGCGATCGGGATGGGTATAGGTGCGTATACCGGCTCCAGCCTTTGGCAACCGATCGCTCAAGCCGCATTAAATCTTTTTTGTAATTATATTGTGAGCCTCGGAGTGGCAGGTTTTGTCAGATGGGTGTTAAAACGTTATTTGCCGGAAAAATTAGCTGAACTGAGAGCCTCTCAAGCACGATTTCTAAATCAATTACCTCCGGGGATTAATTTACGGTTAAGAACTTACTTAACAACAGGGTTTCAGCACGAACTTTATGCGCTGGAATATCGCTGCCAAAACAACCTCGATCCAAGCTGTTATGCCGATGCTTGTCGCTTGCATCAAACATTATTAGAAGAGGTAGATAAACGACCTGCGGGAGGTGAAATAGCGGCTCATTTAGCCACGCAGCAGCAACAACAACAGCAACAAGCTGCTCGTGATTTGGAAACGGAGGCGAACCGCCGTTTGGAAGGATTGCACGCAAGACTGCGGAAAAAAAATGAGGCTACATTGCGAGATTTAAATACTACGCATCAGCAAGGAATAGCTTCGCTCCAAGACGAGATCCGAACCTTGCAAAGCAAATTAACCGACGCTGAAGAACGCAAACGGAACCAAAAGATTGTTGAAATTGAGCAAGCGAAGAAATTTGATGCTCTTCGCCAACAAGAAATAAATCAACTGCGAACCCAATTGGCTACATGTCAAGAAAAATTAGCGGCTCAAGAGGTTGCTTACAATCAGGCATTAGCTACACACCAACACCAGCTTGAACAAGCATGGAAAGAAAAAGCGTCGCCGATTGTGTTAGAGCTGGGACTATACCGTTCGAAAAAGATACTTAAAAAATATATTTGCACATTGTGTATGGAAATTAAGACGGACTTCATTACTTTATCTTGCCAAGGTGCGCATGCTTTTTGTAGGAATTGTATTCAAAACCACTTTAGCGCTAACCTCGATCCGTATCAGAAAGAAAAAGGAACACATAAAGACTGTCCTGCATGTAGAGCAGTATTAAATCCTGAACTGGAACTTCGCAAACAACCCAACCCTATTCCTCAAGAACTAACTGATTTATTATCCCACGAGCTCATAAAGGGAGATGTCTCAACACTAAACGGATTATTTACTAAGTTAAAGTAACATAAATTCTTTACGTGATTTAAGCTTGCTTTAATATTATTCTTCTCATAATGCTTCCAACGCAGCGTGATTCTCAGGGAATAAAGCTGCAACTGCGTAAAGCGGATATGAGTGCAAAGAATCAATCACAGAATAATTATGATTCGAAATTAGAATCTCTTCAATAATCGCTTAGCTTGATCCATTAAATACAGCGGTAGATTGGTAATCGCACCATCGTGTTTTAAATTTAGCAATGAACTACGCAACAAACACGAAGGCGCATATTTTTCTTTATACAACAGCAAACTTTTTTTCTGCCGTGAAACACCAGCTTTTGCTTCCAGCGGAATAATGTCGCCCTCTTCTTCCAACACAAAATCGAGTTCTGCCGCGCCTTCGCTCGCCCAATAATATAGCGGATAATGTTGATTCACTAATTGTTGAGCCACAAAATTTTTCGTAAAAGCACCGTAAAATTCGGCAAAAATATTGCCATCAATTGTCAGCGCTTTAGTAGGTAAACGGCTCATGCTGGCCAGTAATCCCACATCAATTAAAAAGATTTTGAAAATATTTTGCTTACAATAAGCAGCCAAAGGTAATTGCGGTTTATTGATGGCATAGGATCGATAAATTAACCCAGCATCACTTAACCATTGAATCGCTGTTTCATACTCACGCCCGCGCGCACTTTTACTCAAGGCTGAGAAAATAAATTTTTTATTTTCTTTTGCCAACTGTAAAGGAATTGATTCCCAAATTTGGCTGATTCTGGCCACCTGTTCTTTCGGTGCATGTTTAGCAAAATCTAACAGATAAGCATCTAACAAAGCTTGCTGCACTTTACGTACTTGCGAGAAATTTTCTGTCGCAACAAAAGTTGCAACCGCTTCCGGCATGCCACCGATAAAGAAATATTTTTTTAACCAACTTAAACATTCTTCATGCAAAGCTTCTGGTAAAGGATTTAAATCGGCCAGCTCGGTTAATAAACTACTCAACTTCGTTTTGCCAACTGCGGTTAAAAATTCAGTAAAGCTTAATGGGTAGAGATCTAAAAATTCTACTTTGCCAACCGGAAAACCTTTGCTATGGCGCAATTTAATACCCAATAAAGAACCCGCTGCGGCGACCGCAACCTCGGGCGCTTGTTCAGCAAAATATTTCAAACTGTTTAGCGCGGTGGGTGCTTCTTGAATTTCATCAAAAATAAATAAAGTATCTTTAAGATCGAAATCCCGCTCGAGATGTAAACTGATATTGTTAATAATGGTGCTGGGGCTTAAATCATCAGCAAATAAACTTTCTAATTTGGGATCTGTTTCAAAATTTAAATACACGTGCTCGGCATATTCTTGCGCAGCAAAGGTTTTTAATAAATGAGTTTTGCCAACCTGCCGCGCACCCCGCAAAATAAGCGGTTTACGGACCTTAGCTTGTTTCCACTGGACTAATTCCTGATAGATATTCCGAAGTATCACAATTGCACCTTTGCGAGTAATCTTTCTTATTATATCATGGAAACGTGAAAATAATCACATTTCTCCATGGAGAAATGTGATTATTTTCACGTTTTACCATTGAGAAACGTGATTAAGCATCGCGTACCCAAACATTGGGTGGTGCTGCTATTTTCAGCAAGGCAGTACCATCGTCAATTTCTTTCACGATAAGCGAAATGCCTTCGCTAATTTCCACAGTGGAATTAACAATAGCATTGGCTTGTTGGCTATCTTGATAATGAATTTTTATTGTGAATGAAATTTGAGTTGGGGTGATGCGAGTGATCACGACGCGAACATGCTTACCTAGTCGAGTATTAAGATTTATCGTGTACAGAAAGCGGTCGGTAAAATGCGATACAAAATAGAGGTGCGTTTTATCACGCTTTGTAAAACGTGAGGCATGAAATTGATAATTATCAAAAATCAGTTTTCTTTTGCGGGTTAGTGTCGGCTTACGAATTTCACCGATGGTGAAATTCGGGAAGCCGACCTACAGGGGTGCACCATGCCCTTCCCACTTTTTATTGATCCAACTAACGCCGGTAAAGAATTGGCAAAACATTTGTTGCCTTACAAACAGCAAGCTAACACTTTAATTTTGGCTTTGTTACCCAGCGGTCTGGCTGTTGCAATTCCCATTGCTAAGCTATTGGAATTACCACTCGATGTTTATTTAGTAAAAAAATTTTCTGTGCCAGGGCAACCGAAATTAGTGTTAGGCGCGATTGCAGTGGATGATGTCGTAGTGTTCAATGATGAACTGCTGGCTAATCATTTTGTCAGCACCGATGAAATTGGAGTGCTGATTGAAAGCAATCTAAATCGCTTGGCTGAAAGAAATAATTTGTACCGTCACAATCGGTCACTGCCAGATATTAAAGATCACACTATTATTTTGGTGGATCACGGCAGCGAAACCGGCTCCAGCTTACGTGCTGCTATCGCCGCTTTAAAAAAACACCAACCCCAAAAAATTATTGTGGCAATTCCGGTTGCCTCTAAAAATGCGCTCGCCAAAATCAAACCGGAAGTTGACGAAGTTGTTTACCTCCACTCGCCTCAACCCTTCTATAAAATCCGCACTTGGTATAAAAATACTTTGTTGCAAACAGAGGCAGAATTAATCGAATTACTGGAATCAGCCCAATAGCAATTTAGCTTTAACCTACCGAAGAGTTTAACCTTTCTAGAGAGTGAGAAATAGTTGGTAAAGTTCCTACCACTGACTGGGCTTGCTTCTGGATTACAGTATCTAATTCTTTACCTAGTAAGTCTTGCTTAAACGGTTTTGTAACAACTGCATCCATGCCTGCCTCAAAAATGGCAGTGATACTTGTCTTATCTGCGTTGCCACTGATACTAATAATAGGCGTTCGTACTAAGCCGAATTTATTTTCAAACTCACGAATTTGTCGGGTAGCTTCCAATCCATCCATGACTGACATCTGTGTATCCATCAAAATAGCTTCGAAGCTTAAATGCTGCTCTTTATATAACTGCACAGCTTGTGACCCATCTCCTACTGACTGAAACTCATAACCCAGCGCCGTTAAGAAACGCTGCAATACTCTTTGATTGACAACATTATCATCTACTACCATAATTCTCAATCTTCCCTGCGTTACAAGAGGATTGTTAGCAGGCAATTCAGCTGCTTGAGGAAAAGGAGAAGGCGGGGAAGGAGGTTGTCGATCCGCTTGGGTGATAGGCTCAGAGAAAACAGTGACCTGGAATGTAGAACCCTTTTCAGGAACGCTTTCTATGCGGATTTCGCCACCCATTTGCGTCACAATTTCATGGCAAATCACTAGGCCAAGCCCCGTGCCGCCGTATTGGCTACTAGTTTCTTTAGTTGCTTGCACATAGGGTTGAAATAATTTGTCAGCTTGCTCGCGCGTCATGCCAATCCCGGTATCAATTACTTTAATCAGCACCTGCAGTCCACCATTGCTCCGAGGACTGGTTTTACAATCAAGTGTAATAGACCCCTGGGCAGTAAATTTAGCTGAATTGCCAATTAAATTAATTAATAATTGTTTGAAACGCTCTTTGTCGATTTTTAATTCTTGCTTTAGCGGATAAGCTGCAACAATAAGACTCAATTTTTTTTGTTCCACTAACGGTTTCATCATCTGCGCTACCGGATCAATAATATCCCCCAAGGTACACAAAACTGGGTCTATTGCTTTTTGATATTGAAGTTTTGACAAACTTAATGCCTGAGTTGTTAAGCCTTGCAAATGGTTTGCCGAAAGTTGAATGATATTGAGATTTAACTGCAAACTTTCTAATAAATCTGCCACCGAGCGAGAATCAGAAGTTCTTAAATCCATAGTGTTAAGTGCTATATTTGCGAGCAAACGTTGTAAAGCAGCTAAATCGCGTGGCATAAAATTCGTTCCCACAGCCAGCAAGCCTTGCAAACCAGCACGTACCTCATGAGACATATAACTAGTAAAATCACTTTGCTCCTTACGTTGCAGAGAAGCTTGTTTTTCTAAGGCCTTGGCTTGAGCAAGCTCAGCTTGTTGTAAGGTTGCACGTTCTGTATCATCCCACGAAATACCGGCTAATTTATAAGGCTTTCCCATTGCATCTTTAAAAATTTGGCCGCGCGTTATAATCGTGTGTGAACTATTATCTGGCCATATGACATCATATTGGATTTGATACGGCTTCGGTTCACTGACCGCTAAAGAAGCATCCGTTTGTTGCTTTGCCTTCTCAAAGGTTTGCTGTTCTACCATTTGGGAAAATTTTTCCCGCGGAATTAAAAAACTTTTTCCACCCGGCTGCAGGGGCTTAAAGTCTTGTTCGGTTTTACCATACAAGCGCAATGTCTGCCCACCATGCCAAATGATTTGCTCGGGATTTAAATACCACTCCCAATTGCCGATGTTGAAATTTTCAAATATAAGATTGATGTTAGCAAGCGTTTCCTGTAATTTTTGTTCCAATTGCCTTTTCTGAGTAATGTCGCGTACTACTTTTAGATATCCATATAAAGAGTTATCTTGATTATAAATAGGCGTAATAACAATGCTGGCTAAAAAAGCTTGCGTGGTAAAACTACCGTATTGGACTTTTACACGGCGAAAACGACGTTCCTCTCTATGATATCCACCTGGACTTTTAGCTTCCTGTAAAACAGTCAACATCATCTGCTGACGCTCAGCAGGCGAATCACTGGGATAAAACATTTCTATTGATCGCCCTAGCGCTTCTTGCGCGGTATAACCCTTAATGCGTTCCGCACCTTGATTCCAAGATAAAATGATCCCATTGTGATCAATAATAAAAATGGCGTAATCTTCAACACTATTAATACCCTCTACTAAATGGTTCTTAATGCCATTATTGTTCAGCAATAAAGTATACGCTTTCAGCTCAAGCTCATTACGATGCGCATGAACTACTATTTCCATAGGGCGTGGATTAGCATGGCAGTTAGTTAGAATAGTGTGAGTATGGTTTTTATTAGGGTGGTGATTTGCATTCTGCAATATATTTTGCAAGTAAAGCGTGCTCGCGGGCGGAAATAAAGTTGTTATATCCTGAAAAAGCAACAAACGACAACCCGTCAGTTGTAACGCGCCTGGACTACAATAAGCTAAAGTTTTATCCGGATTTAATACTAACACGGCAGGGTTAGTATTGTTTTCTATTACTTCAGCAATGCAACGATTAATATCTGCTCGACTAAGCCTTTGCAATCTAATCATAATAACTCCCTCATTTAATTACGCTCAAAAATCCGATAATTAAAGTTATTTAAACATCCAAAATAATTTTAATCGGGTTGCTATGTATGCCCACGCATCTTCTTTTAAGGTTATAATAAGCCATTTCCCCAATGCAAGGAACCTCCTCATGAAAAAATTGCAAAATATTTTTTATGCTCAATCGGGCGGTGTCACCGCCGTCATCAATGCCACCGCCTGCGGTTTAATTCAAGCGGCGCGGGAAAATAGCGATAAAATTGGCAAAGTGTTAGCCGGCCACAATGGCATTTTGGGAGCGCTGCGCGAAGAACTTATCGATACCAGTTTAGAAACCGATGAGGCCATTAACTCCTTGCTTTACACACCGGGCGGCGCATTTGGTTCTTGCCGCTATAAATTAAAAGCAGCCGATGGTAACACCGCAGAATATGAGCGTTTATTTGAAGTGTTTAAAGCGCATAACATTGCTTACTTTTTTTATAACGGCGGTAACGATTCGCAAGACACCACTCTAAAAATTTCGGAAATGAGCCAACGTTTGGGTTACCCTCTCGTGTGCATCGGCATTCCTAAAACCATTGATAACGATTTGCCGCTCACCGACAATTGCCCCGGTTTTGGATCGGTGGCGAAATATATTACCACTTCGATTCGCGAAGGTGCGTTTGATGTCGCTTCGATGGCGGCCACTTCAACCCAAGTTTTTATTATGGAAGTGATGGGCCGCGAAGCCGGTTGGATTGCTGCGGCCGGCGGCTTAGCGGCGGAGAAGAAAGGCGATGCGCCGCATATTATTTTATTTCCGGAAATTCCCTTCGATGAACCCAAGTTTTTAGCGAAGGTTACTGATTGCATAAAAAAATACAGTTCTTGCGCAATCATTGTGTCGGAAGGTTTGCGGAATCAACAAGGCAATTATTTAGTCGAATCAACCAAAACCGATGCCTTTGGTCATCATCAATTAGGCGGCATTGCGCCGGTGATTGCTGATATTATCACGCGCAATTTAAGTTACAAATGCCACTACGCCGTATGCGATTATTTGCAACGCTCAGCCCGCCATTTAGCGTCGCAAACCGATTTAGTGCAAGCGTATAGCTTAGGCAGCGCAGCGATTGATTTGGTGCTCAAAGGCGCCGACGGTATCATGCTCACTATCGAGCGCAAAAGTTCCGAACCTTATGAATGGGCTATTGGTACCGCACCCTTGAGTAAAGTCGCCAATGCGGAAAAATATTTGCCGCGCGATTATATCGATAAAGAAGGGTTTGGCATCAGTAAAAAAGGTCGTGAATATTTTCTACCCTTGATTCAAGGCGAAGCGTATCCGCCGTATAAAAATGGCATGCCGGATTATGGTGGAAAATTGCAGTTTAAAAAAGTGAAGAAATGTTTGGCATAGCATCCATACAAATTTGCCCCTTACTTTGAAATGTGTGTCATTCCCGCGAAAGCGGAAATCCAGTTTTAAACAAATGATTAGTTTTATTTTCTGGATCCCCGCTTTCGCGGGGATGACGAAGAACAAGATTAAACGGAGAAATAAATGAACCAAGCTGCACCCCGCAATTTAAAACTCGCCATCCCTTTAGCGATTATCGCTGCTCTCGCTATTTCGGCTTCGCTTATACCGGTCAAATTCTTGGCTGGCTTTCCTACGACTGGCGTGGTTTTATTCGTTCGCTATTTTATCATTTTGCTGATCGTCTTCCCCTTTATTTATGTTCACCGCGGTGAACAAAGTGTAGGGCAATTTTTAAAAACCAAGCGCCCGGTATTGCATATTGTGCGCGGCGTGTGTGGCACGCTAAGCGTGTTTTGTTATTTTTACGCTTCTACCACGCTGCCCTTAGCTGATATCACCGTTTTATTTAGCACCGCACCGCTGTTTATCCCGCTGATTGCACGCGTATGGGGCGGCATTAAAATTATCCACCAGCTATGGTGGGGGATTTGCATCGGCTTTATCGGTGTGATTTGTATTTTGCATCCTGGCAAAGAATTATTCCATTTGGATGCACTGTTCGGTTTATTATCCGGCTTCTTAGCCGGTGTTACTTACGTCGCTAATCGTTATCTCACTTATACCGAACCACCCTTGCGTAATTTATTTTATTATTTTGTGCTTGGCACTGTCTGTGCATTGTTAGTGGCATTGTCACATATTCATCAATTGGCTCAGCTTAATTTAAAAGCATGGCTTTTGTTAATAGCCATTGGGATTCTGGGATATATTTACCAGTATAGTTTTACAGTCGCGACTCGTAATGCACCGGTTCGCCTTATTACTACTTTTTTAAATTGTGCGGTTATTTTCTCTTTATTATTCGATTTTTTTATTTGGCATATTATTCCTTCCTGGCTTTCAGTGGCGGGCATTATTCTGACCATCGTTGGCAGTGTTTTATTGGTTGTGTTATATCCGAAAGAAAGTTGATTATCGTCAAATAATCATTTTTCTGCCCGGTATACGATCTCTCTGTGTTAAAAATTACTAACCAGAGGAGATCGTAATCATGAAAAAATTAACTTTTCTATCTATCTTGCTGATAGGCTTAGTGGCCGAGCAAGGCTGGGCAGAGGATGCCGTAAGCACCTATCTCAGTGGGCCTCATGCCTATGTCAGCTTTGATGCCGGCACGTCCCAAATTTATACCAGTACCTTTAGCCCCAACATTTATCCCAGCACTACGCGTTCAGTTTATCAGCCTGACGTCGGCGGTGCGATAGGGATTTTGGCCTTTAATCCAGACCATCCTTCCATGGCGTTGGGAGCTGAGTTTGGAATGAGCACCTATGGGCAAATTACTCAAACCGGAAGTAATCTAGATTCGGGCAATGCCAGCCAAGTAAAAATCGGTTCGACTGCAACTGATTTAATGGCAGTCGGGCGTTTCACCTTCATCCCAGCTTTTTTTACCACCGTAAAAGTGGGGGCTGCTTATGTGGTGCAAAATGTGTCGGTAAATGATCAAAGCAGTACGGATGGAGATTTTTCGTATAATGTTTCCAATAACCGGGTGGCTCCCGCTCTCGGTGTGGGGGTTGGCGCGAACTTTACGCCACATCTATCTGCCAGCCTCGATGCGGGTTATATCTTTGGCAAACGCCCGGATATGAATAATCCAAACACTTATAACCAAGGTGCTGCTATCAGTAGTTTGAATGCGACGATTAGTTATTTATTCTAAGCGGTAAAATTTCAGTGGTTCTTGCTGATAGAAGAACCACTGAAACTATTAATGAAACATGTGATGAATATCTTGGATTCCTTCCCAGGGTTCAAAATCAGTTATTTTATACCAATGGTGAAGGTTCCACTCCGTCACAACAAGCGCATAAGGGAGAGGGTGCTGGGGTTTTCGAAAGCTAATAATCACATGCTCAAAGTAACTACAATTTCCGTAGCACATCGCATCATTCCGAAGACCAAAGAAATCTTCTGTCAATTTTTTTATATCACTGCGACTACGCGTTTTCATCTCAAAAACCGTTTTCATCTCAAAAACGGAAACGGAAACCGTCATTGGTGCAGGCGGCTCTGGCAAAGGATAGGTATTGTCATGACTCAACTGCAAAGCAACTATCCAGTTGGTTTCAGGCATAATAATGTACTGTTGGGCATTGTAAAGCATATCCAAATAGCTGGCCGATGGTATATCAATTTTAAAGAAGTTTCTGGTTTTTAAATCAAAAAATTGCATTTGATTTTTATCAGGCCTTTTCATGATAACAAGCTCACCACGGGTGAGTGGACTGAGAAAGGGATAATAATAAAAGTCTGACGGCGCATATTGATCTGGTTGAGACAGAAAAAATTGCCAGGTTAGAGGTTCTATAGCCTTGGAAAATTCAGGTTTTATGCGCGTTTCCGGAAGAGAGAAACGGTGTAACTCATCTAAGCGGTAACAATATAATGTTGTTGGGTTTTGATCCCCTATTTGTAGCAGAACCAAATGCCTGTTAGTCACAGTAAAGCAATGATACCCATTTAGATCAACAACATCTTTTATGCCTGTATCAGATAGCCTGAGTATATGACTACCGGTGTCATAACGACATAACAATAAAGCAGTGTTTGGGATAAGATGAACTTTGTCTACGGCGGAAATTAACTGTCGTTGCCATAAATACTCTGCTTTCGTTTCTGAATCACAGCGATACAAATGTACTGTCCTAGTTTGCCGATTATATTGCGCTAAATAAATGGGCCACGGGAGTGGTGAGACCAAATGACGACGGTTTATTTTGTTGCCCATAGTTTCATAATCTAATACTGCTCCTAACGAAGAAGGAAGGGGAAATTGTCGCTCCAAAGAATGTTGATGTGCCAATAATCGCAGACCTAATGGCTGAATAACAGAGTATTCATCTATTACATATATATCATCTCTCGCGTCACAAGTTATAAGAGGAACCTTACACTTCAAGTAAGGGGCCATTGTAGCTGGGGAACATGGAAGTTCATTAGGATTCACAAGATAAACGGCGTATTGATGGTATTCTAGGTGACCTGTCAGATTAGTGCGTAGCAGCCATCGGTTATCATCAAGTGTCGCCAATAATTCACAGTGGTCAAAATTAAACTTTCGTTTTAATTTAAGTGCCTGCATGGTATTTTGCTCACTTTATTAAGAGATGTTATAGTATCGTAACTATAACCGTTAAGGAACCCTGCATGCAAGTCCAACCAAAAATCCGTGGTTTCATTTGTACCACCGCGCACCCAACCGGCTGCGCAGCTAACGTAGGCGAACAAATTGCTTATGCCACGCAACATACGCAGTTAAGCCCGGCACCTAAAAAAGTATTGGTGATTGGCGCTTCCACCGGCTATGGTTTAGCCAGCCGGATTGTGGCTGCTTTTGGTGCCAAAGCTCAAACTATCGGCGTGTTTTTTGAGCGCGCCTCCGACGGCAAACGTACCGCGACCGCTGGTTGGTACAACACGATTGCCTTTGAAGCCGCCGCTCAAAAAGCCGGTTTATACGCTAAAAGCATCAATGGTGATGCCTTCTCGAAAGAAATTAAACAGCAAACTATTGACTTGATTAAGCGCGATTGGAATGGTGAAGTCGACTTAGTGATTTACAGTTTAGCTTCGCCTAAACGCACCGATCCAGACACTGGCGAAACTTACAGCTCTGCTTTAAAAACGATTAATAAGCCATTCAAAAATAAGAATATTGATGTATTCAACGGGCTTGTAAATGAAGTTTCGGTAGAGCCCGCCAATGACGATGAAATTCGTCAAACGGTAGCCGTCATGGGAGGAGCGGATTGGGAATTATGGATCGATGCGCTACTCAAAAATAACTGCCTGGCCAAAGGAGCCATGACGATAGCTTACAATTACATTGGCCCGGCGATGACTTACCCCATTTATCATCACGGTACCATTGGCCGCGCTAAGCGACATTTGGAAGCCACCAGCAAAACCTTAAATGAAAAGCTTAAAGCTCTTAATGGCCATGCTTACATCTCGGTAAATAAAGCCTTGGTGACTCAAGCCAGCTCGGCAATTCCGGTGGTGCCTTTGTACATTTCTCTACTCTACAAAGTGATGAAAGCCAAAGGCTTGCACGAAGGTTGTATCGAACAAATGACGCGTTTATTTAGTGAACGCCTCTACGCTGGTAAACCCGTGCCGGTCGATGCCGAAGGCTTCATTCGCCTCGATGATTGGGAAATGCAGACCGATGTGCAACAGGAAGTGGCGCAACTGTGGGAAAAGGTCAACACTGATAACGTGCTGCAAATTTCTGACTTAGCCGGTTATCGCCACGAATTCCAACGCTTATTTGGCTTCGATATCGTGGGTGTGGATTACAGCACGGATGTGGAAGTCGAAGCACAAATTCCATCATTGCAATGATACCTTAGCTCGTCATAATTTGAGCTAAGGTATCGAGGGCGTGTCCCTAAACCATCCCTATTGCAAACAGCCTAGTGGTACTGTAACCGGTACACCATCTGCGGTAGTAAATTGTTCTGCATAACCTTCTGAATCTGACGCCGCTGTAATATTGTAAATCATCGAATTGGAGTAATGATTAGATTGCAAATATTCCACCACATCAGCAGCCGAAGGATAATTTACCAACGTTGACGCACCAATGGTTAAATTATTTTTGGTCATACCATTTTGTAAATAAGGTGCTAAACGGCCATCAAAGCTCGAATTACCATAGTCCATCTCCCAGCCATAATCTAAATATTCAGCTAATTTATGCCCGTTATAAGCGGTTTCAAAATCCGCTTCATCCCCATAAAGTGCCATTGTTAATAACTTACCTTTAAAAGCTGGATTAGTTTTTAGTGCTTGTGCAATCATGGTGATAGAAGTAGGGTTAAATGTGCAGAGAGAATATTCATCATCAATATCAACACCATCAGCTTGGTATTTGTTAAGCATAGCAGCAATATTATTGGCAAAAGTCGCGGCTGCCGCAGGATCAGTCATACACGACCAGCCCGCGTTTTGGCGATCTCCCAGTAAAGTAATTAACACTTTAATGCCTTTAGCATGTAATTGCTGGATGGCATCGGAGTGATTCAGTAATTGATCGACCTTCTGATTAAAATAAATTTGTGGGGCATTGGGATCATCGCCATGAATATTCGCTGCAAAAACAGACACTATATTAAAAAAGGGTTGGCCATTATCTTTACGTAGATAACACGCCACATTGGTAATGTTATTCGTATTAACTTCGACATAAACCATGTTAACGGGATTAGGCGTGGCAAAAACAACTGCAGTGGATCCTAACAACAGTAAAGCAATAATTATAATTATTTTCATGATAAGCCTCTTAATCTTGTTATTCAAAGCCTACTGTATTATATTATAAACACTCAACATGTACAACCTAGAGTAGCAACAAAGATGCGATTAAACATTTACTACCTAACATTGCTACTTTTTTGTAATTGTAAACAGACCCTATAAAGAATTGTGAGAAATTAAATATATGTGGACACTTAACCAAATTGATCAACAACTCATTGCTCTGGCTTTAGAAGAAGATTTAGGCACGCCTTATTTTGATGCAACGACAACAGCTTTGTTCACGGGCGGATCAAGCTCTGCCCCTACCATGCAAGCGAAAATTATTTCCAAACATCCAAGCGATGTGGTAATTGCTGGTTTAGTTTTGCTGCCAGCGATTGCTGAAAAATTCGGTGCGACACTCAGTATTGAAACTTCCTATAAAGATGGCGATATATTGGCACATGCTGCAACGCTGGCCGTGCTGCACGCCACCGCGCCTACTCTGTTAACCTTAGAACGCACGCTGCTTAATTTTTTACGACATCTGTCAGGTGTTGCAACACTGACTCACCAATTTAGCGAAGCCATAAAACACACGCACTGCAAAATTTTAGATACGCGCAAAACCACGCCTGGTTGGCGGCATTTGGAAAAATATGCCGTGCAATGCGGTGGTGGTGCGAATCATCGGCAAGGTTTGTATGATGCCATCATGATTAAAGATACGCATGTGGATTTATTGGGCGGCATGGAGCAAGCACTGGCCAAATTGCCGACTGAAAAAAATTTGCCGGTAATTGTGGAAGTGCGAGATTTGTTGGAATTAGACATTGTGTTGGCGCAAGCTGCAAAAGTTGATCGCGTATTATTGGATAATATGCGGGGGCCTTTTTTAGCTGAGGCCGTTGAGATGTGTCGTGGTATTATCAGCACCGAAGCTTCAGGCAATTTAAATTTAAGTAATATTGTTCAAGTTGCCGAAAGTGGTGTGGATTTTGCTTCGGTAGGCATGTTGACTCATTCGGCTGGGCAAGTCGATTTGTCGATGGGGATATAATAGGATGCCCTGAAAAACAGGATATAAAAAATGTTCTCGCTCGCTACCTACCAATTTGGCTCTACGCTTCGGCCCTTCGGCCTTAGGTTTTATGTGTTTCGTGAAAGCCGGTGCCTGCCAACTTCGCATTCCTTTTTTAGTGGTAGTCCCCCCCCTGTTTCTCCTTCTCACAAGAGCAGTGACTTTATTCGCTTAATTGGCCTTGATAACCCACTAATTGACTCAAGCGTTAAGGCGATAAATATAAATATAACTCCAAACCCACTGTCACTAAATTTGCATCTCCGTGACTACACTAATATTACCGAAACAGGCCGTGAACATCATGGGTTGAGACTAGATGATTTTAATAGCATCGATGCTTTATTATTTTTCATAAGCTCGACAACTGATCAGCAGCCTATAGAATTTTTTTGCGAGTGGTCTTCATATTTTAAGACTTTTCCTGATGATACAAGATCTCACTTTCTAAAGATTTTAATTTTGGATATCACAACTAATCACGTGCCAGATGCCACAGAAAAGAAACTTCATCAACTAGCCAACGAAAATAATATACCTGTTTTTTACGTTAACCCTAGTGCCAATACAGCTGCAGTGCTAAATGATAAAAAAATAATTCAGCCTCTCTCAAATATTGATGCAATGTTTTCTCATATCGCGCAAGGTGTTTGTGCTTTTCATCAGCAATGCTGTGATAGCGGGGCCAGGTGTGAATTAAAAGACACTTTGGATAAGCTAACAAATGGCCCAAGATTTCCTTATCCTCCGGATAGCAAAAGACTATATAAAACAGCATTGACGCCATATCAAAGGCGTCCGATTCTCTCGGCTCGACCGCCACAGCAACCACAACAGATTCCTGCTTTGAGGTTTCGATGCCAACAGTGCGAGAACCCTCTATCTCCACATGACATCTCTACGTATCGGAATTGTCCAAATTGTTACGGCCGAGGGCCAGAGAATCGACGTTCCAATGGAGGATGTTGCACTCTTTTTTAAAATCCATGCTAAACGTTTACCAAAATTTATTTCCAGCAATCGTTGATTTCTCAAATAAACTAATTTTAAATTAATTTAAACTAGTTTTAGTTTATTTGAAAGGAGCCAAAAACATGGCAATAAAAACCATCGCTAAAAAACTCGGGGTAGAATGCTGGTAGGCCGATAGTGATTGTAATTACCTCTGAAATGGTTTATAATCGGACACAATAAAGTTAGCATTTCCGTTCTCCAGTATGGTCATTAAGTCAGCAGAACTGTTTTGTCAGCATAATAATAATAAGAACAAATATCTAAGCTAAATGTATGACTCCCTTATAACGTTTATCCAGGAAACTATTGCTACTTTGCTTGGACAAGAGCAAGCTATTCACTTTGATATAGATAGCTCTCTTATGGATCTCGGTTTGGATTCCCTGAGACTCATGCAGTTAGCTGAAATTCTACAAGAAAAATTTTTGTACCCAATCGACCCTGGTTTCTTTTTTACTTACAAAACACCCCGTTCAATTGCCAACGCTTTATCGGCAGCTTTGACAAACACACCCCTAAAAGAAACGAGCTCTTCCCCCAAAAAAGATTACCCTCTGCAACAGGATAGCATTGCTATCATAGGTGTAGCATGCCGTTTGCCAGGCGGAATAGCTTCGCTAAATCAGCTTGCCAATACATTAATAACCGACACCAATTACATTGTTACGATTCCAACCAAACGCTGGGATACAGCACAGTATCCTACCGGTAATCACGCCGGTTTAATAAACGATGTTGATCAATTTGATGCGGATTTTTTTCGTATTTCACCTCGTGAAGCCATCGATATGGATCCGCAACAACGTTTACTATTAGAGTTGCATTGGGAGGCATTAGAACACGCAAATATTAATCCGCAAACATTAAGAGGGAGTGACACAGCCGTCTTTGTTGGTATGTCGAGCCATGATTATGAGCGATTAAAATTACAAAACTCTTCCGACCCATTACAAGTGTCAGGACATTTCGCCACCGGTGTTTCCGCTTCTATTGCTGCAGGTCGCATCGCTTATTTTTTTGATTTTAATGGCCCTGCTATCACAATAGATACAGCTTGCTCTTCTTCTTTAGTTGCAACCCATATGGCATGTGAAGCCTTGAAAACAGGTAAAACATCTTTAGCTTTAGTCAGCAGTGCAAATTTAATTTTGTCGCCGATCAATAGCCTTGCATTTAACAAGGCAGGCATGTTGGCAAGCGATGGTAAGTGTAAAAGCTTTTCTGCAGACGCAGATGGATATGTCAGAAGTGAAGGTGCTGTCACAATTATTTTAAAAAGCTTGTCTGCGGCTAAAGAAAACGGGGATCGCATTTTAGGCATTATTCGCGGTTCCGCGATTAATCAAGATGGTGCAAGCTTAGGTCTAACAGCACCGAACGGTTTGGCTCAAGAAAAAGTGTTGCAAGCTGCTTTACAGGATGCGGGCATAACAGCTAATGATATTAGCTATATAGAAGCACATGGTACCGGTACCATTTTGGGCGACCCTATCGAAGCACAAGCCATAAAAAATGTTTATGCGAAAAATCGAGCAGAAAGTAAACCATTATTAGTGGGTTCAATCAAAACCTATTTGGGCCATTTAGAAGCAGCAGCCGGTTTGACAGGACTATTAAATATTTTAGCAGCGTTAAAGAACAATCAGATCTTACGTTTACTACATTTTAAAACATTAAACCCCGCTATTCACTTAGAAAATTCAGCCTTAGAGTTCCCGCAACAAAATAAACCTTGGTTACCCGATAAGCAACCACGTTTTGCAGCACTTAGCTCATTTGGATTTAGTGGCACTAACGCGCATCTCATTGTAGAAGAAGCACCCCTTAATGCAAGCCAAACAACACCCAATCAAATCGATCATTTATTGACTTTGTCTGCAAAGAATTCTAACGCACTGAAACAGTTAATACGAAAGTACTGTGACTACCTTGAGAATAATACACGTATTAATCTTGCCGACATATGTCATAGCGCGAACATCGGCCGCTATCCTTTCAAAGAACGTGTCGCTGTGATGGGTGGCTCTCATGTAGAGTTAAAACAGCAATTAGAGAATATTTTGGAAAACAAAAAGCCTAACGCCAGAGTAAATGATGTTGACGCTAAGATGAAAACAGTAGCTGTTTCTTTTTGCGAAGGGCACGATATTGACTGGAACACATGGATGCAAGAAAAAAAATATTGCAAAGTATCATTGCCAAATTATCCTTGGCAAAAAAAATCATATTGGCTATCTGATAACAAATCAATCGTCAATCAGGATAAACCCACCTTACCCAGCGAAAAAGCACTACTATTAATTGCTAAATTATTTAGTATTCCTGTTACAGAAATAAACCAGAGCAAATCTTTTTTTATGCTAGGAGCAGATTCCATTATTTTAATGGAGCTTGCCGAACAAATTGCAACAAATTTTAATATTAAAGTAACATTGCAACAATTGTTTGACGAATTATCTACCATCGAAAAATTGGTGTATTACATCACTATCGAAGCAACTAAAACATCATTCAAAGAGAAAACCTTAGCGCAGCTATTTGAAGCGCAAGCTATGAAAACACCTCATGAAATTGCAGTGGTGTATGAAACACAAGAATTAACTTACCAAGAATTAAATGAGAAAGCCAATCAACTAGCACATTATATTCGTCGCGAGTATGAATTACACGCAGGTCATGTTTTATATCAAGATACCTTACTGGCCGTTTGTGTTGAACGCAGCGCAGAGATGATTATTGCTATTCTTGGCATTTTAAAAGCAGGGGCCGCTTATGTACCTATCGATCCCAATTATCCTCAAGAACGAATTGACTATATTTTAAAAGATACTAACGCACAATTAATTCTAACTCAGCAATCTTTGTGTCGGACCTTAAGTCATTATATGAACCACGCAAAAATTATTGCTATTGATGCAGTTACTTATCAGGAAAAAACCCTGGCTAATTTACAGCCTTACAATCAACCACATGACTTAGCCTATGTTATCTACACCTCTGGCACCACAGGCAAACCCAAGGGTGTCATGGTTAGCCATCAAAATGTAACGAATTTATTTGCCGATTTAGCAGAAATATATCATATAACCAGCGAATACAATAAAGTAGCAGCTTATGCTACCTATGTATTTGACGTCTCCGTAGCAGAGTTTTTTGCGACCTTAACCCAGGGTGGAGAGCTACACATCATTCCTGATAGCGTGAGATTAAATGCCCACGCTCTCGGACATTACTTAAATAAAGAAAAAATTAATTACTTATTTTTACCCCCAGCCGTTTTGGGTGTTTTACCTAGAATAACTTATCCGCATTTAAAAACCATTATGATGGGAGGAGAACGTTGCGAACAAAAAGTGGGTGAACATTGGAGCCAACAGTTAAATTTATATAATGCTTACGGCCCTACGGAAACAACTATATGCTCTATTGCAACACAAGCACACATTAATAATATTAATATTATTGGAAAACCGCTTGCTAATACGCAACTCTATATCCTGAATGAAGAGTTAAAGGAAGTTTCCCATGGCGAAATGGGTGAGCTGTATATTGGTGGCGCTGGAATAGCGCGTGGTTATTTAAATCAAGCAGCATTAACAGCCGAACGTTTTATTGATAATCCTTTTGCTACAGAAGAAGATAAAGCGAAAGCCTATGCTCGTTTATACAAGACCGGTGATTTAGTCAGATGCTTGCCCGATGGAAACATAGAATATTTAGGACGCAATGATCATCAGGTTAAGCTAAATGGTTATAGAATAGAATTAGGAGAAATTGAAAACACTCTAGCGCTGCATCAGAAGGTGCAACAAAGTTGTGTATTGTTAAAGGAAAGCAACGGTCAAAAATATTTAGCGGCTTACTATGTTGCACATAATGAAATCCCTCCAAAAACATTGCGAATATTTCTTACCAAACATTTACCACACTATATGGTACCCACTTTCTACAAACACCTGATAGCATTGCCTCTCACAATTAATGGCAAAATTGATCGGCGCGCTTTGCTGGACTTAAATTTGGCAGAACAATTCAACAACACACCAGTACTAAAAACCAAACCATCTGAAATAAGTTATTGTTACCCTTTGAGTATTGCGCAAAAACAACTTTACATACTATGCATGCTAGAACCCAATAGCGCAGGTGCTTTAGCTTACCATATCAGTTTTGGTCTGGAGGTGACAGGACCCATAAATAAAGTCATCTTGTCAGACGTTATATCCATCCTTATCGATCGGCATGATGCTTTGCGCACCAGTATTGATATTGAAAATGAACAACAAATAGTTCACAAAAAAATAGCAGCCGATTTTACTCAGTGTGATTTTTCTTCACTAACAGAAACAGAAATTGATAAAGAAAAATCCATTGCTTATTATCTGAATAAAATTTCCCGCATAGAGATTTCATTACAAACAGCACCTTTGTTTCGTGCTTACCTTTTAAAGATATCCGATACAAAACATATCATGGCATTTGTTTTTCACCATATTATTAGCGACGGCCGCTCCATTACAAATTTCATCCGGGAATTCAAGGAAATATATGAAGCACGATTAAAAAACTCTCGTAACGAATTGGCTGCCCCCTGGCAATTTAAAGCCTATCTTGAACAAAAGGAAAGCCCACATTTCCAACAACAAAGTCAGAAAAATCTACAATATTGGTTGGCGCAGCATGCAGAACTGCTTCCTAACGTGACATTTCCTGCCGATTATGTCAGCAGTATAAGGAGAATCAATCCGGCAAGTAACTATGTGCGAGAAATAACTGATGAATTAATGATTAAAACAAAACATTTAGCTGCGGAACTTTCTGTTACTGTCTCAATGTTTTTAACGGCAATTTTTACCATTTTAGTCAAACAGTTAACGCAGCAAAATAAATTTGTAGTAGTGATCCCAAATGATGGCAGGTGGACATCAAACCAAGCCGATATGATAGGCTATGCGGCCAATATTTTGCCCATTTGCTTTACAATAGATAATCAACTGGATTTCATTACTCATTTGCAAAATATTAAAAATAATTTGTTAGCTGCTTTTGAACACAAAAATTTTTCTTTTGCTGAATTAGTCAAAACATTAAAACTAAACTCCGAAAAATTTCCATTTTCATCATTGATGTTGAATATTGAAAAAATACAAAACTTTGACGCGCTTGGTAGTGCGGTTATTAAATATAAAACGCTTCCTCATGCCTATATTGATTATGATCTGGTATTCAACATAGGAGGGTTTGAAACAGCTGGCATTATAGAATGTCAATATAATACCAATGCTTTCAAGCGTGAAACCATCGCTCGCTTTGTAGAATACTATTTTCACATATGGCAGCAACTATTAGCCAATTCTCATAAAAAATTGAATGCCGTTTCTTGCCTGAGCGATATGGAACGCTATGAAATTCTTCAGCAATGGAATACGGGGAAATATATTGATAATAATAATAAACAAACCATTACTCAACTATTTGAAACGCAAGTTAACAACACACCCAATGCTATTGCTATTGTGTGTGATGATGAGCAACTGAGTTATCAACAACTTAATGAGCAAGCCAACCACTTTGCAGAGACTATCCGTCAGCGATATTATGCGCTAAAAAATCGGGAACTAAGCCCTGACACTTTAATTGCGATATGTGCCACTCGCCACCTAGCCATGGTCGTTGGTATGTTAGCTATTTTAAAAGCAGGTGCTGCATATGTACCTATCGATACTCAATTTCCAGCAGAGCGAATTGAATATATTTTGAAAGACACTGACGCTGATTTGTTATTGACGCAACAAAGTGTCTTAGAACTACTTATTCAAAATGAGACCCCAGCATTGAAACAGATAAGTTACATCCTGTTGGACAATGTTCCTGCAGGCCCTCGCGCTAATTTAATTCCATATAGTCATGCAGAGGATTTGGCGTATGTAATTTATACTTCTGGAACTACGGGCAAACCCAAGGGAGTCATGATCGCGCATCAAAATGTCACTAACTTATTAGTGAGTATGCAATCTATTTACCCTATTAGTGAGCACGCTAATAGAGTGGCAGCTTATGCCTCCTATATTTTTGATTTTTCAGTAGCAGAAATTTTTTCTCCACTGTTACAAGGCGATGAATTACACTTGCTGAGCGACTCTACACGACTGGATAGCAATGCTTTATCTACTTATTTGCTTGATAAAAAAATCAACTATATCTTTTTACCTCCTGCAGTGTTAGGGGTTTTGCCAAGAATCACCTATCCGCATTTAAAAAACATCATGATGGGAGGGGAGCGTTGTGAACAACAGGTGGGTGAATATTGGAGTCAACAGCTGAATTTGTTTAATGCCTATGGCCCCACGGAAACTACAGTCTATTCTATAGCCACACGTGCACACAAAGAAAATATTAATGTTATTGGAAACCCTATCAATAACACGAAAATTTACATTTTGAATGAATCACTTGAAATTGTTGCTCCCAATGTAATAGGTGAGCTTTATATAGGCGGTGCTGGCGTAGCACGCGGTTATTTAAATCGACCAGAACTCACAGCTGAACGTTTTATTATGAATCCTTTCATAGCAGAGGGCGATAAAGATTGTACCCGTCTTTATAAAACGGGGGATTTAGTAAAGTGGTTAGCAGATGGTAATGTAGAATATGTATGCCGCAACGATTTCCAGGTAAAATTACGTGGCTATCGCATTGAATTGGGTGAAATTGAAACCGTTTTAGCGTCGTATGTTGGTATCCAACAAACCATCGTACTGTTAAAAGGAGAAAATGAACAACAGTATTTACTGGCTTATTACGTATCTGAAAGCAAAGTGGATGAAGTCATACTGCGAACTTATTTAGAAAAGAAACTGCCACTGTATATGATACCCAGTGCGTTTATGCATCTTAAAGCTTTTCCTCTTACAATCAACGGTAAAATTGATCGCCGTGCTTTACCTGAAATAAGTTTTTCTAGTACCACCAACTACATTCCAGCGAGTAATCAATTGGAAAGCGATTTGTGTGATATTTGGCAAGCAATATTAGGCTATACAAAAATTGGAGTTGCTGACGATTTTTTCAGTGTGGGTGGAAATTCAATTTTAGCTATTCGTATAGTCGCTATGATTAAAAAACGCCTTGGCTTATCGCTAAAAATAGCTGAATTATTTTCTTTAAAAACAATTCAAGCCATTGCTGATTTGTTATCAAATCCAAAGAAAATTCATCAACTTATTACTCCCCTGAATGGAAATCAGCAACAACAGCGAAACTTATTTATGATTCACCCTGGGCATGGTGGTTGTGAAGTGTATAGTGACTTAGCTGC
>JABDGN010000008.1 GCA_013285995.1 Gammaproteobacteria bacterium
AAATTACATAATGGTTATTACGAACGCTTCATTAGTGTTGATTTAGTATGGGGGATAAAAGCATAGATAAGAATATCATTCAACTTGGCTTAGCCGCTGAAATCGCTTTTTGTCGTGCCATAGCTACCGACCGCTTTGAGTATGATGGGATTTTAGCCATCACTATTGGCTTACGTGATCCGATTTTAAATTTAGTGGTTGATACGCAAGCCAGTGAAACCAAGCTGGATGAGAACATCCAACAAGTCATTGCTTTTTTCAAACATCATAATGTAATGTGGAATTGGAATGTAGGCCATATTAAAAACCAAGCTTACTAAACCCACCATCAACCGCTAAGTTTACTCCGACCACATAAGGTGCGGCTGGTATAGCAAGAAAGGTGATAACAGAGGTTCTGCATAATTATCTTCCCTTAAATTTTTCAAATTTCGTCGGCTTGTACGCCCCGCATTTAAATCATTTTGTCGTTTTGAAAAATTCATTCTGTTTTTGGTTCGGATCTTCAAAATCTTCTTTCATATTTTTCTATCATGGTTGGCATGCTACCACTCCAATATTTTTTTCTTTCGCTAAAATAATTAATACTGTTGAAATAATCAATGCCACAGTTCCTAATAAAAAACATCCGGTATAGGTAAAGCCAATATGTAAAAGATAAGACATCATAGCTGAGCCTAAAGCTTGAACAATAGAAAAAACTAACGTCATTTTTCCCCAGCGGACGGCATGGCATTCCGGCCCGACCAATTCAAGTAATCGAGCTGACATAAGAGTCGCAATCCCCGGAAAAAGTGCGCCTGCTAAAAAAGCCGATAGCACATACAAAAAAGCGATTTTATTAAATAATAATAGAGGCACGCCAATACACGCCAAAATAAAAATCACGATTAAACTTTTATAAGAGCCTATTTTATCCAGCAATAAACCTGCTAAAAAAGGTCCCACTAATGCACCTATACCAAAGATTGACCAAAACCAACCACTTACCACTAAATTAAATTGCAGCTCGCGATGGACATAATCGACTAAAAATAAACTGTGTGGCACCACACCTACGGCAAATAAAGCATAGGCAATGGTTAAATAATAAATGACATAGGGCCGAACCACTTTGTTACGCTCAGAAATTAACGCGCTATTAGCAGGTATTTCCGTTGCAGATGAAAATGCGCGCCAAGCAATCAGCGTTGCGATGAGTGATAATAGGGCAGCACTCAGCCACGCAATGCTCACGCTCCATTTAACAAGATGCGGAAAAAGTAAACCCGCTAACACAATGCCTAAACCGACCCCGGTAAACATAATCCCGGCAACCCGACCGCGATGCGGTTTATCAATTTTTTTCAAAATGGTTGACGGTGTTAACACCATGAGCACAGCGCCAGTGATGCCTGCTACGAAACGCCAGGCTGCAAGCCAGATAAATCCCCAATGAATCGCACTCAAGGCCAGACTGACGATAGATAAAACCAGGCTAAGCTTAATCGTGGTTGGTGCATTGAGATAGCGAGTACTGCGTATTCCTAATAAAGCACCTGACAAATAGCCTAAAAAATTAATCGTTCCCAACCAGGCCGCGCCGACTTGACTAGCCCAGGCTTGATGAATAATCGCGGTGATTAAAGGCGTGTAAGCAAACCGGCACAAACCAATGCCAATGAAGAAAACGCAGAAACCGGCTATCGCTGGGTACCAAATGGAAGATTTATTTGTATTATCGCTCACTATTCTCTCATTTAAAATTTACAGGTTGAATTATAGGGCGACAAGAGTTATTAGTAAAATTTATTATTCTTATAATGATTATCACTGTAAATGATAGTTAGAGAATGTTATGGAAGTTTTCGATGCATAACTTTTTGATGAGGCCGCGCAACCAGATTAAACCCGAGTCATTGTCTTGTTGTCGATGCCACACTTGTGCAACATGTAAATCAGGAATATCAATCGGTGATTTAACATATTTTAGCCGATAGGTTTTCGCAGCTTCGCGGGCAATATTTTGTGACAACGTGCCAACCAGTTGCGAGGTGGAAAGCATTTGCAAGGCAGGCAAGATATCCGGCAAACTGACTTTAATAGAACGTTGCAATTTGGCTTTATTTAAGCTCTCATCTACGCGCGATAAGGTAGACGAATAAATACATACCGCAAGATGCTCAACTTTTAAATACCGCTTTAAGGTCAATGGGGATTTAAAAATAGCATGCTTTTCATTGGCCACACACACGGCACCATCCGTAAATAATCGCTCGCATCTTAATTGGCGGGTAAACTTCTTTTCAAGACCAATACCGATTTCTAATTGACATTCTTCAAAATCGCTGGCGGAAAAATCATTAAAGGTACGTATTTTTAAACAAACATGAGGAGCCAATTGCTTGATCAGTGAATACAGCTTGGGTAATAAAACAAATTCTGCATAATCACTCATCCCTAAGGTAAAAGTACGATTTGATGTTTTGTAGTCGAACTCTTCCGTATCAAAAACAGTGGCTTCCAATTCACGTAAAGCTTGCTCAATACGCGGCGCAAGCTGCAGCGCTTTTTGAGTCGGCACCATCTGTTTAGGCGCGCGGATGAAGAGCTCATCTGCAAAAAGCTCACGTAATTGATTGAGTGAGTTACTAATAGCAGGTTGAGTAATGTGCAACACTTTCGCAGCGCGTGATACATTTTTTTCTTGTGTTAAAACGACGAATGTTTTTAATAAGTTGAGATTGATTTTATAAAGATTCATAATAAATTACCCATAATGTCCATACTTATTTATTGCTCCTTTCGCGTAATTTTTTATCATGAGAGTAGCAAATCCACTTTAGCCGCACAAATAAAATCATTTTCGGACAAGCCCTTTAGGGCATGGGTAGTAAATATCACTTCACAATAGTTATAGCCAAACTGCACATCCGGATGATGATTTTCTTGGCTGGCAATCCACGCCACCGCATTCACAAAGCCTATGGTTTTTGCAAAACCTTTAAAATCAAAACGTCTTTTAATACTGGTTTTGTCGGCGCTCAATTGCCAAGTTGGATTAAGCTTGGCAATTAAATCTGTAATTGCTGCATCGTTTAACGCGGCTCCAATGCCTTCGCAGGCAAGACATTTCTTTTCATGTAAGTTTGGCATGACCTATATCTCCTTCATTTGAGCTTCGTGTAGAATAGCGCTATTATAGCGTTTTTTAAAAGCAAAAAGTGTGAGGTTATGAATGCAAGAAATTGATAAATTGGCTTGGCTGTATCTCAAAGATAAACAGTTGCTGGTTGCTCGCTCAAAGGGCAAGGATAATTATTATATTCCGGGTGGCAAACGCGAGCCTGGCGAAAGTGATGAAGTTGCACTGATTCGGGAAATCAAAGAAGAATTGTCAGTCGATTTGTTACCAACTACTATTAAATATATGGGAACATTTACAGCGCAAGCCGATGGAAAACCAATTGGCATCTTGGTTAAGCTCACTTGCTATGCTGCTGAATTTGCCGACACTCTCAAAGCCGCTGCTGAAATCGAAGAGATACGCTGGTTACACTACGAAGATAAATCACATTGCTCACTCGTCACACAAATAATTATGGATTGGCTGAAAGCAGAAAAAATGCTGGAATAAAAATATTTCTTGCTCTGTGAGTAGCATGATACAAAACGTACCTTGCGTATTCATGGTGGTCTGGCTCTATGGGTTTATTTATGATTTGATCAAAAAATTACGCCAGCTTTGTCTATAATGTCGAGAGTAATTTTCATGGTCAAAAGTTTCACTCAAATAATTCTTGCTGCTGAAAATCTGTTACAGATTCAATTTCAGCAAAGCTGACACCTACGCCTAATAAGCGGATTGGTTTGTTAATTTTAGTGTAAGTGTTATTAAACAAGTGTTGGTAACACTGTAAATCCGTTTTCTGACTTTTTATTTCAGCGCTGATCGCGGTGAAATCATGAAACTTTATTTTGATAAATTGATTTTTAATGGGCCGCGGTTCCGTAATCATTTGCAAGCGTTGTAATAATTTAGTGTGTAGATCGAGCAAGGCCGGTTGATATTCATTGAGCTGGGTTAAATCGTGTGTGAAGGTATGTTCTACACTGACTGATTTACGCAGACGACGCGGATCGACGGGCCGATGATCGATCCCTCGGCTTTGTTCATACAAATGCTGACCTAGTTTTCCAAACTGAGTGGTTAGTGCTGTCAGAGACTGTATTTGCCGCAAATCGGCACAAGTTTTAAAGCCCAGCGCATGTAATTTTTGCGCCGTCACTTTACCAACACCATACAATTTTTCCACCGGCAAAGTTTTCACAAAATCCGTCACCGCTGGTGGCGGAATAACAAATAAACCATTAGGCTTTTTCCAAGCACTCGCAATTTTCGCTAAAAATTTATTAGGCGCAACACCCGCTGAAGCGGTTAAATTTTCGGTTTTAAAAATTCGCTCGCGAATGGCTTGCGCTATTAAAGTTGCACTGCCTTTATACTCCGTCACAACGCTGACATCTAGATACGCTTCATCTAAAGAGAGGGGTTCAACTAAATCTGTAAATTCATGAAAGATGGCTTGAATACGCTTGGATACCGCTTTATATTTTGACATGTTGACGGGCAACATAATCAACTCCGGACACAGGCGTTGCGCAGTTTGAGTCGGCATCGCAGAATGTAATCCATATTGGCGGGCGATATAGTTGCAAGTACACAACACACCACGCTGCTCAGCCAATCCACCGACTGCCACCGGTTTACCGATTAAAGTAGGATCATCGCGTATTTCAATCGCGGCATAAAAGCAATCCATATCGACGTGAATAATTTTTCGGAGTGTTTCTGGCATGCAGATAGCATAGCACAGAATGGGGACAAGAAGGGGCCAAATCTGAATTCAGCTGCCAATCAGTATGAAGCTCTGCTAATAAAGTTTTAATTTCCGTATCGCTTAAGGTTGGTTTTTACTTTTTGTTATATAGCAATTCACTCAGCTCATCGATGGCGCGAGCCCAGTCAGAATCTTCCTCGAGCGTTTTATGTAAAAACTCACGTTGCGAAGCATTCCAATAAGGATCATGGCCAAAATCCTGAATGCCCAACGCGGAATGTTCTTTAATAAAAGCTTTGACATCCTGCGGCTTACTCGACAAACCCAGTTGTCCAAATAATTCACATAGATTGGGGTTTAGATTACCATCCATTTTATCGTCCTCTGTTGTAAATTAGATTTTATTATACTCCTACGCGCTTTTTCGTGTCTTCTAAAAATCTATTCAAGGCTTGCGCATATTCCTGCTCGGCCACGATGGGCCCTTCAAGATGTTTAGCATTTTCTATGTGCAGAAAAAATTTGGGCGCAGTTAAATAATCAGCAAGTTCTAACATTTCATTAGCCGGTGTGATTTTGTCATCCGAACAAGTAATAAATAAAAATTGTAAATCAGGCCGGTTTAATTCTTTAAGTGCTTGGATCATGTTCATGTCCCGCATAAAGCTAGGCGCCCAAAGTTTAACTTCCAATATTTTAATTACCAAAGCCTTGTGCGGCCAACGTTTCCAATAGTCATACATAGAACGACTGTTATTTTCTAAAATGACTTTCGAGTTAGTTGGTAATTCTTTAGTGGCTCTAATACAATTAAAAGAACCGAAACTTAAGCCGTGCAAAATTAAAGGTTCATTAGGAAATTTTTCTCGCACATAATGAATGACTGTAGCAATATCTTTCCAAAAATATAAATCAATGCGATCGGATTCGCCAAACCCATTAAAATCAAATAACACAACCCGATAACTTGCATTCAAATAATTTTTGATTCGCAAGCCATCAGAAAAAAAGTATTTTGCTTTGCGGCTGATGGGGTGTGCGAAAATAACGGTGCCTCGTATTTTCTCTGTTTGCGGCCTAAGCAGTATGGCTGCAATTTTTTTCGAATTACGTGAAATGGATAACTCTTCAATTTGCCCATAAGATTTAAGCTCTTCCTGCCAACTTGCTTTAGGGGGAACTTTTAAACCAGGAAAAAATAACCGATGTAGTGTCGAATTGATTGTAGATTTTAATGTCATAAAATTAACTCCTGCTTACGATTTGAAGTGTAATAGATGTATCATAGCTTAAATTTTATTAATTCTTCTCTTTGTGCACGACAAATTTTTGTTTATTGTCATTCTCGCTAGGAGCGTAGCGACGACGCGGGAATCCAAGGTTTAAAATGTACAACTACTTATTAAAATCTTGGATTCCCAGCCTCTCTTCGTTCGGTTGAGAATGACAGCATCATGCTTTTCAAAAATTGTCGTGCACAAAGAATTCTTCCAATAAAGCGGGCTGTGAAATCAGTTGCAATTTTTGAGCGCGCGATAATTTTTTTATATACGCTTCCAATTTCATAGCATTGGACTTAGTCCCTTCAATTTTCCAACTTTGAGCAATTCTCAATGGTTTAAAGCTACGGGTATATTTGCAAGCAGCTGTTCCATTACAATGCGCTTGATAGCGTTTCGTTAAATCGGTGGTATAGCCCGTGTAATAAGCGTCATTGTCGCAATGCAACATATACACCCAGTAAGTGGTTGGCATGATTTCTCCTACAAATCCATCGCCAGTATTTTTTCAGCAACGGCTTTCGCCAAAATAACCTGACTTTCTTTAGCAATGTGGATACCATCACCAGCGATTTTGACTAAAGGTCCGGCATCTAAAAAACTGCACTGTTCTTCTGCAGCTAATTGTGCGTAATGTGAAGCCAATTGCTGAGATTTTTTAATAGACTCTTCATTAAAAAATAAATCATAGATTTCAGATTCAATTTTAAAAATGGGGGCGGGAACGATTATCATCACTTGTGGTGCAACAAATTGCGGGCCAAAATGACTTTTTTTGATGCAGTGAACTAATTGCCGCATACCTTGTGTAATGCGTTCAAGGCTGGCATTGAACTGAATTTTTATATCATTGGTTCCCAGCATGAAAACAACTAAATCCAGTGGGTAATGCATTTCGCAAATGCCCGGTAATGTTACCAAGCCATTGCGCGATGGTCGGGTAGTATCTACCTCATCAAAGGAAGTATTACGGCCATTTAATCCAGCCTCAATCACATAATACTCAGCTCCTAATATTTGTTGCAGTACCGTTGGCCAACGCACGCCATGCGGAAAACGCTGGTGCAACATGAGCTCTTGATTAAACGTACCGGCAATATTGCCCCAAGTATTTGAATCACCATAACAAAGAATGTTTTTCATAGTTCTACCTCTTTAAAACGCTGAGCGTTAATAAAACGGTTCTTTTTGATTTAAGCGGTACATGACTGAGGCAGATATAATACTACATATTTATTATCGTTATCAATCTTATCCCGATCCAAAAGTACAGGCTTTTATTAAGCATTTCACTTCATAATTACCCGGTGCCACATTGCAATCATTATATAAATAATGATATTATTTCTGCATGGCATCCACAGAAACTTCATCCACCTCTCACTCTATCCTTATCGTTGAGGATGACGCGAAACTTGCAAAATTAATGCGAACTTTTTTAAGCGAGCAGGGTTTTTCTGTGACGGTAGAAGCACAAGGCGATCGGGCTATTTATCTGATTAAAAAGCAAGCACCTGATATCGTTATTTTAGATTTGATGCTGCCTAAAGTAGATGGCTTAACCATTTGTAAAGAAGTGCGGCAATATTATAGTGGCATCATTTTAATGTTGACGGCTTCGCACGATAGCCATAATGAAATTGAAGGTTTGCAAATGGGGGTAGACGGCTATCTCAAAAAGCCAATTGATCCCGATGTTTTGCTGGCGCATATTCACTCTTTATTAAAACATAAAACTAATGCTGTTACTCCTCTTAATTTGGAATTCGGTGCTTTAAAAATTGATATCAGTAATCAAACAGTTTATTGGAACAATGAGCACGTTGAATTAACCAATAAAGAATATGATCTGTTAGTTTTTTTAGCACATCATGCTAACAAACCAGTTAATCGCGAAACCATCATGCAAGCCTTAAAAGGGTTTGATTATGATAATAGCAATCGCACCATCGATATGCTCATCGTTGCTTTACGCAAAAAATTTGCTGACACCGGGCACAAAGCAAAACGCATCAAAACCATTTGGGGTAAAGGTTACTTATTTACCTCGGAGGGTTGGTGATGCTAAAACTGTTCGCGCGGTTTTATTTTTTGATGGTCGTGCTGGTAGTTGTCGTCGCCTTATTTAGTAATAGTGTCTTTTGGTATGGCGAGCATTTCCGAGCCGCATGGTTTATCGTCTTTATTGTAGTGATTGCTGCTATGATGCTCGCTTCCATTTATCCTTTCTATCATGACTTTCGTAAATTAGAAAAATTAGCCCATCAATATGGCGAAGGCGATTTTACGCCCAGCATTAAAATCAGTCCTTACGCCGCTTTGTATCGTTTATATAAAAACTTACTCGGCATGGGCGATCGCATTAAGGGTTTGCTTTCTGCTCAACAAGAGTTAACTCAAGCGATATCACATGAATTAAAAACCCCACTCGCGCGCTTAAAATTTGCCATTAAATTGCGTGACGAAGCAGAAGCAAATGATGCTATCAATGATCTCGATAATTTAATTTCCGAGTTATTACTTTACAGTAATTTTCAAACCACACAGCTTATGACGCAATTTGAAACGATTCAAATAAAAGTTTGGTTAGAACATTTTGTCACAGAAAAAACCTCACCTAACTCTTCCATCCAGTTAAGTTTTGCAGCCAATAAAGCCGCTGAAATGATTACTGTTTCTATCGCGCCAGTCTATTTTAAAAAGGCTTTGGAGAATTTATTGAGTAATGCGTTTCGCTATACCAAAAGTCAAATAAAAATTTCTTTAACCAGTGATGATACATTTTGTTTTATCAGTGTGGCTGATGATGGCCCTGGCATTCCGGAAGCCGATCGAGCCGAAGTTTTTGAACCGTTTGTTTCCTTAGATGCCAGTCGCAATAAAGAATTATCCGGTCATGGTTTAGGGCTGGCATTGGTGCAACGCATCGTGCACGCGCATCAAGGCACTATTAACATTCATACCAGCTCATGGAATGGTGCAGAATTTGTTATCGGCTTGCCACTCTCTCATCAATAGACTTCTTTTACAATTTTTTACAATTTCTTAGACAATTTTCCGACAAAGCTGGCCGCGTTATTTAATATCATTTCTCCTACCAATCTAATGGAGAAATATCATGCTTAAATCAATCCAACTCTCGTGTTTAGTCGCTTTAATCGTTACCTCTTTTTCAAGCTCTGCTTTAATATGGGCAAGCCCATTGGTGCAATATTCGCAACAATATCAGTGGAAACAAGTCCCTGTCAATGTTGCGGCACAGGTGACCAGTCCCATAGTATTCGATAATAACAATAATATTTTTTATGTCAGCTTGGACCCGGGTGGAAATAGCAGCTCGATGGAAGAATATAATTTATCAACTCAAACAGGAACTGACATAAGTTACAACTTGACCAGCAGTCAAACTATGTATTATCAGTTTTTAAATTTTGTAAGAGATCAACAAGGTGATATTTATGCTGCTGTTCAATATGGATTTGTAAATCAATCTAGCGGGTTATTTGAACTTCCTGCAGGCGCCACACAGTGGAATTCTATCAATACTGTACCGAATGGATTGCAAGCTAGCTTTGTAGCCGTAGATAGCAATAACAATTTATTTGTCGCAGGTTTTCCTTTAAATGAAATTTATGAACGTCCCAATGGCGCAGCTTCTTGGACTGATGTCAGCCTATCTAATAATTATAATGGCTTACAAACCAATCAAGGTTTATATGCTGATACGGAAGGAAATCTATATGCTGTGGCAACGTTAGCAAACAGTGATACTCAAAATGCGGATCTGTTAGAACTCTCTGCTGGGCAAACACAATGGGTGGCAATCGCTAAAAATATACCTATTGTGGCTCTGACCTTAGATAAAAATAATAATATTTTTGTCACTGTTCAACCCTTTTCTCCTTCTACTCTGGTGCCAGCAAATGTATATGAAATCATGAATGGTAGTCACCAATTAAAAGATTTGACATTCAATTTAAACACGGCGGATTCAGAAGCAGGTGTGGTAGTGGGACCTTTAGCAGTCGATGCTTATGGGGATGTCTTTGTTGAAGGTGGGTTAAGTGATAACTATTTCTTTGAGTTACCAGCTGGATCTCAAACATGGATCGCAACAGATTACACGCAATCCCTCACTTCTTCCCACATAACAACTTTGAATACGGATAATTCGGGAACTATTTTATATGCCGCTTCAGGTTTATATTCGAAAGATATTGATAATAACAAGAGAGGAAATAACAACACGGCTAGATTGATGCCAAACAATAATAAGTAAAACCACTGATGCTAGCTTAGGGTTTCGGTCCCCCTAAGCTAGCATTTTTTATGTTCGTGGATAAACATGCACTAAATTGACTTGAGTATTAGAAACGTCAACGACAGTTAAAGTAAATTTTTCTAAAGGAATAATTTCGCCCAAAATAGGAAAGCGCTCCAACTTATGCAAAATCAAACCACTCACCATCGTCACAGGATATTGCGACAAATCGATATCAAGTAATTGCTCCAGCACATAAATTGATGCATGACCCTTTATTTCAAAACCACCGTCTTCTAGTGCTGTCCAATCTTGTTGGGTGGGATGAAACTCATCTTTAATACGCCCGACGATGACTTGCAATAAATTATCTAAGGTCACAAAACCGACTAACCGTTCTTTGTCATAAACGAGAGCCAGGTGCACCGCACCACCGCGAAATTTTTCTAATAAATCAACCGCCGTGGTTTGCGGACTCACGCTTAATATCGGGCGCAAAATGGTTTTAAGATCAGAAAAATTAGCTTCCGTATGTAACGCTGCAAACACATGCTTAGTATGTGCAATACCCAACATGTGGCCTATATTGCCTTCATACACAGGGTAACGTGTGTAGCGATGTTGAATCATGGTTTGTAAATTATCTGCTAATGGTTTGGTGATATCTAAAGCGACTAATTCTTTCACGGGCCGCATGACATCACTGACCTGCAATTCTGCAAACTCTAAAGTTTGCTCCATCATGTCTGCTTCGGTTTTAGTAAATTCGCCATGCTGATGGCTGGTTTTTAAAATGAGCTTTAATTCTTCACTCGAATAACTATGCTCACCATGATGCGTGGCATCTAATCTAAAAAGTTTTAATAAAATATTAGCGCTCGCATTTAAACCAAAAATAAATGGATACATTAACCAATAAAAACTATACAAGGGAATTGCCGTCCATAAGGAAATGGTTTCGGATTGACGAATCGCCATCGTTTTGGGCATCAATTCGCCGACCACAATGTGCAAAAAAGAAATGATGGCAAAGGCGACGATAAACGCAATGACTTTTATTGTTTCGGGATCTTGCACACCGACGAGCGATAACAAAGGTTCTAATAAAGTGGCCACTGCAGGTTCGCCGATCCAGCCTAAACCTAAAGAAGTGAGCGTAATGCCTAATTGGCATGCCGATAAATAAGCGTCTAAATGTGCGTGTACTTTGGCGAGAATTTTGCCACGCATACCCGCGATTTTTTCTAAAGTATGCACGCGCGTGCGCCGCACTTTCACCATCGCAAATTCAGCAGCAACGAAAAAACCATTTAATAAAATGAGTAAAATGGCGAGGAGGATTAAAAGTGTATGTAACATTGTATATTTAGATTTTCGTCATCCCGGAATTTGCGCAGCAAATATCCGGGATCCAGACCGTTCATGATTATGCCTGGATTCCGGCTTTCACGGGAATGACGAGGTAAGGTATAATAAAGCAAAGCCTAATCCTTTACCAGGAGTTTTCTATGTCTTTATTAGCCGCTGAAAAATCATGTTTGTTATTAGTCGACGTACAGGAAAAGCTCACCCCTGCCCTCTTCCAGCACGAGCAATTAGTGCAAAATTGTCGCTGGATGGTGCAAGTTGCCAATAAAATGCAGATCCCAATGCTGGTTTCTGAGCAATACCCGCAAGGCTTAGGCCCCACTATTCCTGAACTAAAAGAATTATTCACCCCCGACCAAGTGGCCAGTAAACTGCATTTCTCCTGTGCGGCTGATGCCGGCTGTTTAGCAAAAATTAATGCGCTAAAACGCGAACAAATTGTCATCGTCGGTATCGAAACCCATGTGTGTGTATTACAAACCGCGATTGAATTGCAGGAAATGGGTAAGCAAGTGTTCCTCGTCGCCGATGCCGTTTCCAGTCGCAGCGAACGTGATAAAGAGCTAGCGCTTAAAAGAATGCGTCAAGCAGGCATTCAAATTGTCAGTAAAGAAATGGTTTTGTTTGAATGGCTCCGTAAATCTGGATCAGATTTATTTAAAACCATGAGTAAAGAATTTTTGCGTTAAAGTTCAACGCCAAATCAGCTCTACCGCTTTCCACAAACTAAAAACCGCAAAGCACAATAAAATAATACCACCACTACGGTTGAGAATATGCATAGCGCGACCAGATAAGCGATGATGCGTATAGTGCAACACGGTGTTTAAGCTAATTTGCCAACTGCACACGGCACAAATAAGGCCCACAACCATCCACAACAATTCATAATGATTGCCGCTGCTGACTGCCACACTGCCACTCATCGACGCCCAGAAGATAACGGTAAAAGGACTCAATGCTGTCAAAATATAAGCGTCCCGAATATGTTTCCATAAGGGTAGAGGATTATCTCGCGCAGCCTTAACGGTGCCAATTTTCATACGCAAGGTTTTATAAGCAAACCAAAATAAAATCAGCGATCCTATAATGCCAATGGGACAAATGATCCATGGATTATGAATTAAGATCGCTACCACGCCGAGATTCAAAAAAATAAAATACGTTAAATCGGCTGACACAATCCCCACCCCAAAACTTAAACCTGAGAGCGTTCCAAAGCTAAGATTGCGGCGAATAGTTTCTAAATTCGATGGGCCAATGGGGAGAGCTACGCCCCAACCGACCAATAAGCCAAAGATAAAAAAATGAATCATGATTGAAGTACCCTTATTAAGAATTGTTCCGTTTAGGCTTTCTAGGCAACGTAGGTCGGTTTACGGGAGCTGTGTATGTTCTCACTTATTTTTCCAATCTATCCATGTTACGAAACTTTAGAAAAAAATACGGGCGACCAAGCCGACATTCACTATTGATGTCGGCTTGGTCGCGATGAAAGTTTGTTTATTGACTGTATAAGCCCCTATTTCAATACAATAAATCACTCTTTCCATCGCTCCCGTAAACCGACCTACTCCCTTCGTTCAGGTATACTATACTCAAAAAGATAGCTGTTTGACTATCGGTGTTTCCACCGAGAGGGAATTAAGGTATAAACATGGGACTTGATATTTCAAATTTTAGAATGCTTGAGCGACATACTGAAATCAAAGCTATTTGCCAACCGCTGTTTAAACTTTTCAACTTACAATTCTTTCGCTTTTTACGTGTTTACCCTAATGGCACTCGCATCAATCTTTGCAGCGATCCCGATTGGACCATCAATTATTATTTAAAAGGTTTATACAACGTCGCTTGGTTTGATTCCAACCCGCAACTCATCACGCATAATTTCGAAGTAATTTGGGATGAGCGCGCAGTTAATCATGATAATCGAGTCGGCGTTGAAGCTCGCACTAAATATAATATTTTTCATGGCGTGACGTTTGTACGACCTGGGATGTATTACTATGAATTATATGACTTCGCGACTTATGATGAAGAAAATAACAACGTGAATGAACACTATCGTAGCAATATCCGTTTGTTTGAACATTTTATTTTATATTTCAAAGATCAAGCCAGCGAAATAATCAAATTCGCTGCACAAGAAAAAATTGCACCACCTGAACCTTTGCTCGCTATAAGTCCTGCAGCACCACTGATTCAAACTGACAAACACCATTACAGCGCGGAAAGATTTTTAGTTGATACGCAAGTGAAACGTTATTATCTCAACGAAATCTATTTGACACAGCGTGAATTAGAATGTATTTATTGGCTGGCGCAAGGCAAAAGTGCAGAAGAAATTGCACTGTTATTGGGTCGTACGCAACGAACCATTGATACACATTTGGAAAATATTCGCAAAAAATTAAATTGCTCTAAAATGTCACAAATCATAAAAATAGTCACTGCAGCAGGCTTACTCACCAGGTTTGTGCCACAATAAATACTGTGTTAACATATAAATAGGTAACAAAACATAAGACAATAACAATCATATGTATAACTCGGCAATGCTTGATCAATTAGCGGGCTTGGTGGCTCAGCTTAAATCATTAGATCTTAAAAATGTAGGAAACGCAAAACAAGCTCTCAATCTGGTATCACAAATATCAGCTTGGGCGCCTGCCATTACCCTTGAAATAAATGCTCTCTCTGATTCGGCTGCGCAAGTAAAATATTTCGATGCCCTAGCGCTGCACTTAAACGTTGTTATTCCTTCATGCAAAGAAGACAAAATTTCCATCATATTGCGGCTGTTGGACAGTTTATGCAATATCGCTGCCATCCAAGGAAAAATAACACCACTCATTGAAACTACTGCCGCACAACTGGGTAAAAATTTCCGTCAGGCAGCATCTGATAATAAACATGAGTTGTTGAAGACTCTATTTGAAACAAGTACTTCTGCCTGCATCCTGAAATTACCAGAAACTACTACTCCTGAAACAGCCAAACGCATGATCGTTAATAGCGCTGGTCCTGAGGCTGGGAAAACTGCTTTACATTTGGTGATGTGGAAAGGCAATGTATTGGCAGCAAAAACACTATTGTCCCCACCTTTATTAGATTTTATAGATTTAGTCGCTGTTAATAATAAAGAATCCAAAACTCCTTATACATTAGCTATGGCAGCTCTGCCAAAATCTGAACAGTTGACCCAATGTCTGCGTTTGCTAAAAGCAGCCTTAATACAGCGTTTTAAACAACTGGTTGCCAGTGGTGCAGCAATAGCGGGCTTTATGGAAAAAAATGCTGCAGCTTTACCGGAGTTATTGTACAACGGGGAAGATGCTCTTTTGCCAACTTGTTTGGCAGAACAAAATTGGCTTGCATTACGTAGTCTATCCAGTCTTGGAATATATATTGATAAGCCCCTAAATATTCCTCAATATCCTGCATGGCATCAAAAGAATATTAGCATCGACATGTTGGTCAAGAATCCTGGGGATTTAGCTGCTTATTTACAACAATATCCTGAGACGATACTTGATTTAACATCTAGTGATCGGAACAATTCACCTATAATGCTCATGTGTTTTATTGACCTTACTAAGAGTAGCAAGAATATTTCTGTAAGACTTGAAATCCTAGAAAAGTACCTTAATGCTCATCCAGAAAAACATTGGGTTAATCTAAATTTAGTCATCATGATGAAAAATCAACTAAACATAACAGTAAACAGAAGCATTGCTGAAGAATTTATCCGACGTCTATACGCTCAAGGATTAGACTATAATGCGGAGCATATAAAGCGATGCCAGGCTATATTTAAAAGATTGATAGAAAACCAGCGCAGTCATGGTGGCGCACAAGCCTATGTGGATTTATTTATTACCTCAGATATAGCTCCGCGACAGCGCAGTCTATTTCATTGGTTATTACTCTATAACGAAAGGGATTTATGTGAAGATTTACTTTGGCACCAATGCCAATATGATAAAGCTTTTGTGACAAAAGCGGGGCAAAAAAATGTAATAGCTCATTGGTTAGACTCTTTCAGATATAAAAAGAATCCACCAACCGCAGAGAACTCTATTATTTCAGAATATATCTGTACATCCATGATGGATTCTTCAGATAAAGAAGGTACACAAAAATTTTTAAAAAGCTTTGAATCAATACTTCAACTGGATGATAGCGCGACAAAGACCCGCGCTGCTTGGGTGCTTGATGATCTATCACTTGAATTAGTATCAGCTGTACCTTTGCTGGAAAAAATTAAACCAATGGAAGTAATGGAAGCAATGGAAACAATGGAAACAATTTTATATATTTCCAGTCTTTTCGCGAGATTAAATTTACAACGGTTCTGTTCGTTTAGAGTTTTTTTGTTGGCTCGTGTCAGCTTAATCGCTAAACTAAGTCTGCAATCACCTCCTGATCATAATAAAATAGTAGCGCTGTGCGAGGCGGGTTTGCGCGATTTAAATTCCAAAGACTATCTATTTCGGAAACCTAAAGGATTAAAGCGATTCTTCTCTATACAACCAATAAAAACACGTAGCAATGAGCTTACAGCATCTTATGGTATGCCTTTTTTCGACTACGACAGTCCGGTTCTGTTTGCGAGTCGTACTGCAGGAAGACAGATGCTTGAACTAATAATGGCACATTTTCAAGCACAAATTAAATTTCATCAATCACAATTAAATCAACAACAAAAAACACAAGCAGAAAGACAAAGATTACAAAAACTAAAGAAACTCAGACTAGCAGCAGATATACGACAGCCAGCAGAAAGACTAAAAAAGGAAGAGCTAGAAAAACAAAGAGCAAATCCACCCGAAAACTACGCACATTTTTTTGTAACAGGTAAAGCACAATTACAACTAGCCGCTCCCTCTTTTCAAAATGATAATGACATAGCCAAAAAATTTTCAATGGCTTGTGATGGGTTTTTAGTAAGCGAAAGTCCCGCAGAAAGAGACAATTGCAGAATCACACTTATAAAAATATTATATGCTCCTTTTAGCAGAACACTTCTTAAACCTGCCATGTTTGAAGAAAAAATTTTAAACATTGTTAACAGTGAAAACTTCTTAGAGCAGCAAGTTTTATTAGAGTTTTTATTAGATACGGGGATGAATAGCCACTTATTAGCTCTCCAAATTATTAACCTCAATGCCCTGACAAAAATCCTCGTCGATTACTTTGAACAAAACACTAACACCGTAAGAAAAGAGGAAATAATAAGGCGCTGCAGATTTTTTTCGCGAAACAAATATTCTAAATTATGGGCTATGGTTTATCAGCATTTAGTCGAGGAAAAGGTAGATAGTAAAGAAATAGATGAAAAGAGGGTGAATAATAGGAAACAGGCTGCAGAAAGACTTAAAGCAATGTGCCCTCATCTCTTACCCCTTCAGATTAGACGAGATGAAGCAGAAAAACAGGAAAGAATAATAAGGGAACTTGCAGCGGCACATCGGGCTGCTCAGGGAACAGAGGTAAAAGAACCCCCTTTGCTATTTGAAGCATTTAACGTACTGGTGCCACTGCCTCCGCTTCCTCCTGAGATGCCTGTAGCTGCACCTATTATGAGGCCTCCACTTATCACCCGACGAAGATCTTTTGGAGATATTTTCCAACCATCTCCAGTAAATTTTCCTCCTGAACGTCCTTCATCTGCCCCACCGGAATTATATGCGCCACAGCTTATACCAGCAAATAGGGTTGTTGTACCTCCACCATTATCCGCAGCGGAACAGCCGGCAATATCACGACCATGGGATCACTTGACAACAATACCGGAAGTCGTAAAAAAAGTGATGCGTTTTTTTAATGTATGTTATCTACAGGGTGAAACCGTCTGTGGTTTATTGTTGAAAGAAAAGCAACTGCGTGGCGCTAACTTTAAAGTGGAAAATTTTTATTTGGTCATTGCAACGCTGCTTGATATTGATAATCTGCTCGCGGAGGTAATATCCAAATTAAGTCCATCAGGGATGCGGTTTCATATTTCAATCAACGAATCATCTACTTTCTATCTTGATTTGTCTGTCTATGAAGGCAATGAAACTTTTAATATTTATATTACACCTTTTCAAGTTAGCGATGGAGAAGAACTCTTTCGTAGAGTTCCTGGTTATTATCGTTGCCTCTCTGCCTTTGTTGACGCCAATGGTCAATTCTTTGCTCCGCCTGGTATGGCTGTTCAACAAATAAAAAACGATATTTATAATAATAAATTATTCCTTACGACAGAAATAGATATGTGGGTGATTTTACGTGGCTGCAGCATAGTGGCAAAATTAGGTTTCTCTTTTCAGCAACGTAATATTATTTTAAAATATCTTGCTGATTTTAATATTGCCACGTATAACAACCCGCAACTTTTATATAATTATTTGGTTTGGAACCTCTCACGTCCGTATGGCATTAAATTTTTCCAAAGCATTACATGGAGATGCCCGGAGCCTTTTGAGAGCATTCATCGATATCAAAATCGCCAAGCTTGCATATTAAGCAAAATTATCCCCGGAGCAGAATTTTGGATAGATCCCAGATATAATCAAAATAACAAAGATTTTTGCAGCTGGTTGAGAGATACTTTTTTCCCCTCTATCCAAAGATCTAACGTCACGTTAGAATCATTGCAACAACAACTGTTACAAAAATTGAGTGAAGCTCTTGTTTCTTCATTCAGTCTAATAATGTCGCCCTATGTACTTGTGCAATATTGGCAAAATCCAAATTATTATCTTGTTCCAACCTATCCCGCTTATTATGTTTATTATTAGTTTGCAGCAATCGCACCATTTATTGTTTAATTTTAAACAACTGATAAAAATTTTGCGTAGTGTGTTTAGCGATCGTTTCGAGCGATTCACCGCGTAAGTTCGCCAAAAATTCCGCGACGTAATAAACATAAGCCGGTTCATTGGGTTTACCACGCATCGGGACGGGTGCAAGCCAGGGGCTGTCGGTTTCAACGAGTAAACGATCGAGCGGAATTTGTTTAGCGACATTTTGTAATTCGATCGCATTTTTAAAAGTCACAATGCCGGAAAATGAAATATAAAAACCCAAGTCCATTGCGGCTTGAGCGGTGGCTAAATCTTCGGTGAAACAATGCAATACGCCGCCGATTTGATCAGCCCCCTCTTCCCGCAAAATTTTTAAAGTGTCAGCACGCGCATCGCGAGTGTGAATGATGAGCGGCTTTTTTAAAGTTTTAGCGACTTGTATATGATCGCGAAACGATTGTTGTTGGTCACGGATATCATCGCCTTCGGTGCGATAATAATCTAAACCGGTTTCACCAATGCCAACGACGCGTGGGTGCGAAGCGAGTTTTAATAATTCATCAACGCTGACCAAAGGCATTTTGGCATCATTAGGATGTTGGCCCACGGATAAAGATACTTGTGGAAATTGTTCGGCGATCGTCAATAATTGCGGGAAATCTTTTAAGTCAACAGAAATTGATAAAAAATGTTCGATGCCTTTTTCGGTGGCGGCATTAATATAATCCGGCAGGCTTTTTTGTGCGGTGTCTAAATAATTTAAGTGACAGTGGGAGTCGACTAACATTTGTATAATTTTCCAGATAAATTAAATCCCCCCTGCCCCCCTTTACGAAAGGGGGGATCCCTCAATTAAATTTTTAATAAGTTTCCCCCTTTGAAAAAGGGGGAGTAAGGGGGATTTAAATTTTATAATCCTCGAGGATCACATCCAACTCATTAATCGTTTCCTGCAACAAATTTTTCAACTCATTAAACGGCTTTTCAGCTTTCAGCTGTTTTTTAAATTCGCTTAATTCTTGCCGCGCGCCTTTGATGGTAAAGCCTTTTTCATACAGCAAACGGCGAATTTCATTGGCGATGATAATATCTTGCTGTTGATAATAGCGGTGATTGCCGGTGCGTTTGTGCGGTTTTAATTGCGGAAATTCTTGTTCCCAAAAGCGCAATACATGCGGCTCAACGCCACACAGTTCAGAGGCTTCGCTGATGGTGAAGTAACGTTTTTCGGTAAGGGTTATGGTTTCGGACATAGAGATTATATTACCACATAAAATATAATCAGGTATAAAGTGAAAATTTTATTTGACTTTAGAATAAGCATCATCTAATCTGTTTTTGGATTAGAAAAATAGGCCATGATACCGTCATGCAACGTATAATTTCAACACCCGGTTTCAGTCCCTTCGCTCCTGCCTCTTTTGAGCTTTTCTTAGAAGAACAATTTTTTAATACCCATTGGCCACGCCATTCAGGTAAAAAAGTTTCGGTAAAGCTGATTCTAGAAAACCTAGTAACCATCAGAGAGCGACAGCTTAATCGACCTTGCCCTTATTCTCATCAGCAACTAAAAGAATACCTTGATCATTTTTTTGTAATGTTAGCGAATAATTGTCCGACTGAGCACGGATTTAGTGTTCCAGCCGAGCGGCTTAATGGAGAACGTCCTTCTCTTACTTCTCTTGCCACGGATCCCCATATTTGGATCACCGAAAAAGGAAGTGGCTTATTCAGAAAATTTTTTTTTGGTAGAAAAATTGGGCAGTGCCTGGATATGCTGCACGAAGTTTATTCTTGTCCGTCCTTTTTTCCTCATATATCAGAAAGGATGGCACTAGAATTGATAATTCGTATGCGAATCCAACAAACCTCTAGCGGCCAAGCTTTTTTTCGTTTTTCTTACTCTAATTTAAGAGATGGGCAGTTTACCTTGCAAGTTTTTGATGACAAAAAAGCTGATCGAGCATTGGTCTCTTACAATGCTGAACAAAAGGGGTACATTGTTAGTCAGAGTATATATGGCGAGATTGGTAATGGGAATATAAGAGAAAAAAGGGGGTATGAAAACTTTGAGCATATTCTACAAGCTTATAAAAAGCTACTGGCACGCCCTATTCAGAGAGATGATCCGGTTATATTGCAGACATTAGAAGAAATACAGAAAGGCCTGGACGCAGAGGCAAAGATACCTTTACTAGCTAAGACGAGAAGAAAATCTATTTAACCCACCACCACTGGCCGCGCCATCGCAAAATCCATATTATATTTCCAGGGCGAGCCATCTTTCCAGGCATAGGCATAAGGCGCACCGGTGCTGGAGCGTACTTTCAATAATAAAGTACCAATGCCGATGCCCGAGGTATGCGCGGGACGCGTGTCGTCGGTGTGACCACTCGGTGCAGAATCAGCAACGCGCACTAAATACGTGGTGCCTGCTTCATTAGCCGGTTGTGGATTACCGACCACCACCATCACATGACCGGCCGTATCACGGCCCGCTAAATTTTTGTAGCGAAATACTAAAATATCGCCAGCGCTTAAAGAACTTACATCGCCAATGCGATACCAATCATCATCCACGGTGCCGGTTGGCAAAGAACGGAAAAAAGAAAAATAATCTTCTGAAGTTGGGCGCGGTGAACCGCTTTTTACTAACAAAGATTGATAGGCATTCGGCACTGATAAATTTAATAAGTGATCCACATAATTCGAGCAATCCACTTTATACACGCCTTGTAGCGCGTTGAAGTAAGTGCCCCCTAATTCGTAAACACTGTAACTTAAAGTATTTAACGTTTCATAAACGGTTTTAACCAAGCGTTGTGGCGCTGAATTATCATCATTCGCAGCGCTTGTTGTTGCGCTTGCAATTTGTGGTAGTGGATCAACGCTCACGATCGATGCAGCAGGAACGGTTGCATCTGTAACATCAGGTCCCGTTATTTTAGGCACCGGCAAAACGACTTGCGGCGCAGGGGCCACAGCGGTTTGTACAGCAGCAACAGGCTGGCCGGTAATTTGTGCCATCGAAGGCGCCGTCGTATTGGGTAAATGTTTACGCACGTGATGGTGATGCACAGTATGCAAATGGCGCTTGCGCAAGGTATGTTTACTGTGTTGCGTTTTGGAATTGGTGTGATGTGATGAACTGGTATGCTGTGGTGTTACACTATCACTTGTTGCAGCACTGCCAGTAACGGCTGCATTGGTAACAGCGCTGGCGGCGCTCGCCCCTTGCGGGCAAAAAGCAAGAGCCAACAAAATGAGGCTCAGTAAGAAAATTTGTCTAATCATCTTGCTCTGCCATTTCATGCGCGACAATCTCACGCAATTTTTGTCCGGGATAAAAAGTGACCACACGGCGTGCAGCGACTTCATGCGTTTCACCGGTTTTGGGATTGCGCCCTGGGCGGGCCACTTTATCGCGCAAATTGAAATTGCCAAAGCCGGATAGGCGTACTTCTTCACCGCGCTCTAATGCGGCTGAAATACGTTCAAAAAACAAATCCACCACGCCCTTGGCTTCACGGGTGTTTAAGCCGAGCTCGCGATCTAATTGGTTAGCTAAATCTGCTTTGCTGAGTGCTGCCATAATTAATTTGGTTGTGGGTTGTGGTTTTTTTAGTTGTCAGTTGTGAGTTGTCAGTTGTGAGAAAAAGCGTCTTTACTGTTACTCACAACTCACAACTCATTCCTCACAACTCAATTCGCGCCGCGAATTACGGCTGCAAACTCTTGCCGTAACGCGCTGACTATTTTATCAATCAATTGGTTAACTTCTTCATCTACCAATGTCCGATCAATCGCTTGCAGGAAAATACCGATAGCGATGCTCTTTTGCCCTTCGGGCACGCCCTGGCCTTGGTAGACATCGAAGATTACCAGATTATTCAATAACTTGCCAGCAATTTCTGCGATTTTGTGAGACAGTGTTTCAGCTTTGACCGACTTATCAACCAAGAGAGCCAAATCGCGACGAATAGTCGGAAATTTGGAAATGGCCTCATAATGCAGCAAACGGGTTTGCAAGACGGGAGGCAAATCTAACTCAAAGCCATAGACGCCATTCAAACCTAATTTTTGCTCCAATTCCGGATGTAGCGCGCCTACATAGCCAATCCTTGCATCACCTAGCTGTACAGCTGCGCTGCGGCCTGGATGTAAAGCCGATACATCCGTTTTAGCAAAGCTAATGGCTTTGTCCGCCAGCAAGCTTTCGACATCGGCTTTTACATCGTAAAAATCAACGGCACGGCTTTTTTCGCCCCATTGCTCGGGCAGCGCACTGCCCCAGACCAAACCCGCAATCGTTGAAATTTGTTGCAAGCCATTTGCAGTTGGCACAAACCGCAAACCGGTTTCAAATAAACGGACCCGTTCTTGCTGGCGCTTTTGGTTGTGTTGCAAGATTGGCAACAAACCGGCCCATAAAGTGGTGCGCATCACCGACAATTCGCTGGAGATCGGATTACTTAAAGCCAATGGCGTTAAATCGGGGGTTAAAGCTTTTTGCAAATCGGGATCGACAAAGCTATAACACACCGCTTCTTGATAGGCACGATTTTTCAAACGCGTACGCAGTTCAGCGAGTGGCAATTGGCTAGTGGCTTGTGGCAACATGTTGCTCGCTAATACTGGCAGCGTATTCGGAATATTGTTAAAGCCATAAATCCGCGCTACTTCTTCGATTAAATCCACTTCGATGGCGATATCAAAGCGATGAGTCGGCGGTATTACTTGCCAACCCTCAGCATTTTTTGTAACGCTCATTTGCAATTGTTGCAAAATGGTTTCGACTTGCTTAGCTGCAACGTTAATGCCCAATAATTTTTCAATCCGCGTCGCACGTAATTGAATTGGCGCGCGTTTGGGCAAATATTCCGCAGAGCTTTTTTCAACAATCGGCCCGGCTTCGCCGCCGACAATTTGCAATAATAATTCACTGGCCCGCTCGATCGCATGCAAGGGCAATTCTGCATCGACGCCGCGTTCAAAGCGATGTGATGAATCAGTGTGCAAACCATAATGGCGCGCCTTGCCTAACAATTTTTCGGGCGCAAAAAAAGCCGCTTCTAAGACGATATCTTTCGTATCCCTTGCAATGCCAGAATGGAAACCACCCATAATGCCCGCTAAAGCTAAAACATTTTTTTCATCGGTAATGACGAGTGTTTTATTTTGTTGATTTTCGTTCGCTGTCATTCTCACCCGAGCTTGCGAGGGTGGGAATCCAAGATTTTCTTTACTGTCGGCATGGATCCCCGCTGCCTCGCTGCGCTCGTTGCGAGGATGACAATCTTCTTCTGATAACTTTAATTCCTGATCATCCAGTAAAATCAATGTTTCACCGGGCTCTGCATACCGCACGGTAATGCCACCGTTTAATTTCGCCAAATCAAACGCATGCATCGGTTGGCCCACTTCCAGCATCACATAATTTGTAACATCCACGACGGGATGCACGCTGCGTAAGCCTGAGCGATGTAATTTATCTTGCATCCATTGTGGTGTAGTCGTCGATTTAATATTGCGAATCACGCGACACAAATAACGTGGACAGGCTTCGGGCGCTTGCACTTGCACTTTAATTTCATCAGTAATGGTGGCCACAATGGTTTTAATCGCCGGCGCTTGAATAGTAATATTATTCGCTACCGCGACTTCGCGCGCGATGCCAGCGATACTCAAACAATCACCACGATTCGGGGTTAGCTCGATATCGATCACCGTGTCATCAAGATTAAGGTATTTTCGCAAATCTTCACCGAGCGGTGCATCATCAGGCAAATACAATAACCCTGAATCATCGTCACTGATCCCTAAAGTTTTTGCCGAACAAAACATACCAAAGGAATCAATACCGCGCAGCGCTGCTTGTTTAATTTCTAAGCCCGGCAATTTCGCGCCGACTAATGCGGCAGCCACTTTTTTATGCGGCGCGATATCGGCAACGTTAGTGACGATAATAATCGGTAAATCCTGCCCAATATCGACGCTGCAAATTTTTAAACGATCGGCATTCGGGTGTTGACTCACCGCCCGCACTTCAGCCACCACCACTTTATTAAAAGCCGCGGCCAAGGGTTTAGCACTGTCGACTTCTAAACCGGCGTTAGTGAGTTGTTCTAATAATGTTTCAGTGTTGATAGGAGGGTTTACCCACTCCCGCAACCATTGTTCGGAGAATTTCATAGTTTATTTATTCGAAAGGATTAATTAATTCTAAACCGCAATTCGCAAAATCTTTTACATTGCGCGTTACAAGTGTCGCTTTTTTGGATAAAGTAATAGCTGCAATCTGTCCATCTGCAACATCCAGTGGCCGCCCCAACTGTTTTCGATGCACCATGATTTCGCCATACAAATGCGCTGCAGTTTCATCAAAGGAGAGGATACGATATTTAAACGCTTCTACTACCGAAACATTGAAAGCTGCTTCCAAAGCAGCACGCCGTTTGCCTTCTGGTAATCTATGCAAACCATAGGATATTTCCGCAATCGTAATGCTGGTTATAAACAATTGTGCAAGGGGCTGCCCGCCAAACCATTTTTTCACTTGATGATCAGGTAACGATTTCGTAAGCTCAGAAACCACATTGGTGTCTAAAATAATCATTCCTCAAAGCTCATAGGTTCATGGGGCTTGCGTTCACGTAACAATCCATCTAAATCAACGCCATTTTTTTCTCCAAAATATTTTTCAAAAATGTCGACAATATTTTCAGGCACAGCAACCCCTTTTGCAAGAACATTTCGCGCTTCTTCTTCCATTGAAACATTATGTGCAACCGCCTGCAAACACAATTGGTCGTAGATATTTTTATCTAATTTCCGGATGCTGATATTTACGACTGCTCTATCAGATTTTTTGGTTTTTTTAATAAGAGGATTGGCCATGATGTAAATCTCGTGCTTTATTTTAACCGTAATGCTAGCATGCGCTAGCAAATAAATCAAGCCGGATATTTCTTAAAATTGTTGTAAAAATCGCACATCATTTTCAAATAATAAACGCAAATCATTAATGCCGTAGCTTAACATTGCGAGGCGGTCGAGGCCCATGCCGAAGGCAAAGCCGGTATATTTCTCGCTGTCGATGCCGGCCATTTCTAACACTTTCGGGTGCACCATGCCGCAGCCTAAAATTTCCAGCCATTTGTCTTTGCCCCAGCGGACATCCACTTCAGCAGAGGGTTCGGTGAAGGGGAAATAGGAAGGACGTAAACGAATTTCAACGTCGCGTTCGAAAAAGTTTTTTAAGAATTCATGCAGGGTGCCTTTTAAATCAGCGAAGGTAATGTTTTCATCGATTAATAAGCCTTCAACTTGATTGAACATCGGCGCATGAGTGGCATCCATATCGCGGCGATAGACGCGACCCGGTGCGATGATGCGAATCGGGGGTTTAGAATTTTCCATCACGCGAATTTGCACGGGAGATGTGTGAGTACGTAACAAACTGCCATCACCAAAATAAAAGGTATCAAACCCAGCGCGCGCCGGATGGTTCTCGGCGATATTTAAGGCGCAAAAATTGTGATAATCATCTTCAACTTCCGGCCCTTCCGCCACGCTAAAACCAATGCTGGCAAACAGTTTTTCCACTCGCTCACGCACTTGCGTCACGGGGTGAATGCTACCAAGATTTTGCCCGCGACCGGGCAAAGTGATATCAATCGTTTCAGCGTTTAATTGTTCAGCTAAAGCTATTTTTTTTAATTGCACAGTGCGATCGTGCAACCACTCTTGCACTTGATCTTTAGCTTGATTAACTTGTTGGCCGAGGATGGGGCGCTCGCTAGGCGCAACATCGCCGAGCGATTTTAAAAATTCGGTGAGCGAACCCTTTTTACCTAAATACTGCGCGCGCACTTGTTGCAAAGCGGCTTGATCAGCTGCATGGCTGATGTCGCGTTCGGCTTGGCGGAGGATGGCGGTGAGATCGGACATGATTTAGTTGCGGGTTGTGAGTTGTCAGTTGTGGGAAATGAGTTGTCAGTTGTGGGGCTTGAGTTGTGAGATCTTAACTGATAACGTGTTGTGGAAAATTCTAAATGAGAAACAGCTTTTGTTTTTTCTCACAACTGACAACTGACAACTGACAACTCATTTCCCACAACTCAAGCCCCACAACTGACAACTCACAACTCATTTCCCACAACCCACAACTTAGGCTAAGCTGAAAGCTTAGCCTTGGCTTGCTCTGCAATCGCGGCAAAAGCCACTTTATCGTTCATCGCTAAATCGGCTAAGACTTTGCGATCGATCACGATGTTGGCTAATTCCAAACCATGCACTAAACGACTGTAGCTCAAGCCACATTCGTGTGCCGCAGCATTGATACGCACGATCCACAAGGAGCGGAATTGACGTTTGCGTTGCCGACGATCGCGATAGGCATATTGCCCGGCTTTGATAACCGCTTGTTTAGCGAGTTTATAGGTGCGACTGCGCGCGCCATAATAACCTTCTGCTTGTTTTAAAATCTTTTTGTGACGGGCCTTGGCCGTTACACCACGTTTTACTCGTGCCATTTGTTTTTACCTCAAAATTTTATTTGGTTGATGTCGGCTTGTTCGATTGCTTCGCAATCTCTCGTAAGCCGACCTACATTTCTGATTAATTTGTTCAAGTGAGCGGCTGTCTTTTACTGACAACTCACAACTGACAACTCAATTAGCTCGCTAAAATACGTTTAATTCCTGGTGCATCGACGGCCGCAACAAAACTATCAGTGCGTAACTGACGTTTACGTTTGGTGGCCTTTTTGGTCAGGATATGATTGCGGTTGGCATTGCGATGCTTGAGCGCACCGGTACCTGTGACTTTGAAGCGCTTGGCCGCGCCTCGATTGGTTTTTAACTTTGGCATTTTCTCTCCGGATTATTGAGGCCGTCATCCTCGCGCGCCGTAGGCGACGCGGGGATCCAGCGACACTTATGTGTCGCAATGGCGCTTTGCGCCATTTGGATTCCCAGCTTCACTACGTTCCGCTGAGAATGACAACCCCTGGGTTAATGTTAAATAACGCAGGATCGGATTCCCTGACGTTATTGTTTTTTTGTTGTAGGTCGGTTTACGAGAGTCCCGCACTTAAATTACTATAAGAAAATTAAGTGAATAACATTACATCTTTACTTTTTCTTATAGAAGATTTAAGTGCGGGACGAGTAAGCCGACATTTGGCGTCGGCTTGTTCATTTCGCCTAAGGGCGAAATTCAGGAAGCCGACCTACAACTCACAACTGAAAAAATCTACGATTTTTTCTTGGGAGAAAGCATCATGATCGCCTGCTTCCCCTCCAATTTTGGATTTTGCTCCACCGTGCCGTGTTCGAGTAAATCGGTTTTAACCCGTTCCATCAACGCACGACCAATTTCTTGGTGAGTCATTTCACGACCGCGATAACGCAAGGTCACTTTTACTTTATCGCCCTCTTCCAGAAAGCGAATTAAATTACGCAATTTTACTTGGTAATCGCCTTCATCTGTTCCAGGACGAAATTTAATTTCTTTAATCTGAATTTGCTTTTGCTTTTTCTTCGCAGCGGCTAATTTTTTATTATGCTGAAATTGAAATTTGCCGAAATCCATGATTCGGCACACCGGCACTTCCGCATTGGGGGAAATTTCAACCAGATCAAGCCCTGCTTCTTCAGCGGCCATTTGCGCTTCACGCAAAGACACTACACCGACTTGCTCACCTTCTGCATCCAGGAGACGTACTTCATTGACGCCCCGTATTTCACGATTAATCCGCGTTTTATTGGATTTTTGATTTTTAATACTAATACGAAAACTCCTGCTCTATAAACTTGTAGGGGCGGGTCGTGACCCGCCCGCGGGCCGCTCGCGAGCGGCCCCTACGCTGTTAATTTAATAAATTGTTCTACACTCATACTACCCAAATCTTTACCCTCGCGTGTGCGCACGGTAATCGAATTAGTTTCCACTTCGCGATCGCCAATGACTAGCAAATATGGCACGCGCTGGATAGTATGTTCGCGTATTTTAAAGCCTATCTTCTCATTTCTCAAGTCAATTTTTGCACGAATGCCATTTTTTGTTAATTCCGCCAGCAAAGTTTGGCAATAATCGGCTTGTTTATCGGTAATATTCATGATTACCGCTTGGATGGGGGCAAGCCAGACGGGTAAGCCATCGGCATAGTTTTCCAACAAAATGCCAATAAATCGTTGCAATGAACCAAAGATTGCGCGATGCAACATCACCGGTGTTTTGCGCTCACTAGTTTCGGCGACATATTCTGCGCCCAAACGTTCGGGCAAATTAAAATCTAATTGTAAGGTACCACATTGCCATACACGGCCCAAACAATCGCGCAAAGAAAAATCGATCTTCGGTCCATAAAACGCACCATCACCCGGATTTAATTCCCACTGCATTTGCCTGCTATCTAAAGCTTTGCGCAAACCTTCTTCGGCAATATCCCACACCGCTTCAGCACCCACTCGCTGTTCAGGACGCGTCGATAATTTCACTAACACATCAGTAAAACCAAAATCTTTATAGACTGCAAATAGCATATCCATAAACGCAGAAGCTTCCTGTTGAATTTGTTCGGGCGTACAAAAAATATGACCGTCATCTTGTGTAAAGCCACGTACGCGCATTAAACCATGTAAGGCACCGGAGAATTCATTGCGATGACAACAGCCAAATTCTGCAAACCGAATCGGTAAATCACGATAACTGCGTAGCCCTTGATTAAACACTTGCACGTGACAAGGACAACTCATCGGCTTGATTGCATAGTGTCGATTTTCCGATTCAGTATTAAACATATTTTCGGCATATTTATCCGCATGTCCCGACCTCTCCCACAAACTGTAATCCGCCATAATGGGTGTGTTGATTTCTTGATAACCATACGCTTGGTATTGCTTACGCATGTATTGCTCGATGCGTTGATAAATAGCCCAGCCATTGGGATGCCAAAACACCAGACCCGGTGCATCTTCTTGGAAATGAAATAAATCAAGTTTTTTCGCAACTTTCCGATGGTCACGTCGTTCTGCTTCTTCGAGACGAAATAAATAATCGTCGAGATCTTTTTTGTTGAGCCAGGCGGTGCCATACACTCGCTGCAACATTTCATTGTTCGAATCGCCGCGCCAATACGCGCCAGCTAATTTCATTAATTTAAAAGCTTTTAATTTATTGACATTCGGCACGTGAGGGCCACGACATAAATCAGTGAAGTCACCTTGTGTATAGAGCGATAATTCTTCATTAGCAGGAATTGATTCAATAATCTTAGCTTTATATTCTTCACCTAAATCGCGAAAAAATTTGACCGCTTGATCACGCGATAAAGTTTTGCGCGTCACCGGCATATCTTGTGCGCTTAATTCATACATACGCTTTTCGATCGCGGCTAAATCATCTGGCGTAAAGCCTTTGGGATAAGAAAAATCGTAATAGAAACCATCCTCAATTACCGGGCCAATTGTTACTTGCGCGCTGGGAAATAATTGTTTAACCGCTTGCGCGAGTAAATGCGCCGTAGAGTGACGAATCACTTCCAATGCAGCGGGATCTTTTTCGGTGATGATGGCAACGCTCGCGTCTTTTTCAATTAAGAAAGAAGTATCGACGAGTTTGTCATTCACACGCCCCGCAATTGCAGCTTTGGCTAAACCCGTACCAATGCTCGCCGCAAGTTCGTGCACGGTGAGAGGTTGGTCGAATTGACGTTGGCTGTGGTCGGGTAGTGTTATGTTTATCATAAATTAGTTGCGAGTTCTAAACACACAAGTTGTGAGTTGTGGGGCGTGAGTTGTGAGATCTCACAACTGACAACTCACAACCCACAACTCAATTGGTAGACACGGGCGGTTTCGAACCGCCGACCCCCACCATGTCAAGGTGGTGCTCTACCCCTGAGCTACGTGTCTATTTTGTTTCGGTCGGTGCGAGCTAAGCTCGCAGAGCCGACCGATTAAGGGGAGAGCTGCGCTTCTCCCCTTAAAATCTCATCGCTTAATGAAGTTTTATGCGAAAAAACGGGCCGCGTAAGCGGCCCGACAGCGGTTGATATAATAGCTTTTTTAGAGAAAAAATCAAGTTTTTTTAATTGATCAGTAACCGGCTGGAGGAGCACAACCACCAGGAACTAAATTAGAAGCAATGTCTCCATTGGGATTAAGACCTGGATTACTGGGGTTATCTTTTCCAAAGCATATAAAAGAAGCATGCCCTAACTGGGGGGCAACGGCAATGTTCCCATTGGAAGCCAGATCTGGACCGAGCACTTCGATGGTCATTGTTTTATTAGCAATCCGGGATTGTGCATGGGGACCAAAAGCCACGGAAAAAACTACAATGGCCCCGCTCGGTGAAAGTGCTGGTGTAACACCTACCACAGCAATACTACTGACATATTTACCGCTGGTAGTCGTTAAAAAATCTGTAGCTGTTTCATTTCCCGTTAAACTACCATCATCCGATCGTTGTGAAACAATCACCGTAGCAGGCTGTACTAAATTTATAGCTTCGGTCACTTGAGCTTTGGCAATATAACTCTCATATTGAGGTAGCGCCACACTGGCTAAAATGCCAATAATAGCTACCACAATCATTAATTCAATTAAACTAAAACCAGATGTTAAAATATTTTTCATAGTGGGTTAGAGATCATTTGCTATTGTTTAATTTAGCGCAACTTCTCCCTTGCTTATTATTTTTTTCACCATTTTCTCCGCTTAGTATAGATGAATTTTATAAAAACACCTAACTCACTTAAAAAATTTTTACGCTTATTTAGCTGCTTGTTCCCAGCCTAGCGAGAGCCAGCCGAATATCACCAGCAACTGCCGCAACCTGAGTCTGCGGAAGTAACCAAGCCGAGCGTATTGATATTCCAGACTGTTGGCCAAGAGTAGTCACTATCTGCGTAATCTCGTTAGTTTCAGCTTGCCCAATAATCCCTTTAAGGGTAGCGGTTGTCATTCCCGCAGACCCACTGCAAGCAACAGCTCGATCCATAATGTTTAACACGGCAATAGCAGCTTGTGCTGTACTAGAATAACTTCCAACCGGAAGCAAAGTTCCAAGATTGAAAAGACAGGAGGATCCTGTAGTAGAAGCTGATAACCACTGTGAAGTAGCGGCAAAGGCTTGGTTTACTAAACTTGTTGCAGCATTGCCCAGTCTGCTGGTGGCTCTTAACATAAGTTGTACAGTACTACCGGTACTACCGCTGCTGCCGCTGGTACCCGATGATCGCCCACTGCCACTCGTACCACTGCTACCTGAAGAACGATTGCTGCCACTGGTGCCGCTCGTCCCACTCGTAGACAAAATTAAACCTGCACTGCTGGCGCGTTGTTTGGCGGTACTGAATTGAGCGGCTGCACTGGTTTGTAACGCGCTGGAAAGCTCATTGAAGGAAGTCTGTTCATTAAAAGAAGTCTCACCTAAAACCGTACCTGTTAATGGTCCGGTAGAACCGGTACCAAATTTACCTACCGTGGTGTCGCTACCCGTTGCGATAGTGTAAGTCGCAAAGGTAGCTGCTTGAGCTGAGCTTTCAAAAGCGGTACTCAGAGTAGTGGCAATTTCAGCAGCGGTAGATAAGTCTTGAATCTGCGCGGTAGCTGTTTGTAAGGCTTGGAAAGCTGAAGTTTGCCGACCTATAATTTGCCCCTCAGTGGAAAAAGTCACTCTACCCGAACCGCCGGTAGACTGACCCGTTAATTGAGCAGTAATACTCCTGCCAGTCGTTTGCAGTGTGGTTCCAAGCTTAACCAGACCTGTACTAAAAGCAGCTTCACTACTGCTAAGCTGTGATAAGGCCGCAAGAGTAGTGCCCGAAGTAAATGCCCCGCTTGAAGCAAACGGCGCCACTCCTGTGCTAATACTTAAACCACTGGAACCGGCTCCGCTGGAAGCAGATCCGGTGGCATTAAATCCCGTTGAACCAACCGCTGTGGAACCTACGCCGGTTGACCCGGCCCAAGTTGTCGGAGAGAAAACTCCCAAACCGGTCGTTCCTAGGCTTATTAAAGCTTCACCGGTACTTTCTAGCGCGCTGGCGCTGCTCAATGCTAAACCTGTCGTCACTTCTAAGGAAGTCGTTTTTAATACCGGGGCGCTGCCACTCGTTCTCATCAAATTACCAGTCGTTTGCATTCCAGCTTCTAAAGCCGTAGTTTGGGCTCTTAAATCACCGGTACTGGCGACCGCAGTGCTTACCTCACCCGAAGTAAAAGGAGTAAAACCAGTACTTCCCGTTGCAGGAGAACCGCTTGAAATACTGACAGTCGTATCACTTGGCCCTCTTCCGGTAGAGCCATCAACTGCTGGCAAAATGCCTGAGCTAGCTGCTGCAAAGCTGGTAGCAGCTTCGATTTCAGAACTCGTTGAACCATCTGTCGTCAAAGCAGCTACCACTGCTCTACCGCTTGTGATTAAACTATTGGCCGCTTGACTGGTTTGATAAAGCGCTACTTTTCCAGTGCTACTAACATCTGTATTTCCTGCGGGAGAAGTGCTACCAAAGAAAGACGACCACCAACTCGTAGCACTTGTGGGAGAACCTGTGTTCACCGTTATTGGCCCTGAAGTTCCGGTTCTCGTTCCTCCGGTGTTAAAAATACTACCGGACGTAACACCAGCTAAGGTAGTGCCAAAGGGCGCTAAACTTAATACACCCTGGCCCGTAGCACGTGCGGATGTTGCGATAAGAGCAGCATTGGTTAAGCTTTGGTAAGTACTTACCACGATAGGAGCTAAAGTACTAACCGGAGCTGTTCCCGTTAAAACCCCAATAATGGGAGCAGCGGCTGAACTGCCGGCGGTCGTTGCTATTTGAGCGGTTAATTGATTTAATTCTTGTAAACTGGTACTCACACTCGTAGTAAAGCGGGTAATACCTTCGGACGTAGCATTGCCACTGCTCATATAATTAGCAAGCCTTGTGGAGGCCGCAAAAACATTTTCAGCTTGCGTGGTGACTGCCTCAGTGTAAATAGTGCTGGCGACTGCGGTGGAAATTGCTATCCCGCTAGTACCAGCAACGATTCCTGAAGTCCCTGTGGCAGTGATGGGGCGCACCGGCAAAACTCCGCTACTACTGCCGCCTCCCAGAATCCCGGAAGAAATGAATTGATTTGAAGTGTTGATTACCGTTCCTTGGGTGCTCGCTGCAGCTAGATAACTCCCCGCAGAACTGCCTAAATTGGGTATACTGGACCCCGTTCCGATATCCCCATTACTACTGCGCGAAAAAGTCGACTGTAACCAGCTGCTTCTTGCCAATGCTAAACTGGTACCTGCCAGTGGCGGTAAAATGGTACTGGCTACTCCAACGCTGGTCTGCAGACTGACTGCACTACTTGCCAACAACTCTTGCTGTTCTGCTGTGCTACTCTCTTGCGAAGTACCTGATTCATTGATTGCCTGGCTGGGAGCAGTACTGCCCTGAGTACTCTCCATTGCAGCAGAGCTTGCTACAGGGTTGCCTGAGCTAGCTGGCGCCGCACTACTACCAACCGCCCCTTCGCTACTACCAACCGCTGCAACCATACTATCTGTCGCACTCAATACGTTTTGAAAGCTCGTTTCCAGCTGGGCTGTTTCTGCTGCAGCATTACCTGTCGATGCCCAGCCTGGTAGCCAACTACCCAGCGTGCTGCTGATAGTCGACCATAAGCCACCCGAACTGCCACTGGGAGGCAAGCCGCTACCGTCTCGCGCAGCCGTGGAACCTCCATTCCACCAACTGCTCATGCCGCCAAACCAGCTACTGCCGGATGCGGGCGAACCGGTGCTACTTAAACCATTTGGGATACCATCGCCACTGCTAAGAACTGAACTGCCCGGAGGAAGTGCTTGTATCGCTGTGCTGCTGCCTCGATCTGAGGTTGACCTCCGCCCATCTGTGGTTCTCGAACCACCAGCGGGTCCGCCACTACCATTACCTGAGCCGTTAGACCCTGTTCCACCCGCACCACCGCCCCCTGAACTTTGAGTCAATAATGCAATCGGAATAGCTATGAGTAATGTTAAGCAGGCTAGAACCGACAAAATAGCACATACAATCAATGCCTTCTTTCTACAGGAGGAGCGATCTTTATTTTTTCTGACTGGCCTTTGCCCGGTTTGTACCAAGTTAAATTTATCTTGTGCCTCAGTAAACCCTGGCAGAGCCGCTTCTAACGCTTGGTAAAATTTCAACATACGTTGAGCTTGAAGCTGCTGCACTTGCGGTACTACGTCTGGTTTTTCAAGACCAAGCAAATCGGATGCATAGAATATGCCATTAATATTACCCACCCCTTGCCCGCTTAAACGCGTTTGCAGAGTTTGTGCCACACCAATTAAATATTGCTTATCCTCCGCATGCATTTGGAATTGATCATTTAAGTAATCCACATAGCTTCCAAGCGGTCCGCTTCCTTCTTCTAACGCAGCAGGAGCATTGTATTTTGGCAGGCTCCGATCGTGAGCCGATAAGGAGGGAATGCTGTTAATCAGCTTAATAAAATTAGCTATTTGCAGCGTATAATGGTCGCGCCAAGCTTTTAATCCATCAATACAAGAATTCACTATACTCCTTTCTTTTTCCTCAAGTTTTCTCAATAAATTTTCGCTTCTTTCAACTGCCTCAGAATCATAACTCATCGCTGGATGCTGCACGTTGTGCTGAGTCAAACGCGCAGTCGCTTCTTGATGGGTTGCAGTTAAGATCACCCGCTGCGCATGTATCTTTTTAAGTAAGCGTAAAAATCGCTCGATGCTACTGATATCATCAGCCGAGAATAAGGGATTTTTTTGCAAAATTTTTTGTACAACAAGCCAATTAACCGGATCAGGCCCCGCTTGAAAAAGAATCTCTTCTGCTGCTGGCCCCAGCCTTGGCGAAGATCTTGGATTGGTTTCCCGTTCTTTTGCTACCCCTGCCGCAAACGTGACTTTTCGGCGTCTACGACTTAGGGCAGAAGCAGCCCCTCGTGCGCGTCTGCTACGATGCTGAGTAGCAGCAGCTCTGGTTGCCAATGCTCTGCCAAACAAAGCCGCAATGCGCTCTTCTAAGTTGTCCACTAAGCGAGCTTGCGAGGTTTCAAGGCCTTTAATCAAGGCTTCTAAATTTCTGATATTCCAGCTTGGAGTAGCGGGAACGAGAGAAACTTCCTCAACTATAAACCCCGATTGGGCTTCCAACACTTCTACACTCAACACCGGCATATCACGCTGAGATAAATATTCTCCCAATTCATCCCGCACGATCCCTAGCATAGCCTTGGTCCAATCTGAATTTCCTGTTTGCAATGCATGCTGGCGGGGAGTTGCAATCGGCGTGCCTGGCTCGGCAACTCCTACAGCTCCTGGCGGTCGACGCTGACGAGGAGTTGGCAAGGGAGTTTCTTGATCGGCTAAGTTAGCATCTAAGGCATCATACAGCGCCTGCATTGCCGCAGGTGTCCATTTGGCTTGAGGATTAAGTTGACGCGGCGTGGGTAATTGCTCTGGAGCAGGAGGTTCCACCGCAAGCGCCAATGCCAACATCAAAGGCTCAAGCTTAACTCCGGCGGTACTGGGTACCATGCCAGCACTGGCTAAGCGGGGTGAGGATTGAGGAGAGCGTGAAGCAGGAGAAGCCGCCGCACTACTCAGAGGAAGCAAACTGCTGCTTGACGGCGGTAATTCGAGATGTTTTGGCAGCATCGCAATTAATGGCTGCAACAAACTTGCCAAAGCGTCTATATTCCACCCTGCGCCCGGGCCAGTAATAAGCGCTGGCGGCGGCGGCACACCCAAATCAACCGCATTGGCTGCTGCCTCGGCGGCGGCGGCTTCAGTGGCTACCGCAAGCGCTTCTGCAGCGGCTAGCTCAGCAGCGGACTCCTCTGGGCGAGTTGGTCTACTTACAAAAACAGGATTAGTTTCATCTGACGTAGAAGGAGCTATTCTTCTGTGTCGTCGACCGGTTTTGCTGAGCGCAGATTGTGGCTTACTTCCTTTTTTAGGATTTGTCAGATGAGAGCCGGGTAACTGACTTGCTACATCAGTATTTTTAAAGGCAGTTTCGCCTAATTCCCCAGGCATTGGAGGCTGCGGTAAGCGAGCATTAAATTCATCCAAGCTAGCGGAGCTCGAGGCGGGAGCCGGTGCAACAGGAGCAGATTTGACAACCTGATAACGCTGCCATGCAGCTTGAATTTTCTTAGCCGCTTGATTTTTCTGTTGACGTTGGCGTAGTTTTTCCAATCCCCGTCCCAGCTTCTTTAAATTTTCTTTAGCACCCGTGGGCAATTTTTTCCAAGGATCGCCCGCTTCATTAACATGATAACGTCCGAGCGTAGGTGGAGGAGAAGTAAGCGGTGAGGCTGTTGGCGCAGGAACTTGGCCCAACTGCAGTCGCGGCACAGCGGGACGTGGTCGAGGACTTGGGGGTGGCGCTAAAGTAGAACCCGGTAATACTGACTGCTGGTTACTTTCTGCAGTGCCTGTAATACTAGCGCCCCCTCCTTCATCGGGGCCTGCCGGATAAGTAAAATAATTTATAGCCTGCGTTGTTTTTGCCGGATCGTTCTCCCAGGCACCAATTACTTTGGTAAATTCATGTGCGCGAGGAGAGCCAGGCTGTTGAGCTACATTGACACGACGAGCGGCCGGAGATCTTGAGCTAGCAACTCCAGGTGCTAACGGACCCCTCTTGGGAGTGAAGTCAGGAGATGCAGCGTAAACCGACTCTAATTCAATCTCCTCCTGGGACCCGCCGAGGCCAGAAAAACTTCGCACTAAAGTTGGGGGTGTAGGCTGAACCCTACTGCCTTTGCCTTTTACCAGCCCTTGCAGCGCTTTTTTCATTCTCACCTCACCTTTAAAACCATGAAGTGTAGGGCAAAAATCTTAAGAAAGTATTAAGTAGTTAGAGAAGGGAAAATATACAACGAATAAT
>JABDGN010000009.1 GCA_013285995.1 Gammaproteobacteria bacterium
GCATAAGCGTGAAGGCAGCGGCATTAGGTAAAGCGCTAAGCCAAGGCGGCTTGTCGGAATTAAAACGCCGTTTGCTGTTTGTTTTATTAGGTCTTATTGTTTATCGTTTGGGTTCTTATATCCCGGTGCCGGGTTTAGATCCGCGTCAACTTTCTTCCTTGTTTAACGGCCAAGGCAGTGGTTTGCTCAACATGTTTAACTTATTCTCCGGTGGTGCACTGGGGCGGTTAAGCGTGTTTGCGTTAGGGGTCATGCCCTATATTTCGGCTTCGATCGTGATGCAGTTGCTCACCTCGGTATTGCCCAGCTTGGAGCAATTGAAAAAAGAAGGTGAAGCGGGTCGGCGCAAGATTAATCAATACACGCGTTATGGCACCTTAGTCTTGGCGGCTGTGCAAGCTGGTGGGATGGCGCGCTTGTTGGCGAGCAGTCCGGGCGTGGTGTTGAATCCAGGCTTTACGTTTTACTTTGTGGCGACGGTTTGTTTGACGACCGGCACTTTATTTTTGATGTGGCTCGGCGAACAAATGACTGAGCGTGGTGTGGGTAATGGGATATCGTTGATTATTTTCGCCGGTATCGTGTCAGGGTTACCGGGTGCCTTGGGGCAATTATTTACTCAAGCGCATCAAGGTGAAATGTCCGTATTGGCTTTGTTGTTGATTCTGGTGGTAGTGTTAGCGGTGACGACGTTTGTCGTGTTTGTAGAACGCGGTCAACGTCGTATTGCAGTGAACTATGCGCAGCGTCAACAAGGTCGCAAAATTTATGCGGCACAGCAAACCCATTTGCCCTTAAAAATTAATTTGTCGGGTGTAATTCCGCCGATTTTCGCCTCCAGTATTATTTTATTTTTGGCGACGATTGCACAATGGTTTGGTAAAGATGCCGGTACGGGCATCTTGAGCACGATTAGTTTATCGCTCACGCAAGGCCAGCCGGTATATATCATTTTATATGCGGCGTTGATTATTTTCTTCGCGTTCTTTTACACGGCTTTAGTGTTTAATCCGCGTGAAACAGCGGAGAATTTGAAAAAATCGGGTGGTTTTATTCCGGGTATTCGTCCCGGTAATCAAACCGCTGATTATATTGATGGCGTGATGACGCGCTTAACTTTCTCCGGCGCAATTTATTTAGCATTAGTTGCTTTGTTGCCAGAGTTTTTAAATATTACTTGGAATGTACCGTTTTATTTTGGTGGTACTTCATTGTTAATTATTGTGGTCGTGTTGATGGATTTCATCGCTCAAGTGCAAAATCACTTAGTGTCACATCAGTATGAATCCTTAATGAAAAAATCGCCGTTTAAAGGGGGAAATCCTTTAGGTGGCGGAATGTTTAGGTAGAGGCATGTGTGTATGTAGGGGACGGGCTTGACCGTCCCGCAAAACGGGCGGGTCAAGCCCCGCCCCTACCGAGCGGCCCTACAAATAATATTTGTTTGAGGAAATAAAAATGAGAGTAACAGCATCAGTAAAACGCATGTGCCGTAAGTGCAAAGTGATTAAGCGCAAAGGCGTGGTGCGGGTAATTTGTGCCGAAGCGCGGCATAAACAGCGGCAAGGCTAATTGGGTTGTGTGTTGTGGGAATTTAGTTGTGGGTTGTGAGTTGTCAGTTGTGAGAAAAAACAAAAGTGATTTTTCCCATTCCGAAGTACTCAGTTACAAAGATCTCACAACCCACAACTCACCCCCCACAACTAAACAGAAGGGTTGATTTAAAACCAATTTGAAAGTATAATGTTTCCCCTTTTTTGGGGTTAATTAGGAGTACAAAGAATGGCTCGTATAGCCGGCGTTAACATCGCAGATAACAAACATACCGTGATTGGGTTGCGGTCCATCTATGGGATTGGTCCTACCCGGGCAAAATTAATTTGCCAAATTACGGGTATTGCTCCCGCCACAAAATTTAAAGTGTTGACTGAACAACAGTTAGATGCATTGCGCGCGGAAGTCGCTAAATTTACCATCGAAGGCGATTTGCGCCGCGAAGTTTCCATGAGCATCAAACGCTTGGTTGACATGGGATGCTATCGTGGTATTCGTCATCGTCGCGGTTTACCCGTGCGTGGTCAGCGGACTAAAACCAATGCGCGTACTCGCAAAGGCCCGCGTAAAGCGATTCGATGAGTTGTGGGTTGTGGGTTGTCAGTTGTGAGCTCTCTTGATTGTGTATTGTGGATTGCGAGAAAATAGATTTTGTTTCTTCTCACAACTCACTCCTCACAACTTCTAGCTTACACAGAGCAGTGGTTAAATTTTAAGATTTATAAATTAAGAAGTACAGATTAGAGGTTTTGAAAAACAATGGCAAATCCAGCAGTAGCAGAAAATACCAAAGCAGCGCCCGCGAAAGCAGCAGCTGCCAAGGGCGGTAAAAAAGGCGCGCCCGTCAAAAAGAAAAATCGTCGCGTAGTCGCCGATGGTCGGGTGTATGTTAAAGCCAGCTTTAACAATACGATTATCACTATTACCGACAAACAAGGTAATAGCTTAGGGCAATCTTCTTCAGGTGCCGTCGGTTTTAGCGGTTCGCGTAAGCATACGCCGTTTGCGGCGCAAGAAGCGGCTGCTAAAATTGCAGCGATTGCTAAAGAAGAATATAAAATGGAACAAGTGGATGTGGAAATCACTGGTCCCGGTCCAGGTCGTGAATCTTCCGTGCGGGCTTTAAATGCCGTGGGTTTGAAAGTAAAAAGTATTACTGATACAACCCCCATTCCGCATAATGGTTGTCGTCCGTCCAAAAGACGTAGGATTTAGTTGTGAGTTGTAGGTCGGCTTCCCGCGTTTTGCAAAGCAAAATGCGTAAGCCGACACAAAGGTTGCAAATTATGTTGTCGGCTTGTTTCGCTTGCTAACGCAAGCTTCTCGTAAGCCGACCTACAAGAAGTTTGAAGATTATTAAATTTTCTGCTCTGCAGAAAGAAGAGAGAAGTTAGGAGTTACCCCCAATGGCTAAATACACTGGCCCCCGTTGCAAACTAGCTCGTCGTGAAGGCGTTGATTTATTGTTGACGAGCGGCGTGCGCGAATTAAAATCCAAATGTAAAGCGGATGTGGCGCCTGGTCAACACGGTGCGAACCGTCGCCGTTTGACAGATTACGGCGCGCAATTGCGTGCGAAGCAAGTCATCCGCCGTTTATATGGCGTGTTGGAAAGACAGTTCCGCAATTATTATATTAAAGCGGCACGTAAAAAAGGTTCAACGGGCGAAAACTTATTGCAAGCCTTGGAATGCCGTTTAGATAACGTGGTTTACCGTATGGGTTTTGGTAGCACGCGTGCCGAAGCGCGGCAATTAGTGAACCATCGTGCGATTGCAGTGAATGGTAAAACGATTAATGTTCCTTCTTATCAAGTTGAACCCGGTGATGTCGTCGCCGTGCGTGAAAATTCGAAAAAGCAATTGCGCGTGCAAGGTGCTTTAGAAGTGGCGCAACAACGTGCCAAAGTAGAATGGGTGGACGTTGATTTGAAAGCAATGGAAGGTACGTTTAAAGCTGTACCAATGCGTTCTGAGTTACCCAGCGACATCAATGAGCAGTTGGTGGTTGAATTATATTCCAAGTAATTAGTTGTCAGTTGTGAGTTGTCAGTTGTGAGATCTCACAACTCACCCCTCACAACTCACAACTCGATCAAATGAGAGGCAAATACATGTCAGGTGCTATTACAAGCTTATTAACTCCCCGTTCTATTCACGTTGAAAAATTAACTAACACTCACTACAAAGTGGTGTTGGAACCTTTTGAACGTGGTTATGGCCATACTTTAGGAAATGCCCTGCGCCGCATTTTATTATCTTCTATGCCAGGCTGCGCCATCACTGAAGCAAAAATTGAAAACGTGTTGCATGAGTACAGCACCATTGCGGGTGTACAAGAAGATGTAATCGATATCTTGTTAAATCTTAAAGGTGTTGCTGTAACGATGGAAGGCAAAGATTATGCCACTTTACACTTACGCAAAAAAGGCGAAGGTGTGGTAACAGCGGGCGATATTTCGCATGACAGCAGCGTAGAAATTGTAAATCCTGAGCATGTTATTGCGCACTTAACGGGCACTGGCGAATTAGACATGACTTTAAAATTAGCCAAAGGCATTGGTTACAAATCCGTTGAAGCGCGTCGTACCATCGACAGCGACAAACCGATTGGTGCCTTGCAATTAGATGCCTCTTTCAGCCCGGTGCGTCGTGTGACGTATGAAGTGGATAATGCGCGCGTTGAACAACGTACTGACTTAGACAAATTAATTATCGACATCGAAACTAATGGCACTTTAGATCCAGAACAAGCGATTCGTAATGCCGCAACTATTCTGCAACATCAATTAGCTGCGTTTGTTGATTTGAAGAGCACCCAAGTTGCAACTACACATCAACCGCGCCATCATTCTGAAACACCCATCGATCCAATTTTATTGCAACCGGTTGACGATTTAGAATTAACTGTGCGTTCAGCGAATTGCTTGAAAGCTGAAAATATTTATTACATTGGTGATTTAGTACAACGTCAAGAAATTGAATTGTTGAAAACGCCAAACCTGGGTAAAAAATCTTTAAATGAAATTAAAGAAGTATTAATGTCACGTGGTTTATCACTGGGCATGAAATTAGATAGCTGGCCACCTGCGAATTTAGCGCTTGAGTCAGTTGAAGTAGAAGAAGACAAATAAGTTGTCAGTTGTGGGTTGTCAGTTGTGAGATCTCACAACTCACCCCTCACAAGGGAAATAAGTTGTCAGTTGTGGGTTGTCAGTTGTGAGATCTCACAACTCACCTCTCACAAGGGAAATAAGTTGTCAGTTGTGGGTTGTCAGTTGTGAGATCTCACAACTCACCCCTCACAAGGGAAATAAGTTGTCAGTTGTGGGTTGTCAGTTGTGAGATCTCACAACTCACCTCTCACAAGGGAAATAAGTTGTCAGTTGTGGGTTGTCAGTTGTGAGATCTCACAACTCACCCCTCACAAGGGAAATAAGTTGTCAGTTGTGGGTTGTCAGTTGTGAGATCTCACAACTCACCTCTCACAACTCACAACTAAAACGTGATTCGAAGTTTAAGTAAGTTGGTCTAATCACGTAGTAAAATAGAATATTAAAAATCTGAGGAGCGCATCATGCGTCACGGTAAAAGTGGAAGAAGATTAAATCGCAACAGCAGCCATCGCACAGCGATGTTTCGCAACATGTCAGCGTCTTTAATTGAGCACGAACAAATTATGACAACTTTGCCGAAGGCGAAAGAATTACGTCGCGTGATTGAACCTTTGATCACGTTGGCAAAAGTAGATAGCCTCGCGCATCGTCGCACGGCATTTAATCGCTTGCGTAACATCGAAGCCGTAGCTAAATTATTCAATGATTTAGGCCCACGTTCAGTGTCTCGCCCGGGTGGTTATGTGCGTGTGTTAAAAGCGGGCTTTCGTAAAGACGACGCGGCTCCCATGGCAGTTGTTGAGCTCGTCGATCGCGCAGCAGCAGCTTAGTATTTATACACAGACTTTTAAGGCAAGAAAAAGCCACGCAGCAGGTTGCTGCAAAAAAACCGGGGTAATACCCGGTTTTTTTTGAATTTCAAAAATATTTGAAATAGTCTAAAATATTTAAGCTTAAAATAATAACAGGGGTTAAAACATGTTTGTGACATCACCATCACGGCCACAGCTGCTTGCAATTAATGGATTAATTCGGGTTAATGATTGAGATATAAACAATGTATTCACTCCAGCATCCAGTCCAGTATCCAGTCCGATTTGCACCCCATATTTCTTCTGTTTCAGATTACTTTCGTCTTATTGAGTGTTACCTGCAACAATTTTCTTTGAATCCGATTACTCAATCAGCGTTCCTTAACAGTACAAAAATGTTTATGATGGAGGCAGATTATGGGAGCAGCAAGCTAACTTTTAAAATGGTTATACGCAATGGGCAGAATTATTCTCAACCTGATTTGCTTTTAATTAACGCATCCGATGTTACTGAGCAAAATTATTCCCAATTTATTGAGCGCATTTCCGGCTGCCCACAAGGTCGTAAAATCGTTTTAATATTGAGTCATTATTCGCCTTCTCAATATTCGGCTGCTGCGTTAAAAGATCATGCAGAGCAATGGCAAATTCATACTGAAACCATAGCCGGAGATTTAACCGAAGAGGCACCGGTTTTTCAATGGCTAGTATCACAATGGATGAGGGCTTATCTTCAGCCCCCGCCTGCGCCGCTGCTCGCTGCAGCAGAAAAATGTTGCGGGTGCTGGGACGGATTATTTAGGAAAAATGTTGCTCCATCACTCACTCCAATGGTTAGTACACCACTATTATCACCCCTGGAGCGCGCGTACAGGCAGCCTCTGCCGTCAAACATAATACCCATGAGGGTGGTGGATGATAACAGTAGGCCAGTTTTACCAGCAATACCACCGCTGCCGTCAAGCATAATGCCCATAGGGATGGAAGATGATAACAGTAGGCCAGTTTTACCAGCAACACCACTGCTGCCGCCAAGCATAATGCCCATAGGGATGGAAGATGATAACAGTAGGCCAGTTTTACCAGCAACACCACCGCTGCAGATGAAGAGTAATACGCAAGGCACAGAGTGTGTTGTGTTTAATTGTGCTGCGCTGCGAACTCATGCAATAGTGCCGTGCGGACATATTCTATTTTGTGAAGGATGTGCTAGGATGGCGCGGAGCTTATCGGTAAAGTGCCCAAGATGTCAGCAACCCGTGGTGGCAACAGCAAGAGCATTTAAATCATATAATTCATAACAGTATGTCAGGTACCCATAAAATCTTTCACTAGGACGACAGGGTCTTTTGCCAGCGCAAAACAGGACCAAATTTGGTATTTACATTGAAATTCCGTATACAAAATACGGTTTTTCAATGTATAATATAAATATGAACAGGCAAGATGATTTACAAAGAATTGGCCAATGTTTTGCGATTAACCCTATTGTCGCTATTTTAGGGCCGCGGCAGTGTGGCAAAACTACGCTGGCAAAAATGTATGCAGAAACGGTCGAAGATTTTTCTGCGCTGAATTATTTTGATTTGGAAAAGCCCGATGATTTAGCGCGTTTAGAGGAGCCGCAACGCGCCTTAGAAAATTTATCAGGTTTAATTGTGATTGATGAAATTCAGCGTAAGCCGGATTTATTTCCTTTACTGCGCGTGCTGGTCGATGAAAAAAAGCCGCGCCAATTTTTAATTTTAGGTAGCGCTTCACGTGAACTCATTAAACAATCATCAGAAAGTTTAGCCGGGCGCATTTCTTACCTTGAACTGACTCCTTTTAGTTACCGTGAAACGCAAGAGCTTGAGCATTTATGGTTGTGCGGAGGATTTCCCCAATCGTATTTGGCAGCCGATGACATCGCAAGTTATGCTTGGCGAGAAGATTACATCAGCACCTTTCTCGAGCAAGACATTCCTAATCTGGGTATTCAAATTCCAGCGCTTACTTTGCGTCGTTTCTGGAGCATGCTGGCGCATTATCATGGCAATATTTTTAATGCCGCAGAACTCGCTCGTTCCTTTGGCATCAATGAAAAAACCGTGAAACATTATCTGGATATATTGAGCGGTACATTTATGGTGCGTCAATTGCAAGGCTGGCAAGAAAATATTAAAAAGCGTCAAGTCAAAGCTCCCAAAATTTATTTTCGCGATAGTGGATTATTACATTCCCTGTTACGCATTAAAGGTAAATCGCAATTACAAATATACCCCAAGCTCGGCGCTAGCTGGGAAGGTTTTGCGTTAGAAGAAATTATTCGCTGGCACCACGCTAAACCGCATGACTGCTATTTTTGGGCAACTCATAGCGGTGCAGAGTTAGATTTGCTATTATTGAAGGACGATAAGCGTCTAGGATTTGAATTCAAATACGCCGATGCCCCTACTAAAACTAAATCGATGTTAATCAGTCAGGAAGAATTACAGCTTGATTATTTGTATGTCATTTATCCTGGCGACAAAAATTATTTTTTGGCTGACAAGATTGAAGCTTATGGGTTAGAAAATTATTTGACTGATGTTATGCAGAGTGCGTAACATCAGTATCTTTGTTTACGTGCACCGCACCCAAACATGCGGCAGGGTTTGTAATTGTAAACCGACCCTATTGTTGCTAAAAATATTCTTTTGCTTTTCATAGTTTATTTTCTAGGTTAGAATCTGACACATCTATTTTACAGGAGAACCTTGTATGCTTAATCCAATTGTTCCTGATCATTCTTTTAAATTTGCTCTGCTTGGGATAGATGGACCCGATAATGTAGCACGCTTGTTTGAGCAATATAAAACTAATATTAAAGCAGTGCGCCCCGCTTGTGTAGAGGATGGTGATCTTTGTCATATTAAATATCTTCAAGAAGCAAATAAAATTATTGAATTAGAGATTTTTCATGCCTCTAATCTTGACCCGCGCGCTTACCCAGCTTGTAAGGAAGCAGATGTGGTTTTGCTTGTTATAAGTTTAAAAGACTTTCGCTATCGGCATCAAGAGGTAATTAAATACATTGATCAGAACATTACCGCGGTGAGTGAGCGGCAGAATAGCCGTCTGTGGGATAACAACTGGAGTTGGAGTGAAAAATGGTATGTGTTAGTATTCACGGCTGATGAGAACTTCCCTTTACAGTCAGTTGAAGCAATGTTAACACACCAGAGCGAGCGGTGGGACGAGATGCGAACTCTCACTGGAAGAAAGAAGCTTGATGCTTGGTTTATAGCAAACAGACCGGCGAGTATTAATAACATTTTTAGCGATTTAACCCAAGGGCTTATTTTAAAACGAGCTAATCAAGAGCAGGCAGTTGTTTTCCATCATTCAAAAGGGAATCCCTTTATGCCGCCTATACCGCCGCTAGCTTCAGATATTTTTCTTGTGCTTATTGACCCACAAGGAAATCAAGCTTCTGCATCGCCGCCTGTTGCGCCCTTTGCGCCGCCCTTCGCGCCGCCTGCTGCGCCGCCCTTTGCGTCGCCTGCTGCGCGATCACTTTCGCCGTCTGCTGCTGCGCGATCACTTTCGCCGCTCTTTGCGTCGCCTGCTGCGCCGCCCTTTGCGTCGCCTGCTGTGCCGCCCTTCGCGCCGCCTGCTGCGCCGCCCTTTGCGCCGCCCTTTGCGTCGCCTGCTGTGCCGCCCTTTGCGCCGCCCGCTGTGCCGCCCTTTGCGCCGCCCGCTGCGCAAGGCCCCGTACAACAATCTGCTGAGCGGCGCGACCCCTCCTGGCTTGAGCGGCATATGCTCTTCTAGGATAATATTAAATACGGCCAGCACGAGTGTTTTACCGGAGATACCTGTATGCTAAGTAATGCTGTTTCCCCTCACTCTTTTAGTTTTTATCTGCTTGGAGTTCAAAAAGACGCGACTGACTTGTTAAATCGGTTTACAGAGAATATTCGAGAGGCAACGCCTGCTCGTGTGCAAGAGAACTTACACGATAAATTTCGTTGGATCGACTTTCTTAAAATTGACCAGCAAAATGTTGCATTAAATATTTGGCATAGGCAATATGACGTGCAGAGCAAATATGAGGCTTTGCAGCGGGCTCAGGCAATTCTAATTGTGGTAGATATCAGTGTAGAAATAAGCCAGACCTGTGAGGACCTCCAAGAGTTTATTGCTAGAGCGCGTTGCTCATCAGGTAGAAGGTACCCCATCGAGTGTGTTTTAGTCATATTAAACCCAGGTGAGCCTTGGTGTGGCAATATGCGAAAGGTTAATTCTTATCCGAGTGATTTGCAAAAGTTAATAAAGCGCGCTGCTATTCCTTGGTATGCCGCAAGCGCAAGAAGCAATGATAGTGTCAACGATATTTTTATTGATTTAAGCCGAGCGTTAATTGCAAAAAGAGCTAATCGAAATGCTAAAGTCAGTTATCCTGGTTCAGCAGGAGCGAGAGAGGGAGTGCATTTATTTGCTGCTTATCAGCCTCCTCAACTGGAAGGTGAGGCGCCACGGATAGCGCCTGCTTCTCCTCCCGGTGTGCAGCCTACTTTTATTTTGGCGCGATCTCCGTCATCGCCTCAATTGTCAGCTGCTGCAGCGCCAGCATCAGCATCCTCTTCACCCGGGTGGGCCGCACAACGACGTGGTTCAGTGCCCGGGCATGTGGGAAGCGAGCTCAAAAGATGCCAACAATCTGGACATGAGCATTATACGGATCTTACATTACTGTTTGAGTCTCCTTGTGGTCACGCCGTACGATGTTTGGAGTGTATATCAAACCAAGCGCAGATTCAGTTTATATGTCCTAGATGTCAAGCAGTAAGTGTTGTCTCGCAGTGGAAACCTTGTGATCCAAGCATGCGTGCTCCAGGAGCAGCCTTTTCGCCGCTGCCATCACATTCTTTAGCGCCAGCTGTGGCCAGAGCAGACTTTTCATCTGTGCAGCCTACTTTTGTTTTGGCGCGATCTCCGTCATCGCCTCAATTGTCAGCTGCTGCAGCGCCAGCATCCTCTTCACCCGGGTGGGCCGCACAACGACGTGGTTCAGTGCCCGGGCATGTGGGAAGCGAGCTCAAAAGATGCCAACAATCTGGACATGAGCATTATACGGATCTTACATTACTGTTTGAGTCTCCTTGTGGTCACACCGTACTATGTTTGGAGTGTATATCAAACCAAGGGCCAACAAATCCGATTGCATGCTATCAATGTCCACAATCAATTTATATGTGGAATTGGAAACCTTGTGATTCAAGAACTCGTGCTCCAGGAGCGGCTTTTTCACCCCTTGCTTCGCCTGTTAATTCGCTTGCTGCTTTGCAACGGCATATTCCACCATTTTCAAAACCATTATCGCCAGCACCTTCCCCTCCACTATCCCCATCTGCTTTGACTCGCGCAGCAAAATGCGCTTGCTGTAATGTGTACATGGCAGATCATGTTTGCGTGCCCTGTGGCCATATAAGTCTTTGTGAACGTTGTACACAGGATCCTCAAATAAAGTATTGCCCTGTTTCCAGTTGCGCAAAAGAATTCATACATAAAATAAAAATATATGATGATCCAATACCTGCTGGTTCAGCAAGGCGTATAACATGTCCTATATGCCTAGGCAGCCACATAGCAGATTATATATTCGTACCATGTTGGCATATGCTTTGTAATGAGTGTATTTCTAATGCAGCGGACGCGCACACGCCAATAGATAAGTGTCCGTTTTGTCGAGCCGAGGTATTGCAGAAAACAAAAATACTTATGCCAGATAGCTAAATTCACGCGTTGACAAATTTATGGTATTCTAATTTTTAAATTCTAGTCTCCAGTTTCTGGTGCAGCCTATGCCAACCATCCCGCAATTTATATTTGCGCAATTAAAACCATTCCGTTGGCAGTTAACTGTCTTGCTGATCTTTTGTCTGTTATGGGCGATTGATTTATCGCTGGCACCCTACATTATCAAAATGATTATCGATCGGATGAGTACGACGCCGTTTGAAGCAGTGTGGAGTGAAGTCGGTCGCTTGTTAGGTGCGTATATCGCGCTATCCGTTTTCATGGTGATCATTTTTCGAGTCTGGAATATTATCCGTCGCAGTTTTATTCCGTTTTTAAAGGGCAATATCACCCGCAGTATGACCAGTCACTTGTTGGAACACTCGTATCAATATTATCAAAATAATTTTGCGGGGAGTTTGGCCAATAAAGTCAATGACGTGGCCTATGGAACCGCACAAATTGTCGAAATTTTTATGGAACAATTTGTGGCGAATTTTTTAATGATCGTGGTTGCCACTGGCGTTATGCTCACCGTGCAGCCGATGGTGGCTTTATTATTTTTAATTTGGGTGATCATTTTTTTAGTAGGCTCGCGGTATTTTGCGCGGCGAGCGCATCAATTGGCCGATAAAAGTTCGGAGTTGCGCAGCCAATTAACCGGTAAAGTCGTTGATGTACTCAGCAATACTTCCATCGTGCGTTTGTTCGCGCGGCAAAAGTTGGAGCGCGGCAATATTGCTGAGTGGACCCACGAGACGGTCGCCGCGGAGCGGGCCTTTGATTGGCATTTGTTAAAATTATTTTTCTTCCAATCAGTTTCATTTATTGTGATGCAGGCGATTATTTTGCTGTATTTAATTTACGAGCGCAGCCTTAATAAAATCAGTGTCGGTGATTTTGCCTTAGTATTTATGATCAATGGTTATATCGTTGATAATTTGTGGAACCTGGCGCGGGAATTTTTAAACTTTGCTGAACAACTGGGTAAAGTGAGTCAAGGCTTACGCGTCACTTTGCAAACCCATGATATTGTCGATGCGCCTGATGCGAAACCATTGCATGTGAGTAAAGGGGTAATTCGTTTTGACAAGGTGAAATTTCACTATCATCACGCAACCCCTTTATTTGAAAATTTATCGGTAACGATTAATGCTGGCCAAAAAGTAGGATTGGTCGGCTATTCAGGCAGCGGTAAAACGACTTTTGTGAATTTGATTTTACGGTTGTTTGAAATAAATAGCGGTGCCATTTATCTTGATGACCAAAATATCGCCCAACTGACACAAGTTTCATTGCGCGAAACTATCAGTTTGATTCCGCAAGACCCAACTTTGTTTCATCGCACGCTAGCGGAAAATATTTCCTACGGCGAACCGAGTGCGACGAAGGAACAAATTGTTGCCGCCGCTGTTGCGGCACAAGCCGATGATTTTATCCGCAATTTGCCACAGGGATATGACACATTAGTGGGCGAGCGCGGTATTAAATTATCCGGTGGGCAACGCCAACGTATCGCGATTAGTCGCGCGATTTTAAAAAATGCGCCGATTTTAATTTTAGATGAAGCCACCAGCTCTTTAGATTCGGTTACTGAACAAGCGATACAAACTAATTTCTTGCAATTGATGAGCCATAAAACCACGCTCGTCGTTGCGCATCGTTTATCAACCCTTTTACACATGGATCGCATTTTAGTTTTCGATGCCGGTGAAATTGTCGAAGATGGAACGCACAGTGAATTATTACAGCAAAATGGTTTGTACGCTAATTTATGGCATTCACAAGTGGCAGGCTTTTTACCCGAACAGCGTCATTAAGCAGCTAGATTATTTATGAGGTAACTCATGTTACGCAAAATGCATAACATGAGTATCTTTGTTTTGCCCCCCCATCGCGTAAAGATTTCATGTTACTTGTGTAACATGAGTGGGTAATCTGCTTTGCAAGCCTTGAAACAATAAAGCCAAAATTCCCATGACAACAATGAACAGGCCAAAGCTTGCGACATGCGAAACTACATGCGAAGTGACAGCGCTGGCGATCGAGCCGCCCATGAAGGAAAGAAAATTGTAAAGTGCGGAAGCAGAGCCGGCTACTTTGCGTTCTGCTAATTGCATCGCACCCGCGCCCGCGGTGGGGCGAATGATGCTGATACCGATGGTGCTGATAAACATCGGCACCATAAAAGTATAAATATTAGTGGGTAAAAAAATATTGCTGACCCACATAATAAGGCCGCCTATTAAAATAAACACAAAGCCTAAAGTCATGGTTTTCGGTAAACCCAAGCGCGGTGAAAAACGCGGCGTTAAAATCGACATGCCAATAATCGCGATGGCATTGGTCGCGACAATCCAACCAAAACTTAACACACTAAAATGCATCTGATGAATAATAAAAAACGGTGAAATGGCGAAGTAACTAAATAACACTCCGTACGATAAACCACTCGATATACCGTAAATTAAGAAGGGAATATTGCGTAATAAGGCAGTGTAATTATTAAAAATATGGCGAAAGTTAAGCGCGCTTAAATTTTTTTGCGCTTGGGTTTCTTTAAAAAAGAATTGGGTTAACAGCACGTAGATAAGGCCCAACAAAAATAATACTGCAAAACTCGCGCGCCAGCCCCACACATTATTCACCGCGCTGCCGACTAAAGGTGCTAAAGCAGGGCTGATGCCAATTAAAGCCGTGACAACACCGGTCGCTTTAATTAATTTATCTTGTTCATACACATCGCGTACGATGGCGAAGACTGTCACGATAGAGCTACAAGCGCCAATGGCTTGAATGAAGCGCGCAATCAGCAACACATGAAAGGAATGAGAAAATGTTGTCACGGCGCTGGCGATGGTAAAAATCCATAAGCCGACTAATAAAATAGGCCGGCGGCCAAAGCGATCTAATAAAGGACCATACACCAATTGAGCCAAGCTCAAACCTAATAAACCCACTGATAAAACTAAAGCAACATTCGCGCCTTGAAAATAACTTTTCATCGCAGGCAAGCCAGAGATAAAAATATCGTTACTTAAGGGCACCATTAAGCAGACTGATAAGATGGCGAGAAAAAAGAGTTTAGACGAGAGTGTGTTCATAATGAGGGCATTATAGGGTCTTTATAACCGGTTGTCAAGACCCGTTGAAAAGATAGTTGTTGGTTGATATGCTGTAAATGTAGGTCGGCTTCCAGAGCTTCGCATCAAGCGAAGCGAGTAAGCCGACATGGGTTGTCGGCTTGTTCGTTTCGCTTTTCGGGCGGCTCGCGAGCCGCCCCTACAAACGTAAGCCGACCTATGAGCTGCTATGCAAACAACTAACTTCTCCCATCGCGTTATTCTGCCCGGCGTCATCGGTAATGTGCTGGAGATTTATGATTTCACTTTATACGGTTATTTCGCGCCAATTATGAGTGAATTATTTTTTCCGCATGCCGGTGTTGCCAACGGTTTATTATTTACTTTCGCGATTTTCGCAATCGGGTTTTTGATTCGGCCCTTAGGCTCTTTGTTGTTTGGGCATTTTGGGGATCGCTTTGGACGGCGTGCAACGTTGGTGGTCAGCATCGTGGTCATGGCCTTGGCTACCAGCTTGATTGGTTTATTACCGACTTATCAACAAGTGGGCGCCTGGGCCGGAGGATTATTATTAATTTGTCGTTTATTTCAAGGTTTAGCGATGAGTGGTGAGTTTGTCGGTTCGATGGTTTATTTGGTGGAACATGCTCCCAGCAATCAGCGTGGGTTTTATGGCAGCTTCGCACAATGTGGTACTTACCTCGGCATTTTAGTCGGTTCAGCAGTAGCCGCGTTAGTGATGCATAGTTTTTCAACCGTCACGTTGCATAGCTGGGGTTGGCGTATCCCTTTTTTATGTGGCATTTTATTAGGTGCGGTCGGTTTATATTTGCGGTTAAAAATGCCGGAAACACCGGTATTTTTAAAACTTAAACAACAAAATAAAATTATTAAGTTACCCATTAAACAAGTTTTTAGCAAAGCGATTAAACCGATGCTGATTATTGTTGGGTTTAATTTTATGCCAGGCGTCGCGGCCTACACTTTATTTATTTATCTGGCAACTTATCTGACGACTTATTTAAAACTTTCTCTCGCTACAGCGCTGACTATTAACACCATCAATACGTGTATCATCGCCGTATTATTACCCGCCTTTGGCGCCTTATCCGATAAAGTGGGACGCAAGATTATTTTATTGACGGCAGCCGCGTGCTTTACTGTATTTTCTTATCCATTATTTTTATTGTTGCATGAAGCGACTTTTTTTACTGTGTGGCTCGCGCAAGCTTGCTTTGCCGTGTTGATCGCGGCAATGTTTGGGGCGCTGCCCGCTGCCATGGTGGAATTGTTAGATCCTAATATTCGTTATACTGCTAGCGCTTTTCCATTTAATTTGGCCAGCGCTTTATTTGGTGGCACAGCACCTGTATTTGTCACTTTATTAATTACTCAAACAGGCTCAACCTTTGCGCCGGCTTGGTATATCATCGTGGCAAGTTTATTTACTTTGTGGGCAGTTAAAAATTGGCAAGCTAGGTATTGATTATGTTATTAACTAAAAGCAGTTACGTTATTTTAGGCATGTTGAGTAAGCATCCTTTTTCCGGCTATGATTTAAAACAAAAGCTGAGCAAAGTGTCAGCGTTTTATTGGTCGGAAAGTAATGCGCAAATTTATCCCGTGTTAAAAAAATTGGAAGAGCAAAATTTAGTAAGCTCTTATTTGGATGAAACCAGTGGCGCACGCAACAAGCGCATTTTTTCGATTACTAAGCGTGGTTTGGCAGAATTAGTCGCTTGGTTAGAAGAAGATGAAATAGCTGAAGCCTATCGCGAAGAATTTTTATTAAAATTTTCTTTAGGGCAGCATTTAAGCAAAGCCAAATTAGTGAAAAAGTTACAGCAATATCAACACAATAATATTGAAAAATTGGCGCAAGTGAATGAAGTGATAGAGCATATTAAAGACGCCCACACTAACCGCGCCGATCAACGCTTTTTATTATTAACGTATGACAATATTAAAACCTTGTTGGAAGCGAAAATACAGTGGTGTCAGAAGGTATTAAAGGGGTTGTAGTATGCGCATTCTCATCGGAGTAATAGGTACGGGTGGAGATTTATATCCTTGCATCACGCTGGCAAAAGGTTTGCAAGCGCGCGGGCATGAAGTCATCATTATCAGCGGACAAGCTTATCGTGAAGCTGTTGAAGCGGCCGGTGTGTTGTTTCACGGCACGGGATTGGATGCCGCGAATATAAGAACATCACAGATCACTGATGCACGACCCTTGACGACTAAAGAAATATTGCAGGATGTTGCCGAGCGCATGGTTAATTTGCCGTTCGCCCCTTTGCTTGATGCAGTGCAAGCTTTAGTGAATGATGATACTTTGCTGATGTATAACTTAGGGCTGCAACTTGCGGGTGGCAGTGCCAGCGAAAAATTTAATTTACCAGCTATTCATATTGATTTAGCCCCGATTGGTTTGCAAAGCAATGCTGAACCGCCGCGTGTTTCAGCCGATGATGTGTTGTATAAAATACCCACTTTCCTACGCAAAATGGGCATTGTAACCTTCTTAACCAACACCGTCGGTCGTGCTTATTTCAAGCCGCTCGATAAATGGCGCGTGCAATATGGGTTGCCCAAAATCCCGGTTTGTCGTCGTTATGAATATATCAATAGTTTTGATATGCCAGAGCGCAAGCAAATTTTATGTTTATTTCCGGAGTGGTTTGCCAAGCCTATTCACAATTGGTCCGCTAATCGCTTGCCGTATGATTTACCGTTGCAGATCATTAAAACTACTGGTTTTATGTTGCCTCAGCAAGCTAGTCATCAAACTCTATCGCTCGAAGTAAAAGCTTTTCTGGAAAAATATCCGCGTCCTGTCTTGTTTACGTTCGGTACGGGTATGCTGTGGGATGGTATGAAAGATTTTTTTCAAGTGAGTGTCAATGCGTGTCAACAACTTAATTTACCGGTGATTTTGTTAAGCAGAAATTCAAACGATTTTCCTGCTGATTTACCCGCGAATGTTTTGTGTGTTAATTTTCTTGGCTTGGAAACTTTATTACCGCAGGTGGGGTTAATTGTTTATCATGGCGGTGTTGGGACGATGGCTTGTGCCCTGGCGGCCCAAGTGCCACATTTGGTCGTGCCATTTCGCCATGATCAATTTGATAATGCCACTCGCATCTGTAATTTAGGCGTGGGTGATGAATTGGCAACGACTGATTACACGGTCGAAAACTTGGCCAACAAAATTGCTGCGCGTTTAAAAGATGCCAAACAAAACCCCGAAAAATACACGCGCCTTGCTGAGCTTACGCAGCAATCAGGTGGCGCTCATGCAGTAGAAAAGGCTTGCGATTTCGTTGAAAAATTTTATCGGGAATATAAACAAAAGACTTGAGAAAATAGTATGCGCATACTCATCGGAGCAGCAGGCACGGGTGGGGATTTAGATCCTTTCATTACGCTGGGCCAAGGCTTACAAGCTCGCGGGCACGAAGTTATTATTATTAGTGGCGCAGCGTATCGCGAACGCGTTGAATTGGCGGGCCTGGCTTTTCATGCGGCCGCCCTCGATGCGGCTAACGCCAAAGTGGCAGAATATTTGGATGAAGATACGATTGTCGCCAAAAAAATGTTGCTCAACGTTGCTGATCGCATGGTGAATTTAGTATTCGCGCCATTTTTCGATGCAGTGGGCGTTTTAGCGAACGATAATACTTTGCTCATCTATGGTTCGCTGTTGCAATTTGTGGGGGCTAGTGCCAGCGAAAAATTTAATTTACCCGCGATTTTTGTTAACTTAGCACCGATTGGTTTTTTGAGTGCCTTGCGTCCGCCACGTGTTTCAGCCGATGACGCATTGAATAAAATTCCCGCCTTGATTCTCAAAACGCGTTTGTTGCCACACTTAATCAGTTTGTTTGTGATTGGACCTTATACTAAACCACTCAATCAATGGCGCGCTAAATATGGTTTGGCGCCGATTCGATTTTATCAATATAATAATTGGTCGCGTGCGTTCGATGTGCCTGATAAAAGACGCATGTTGTGTTTATTTCCCGCTTGGTTTGCCAAACCAATTCATGCGTGGTCTGTTAATCGCTTACCGGAAGATTTACCTTTAAACTCAATTGAAACCGCCGGTTTTATGCTGCACAGCCAAGCCAGCCATCAAACCTTAACACCAGAAATAAAACTCTTTCTTGAAAAATATCCGCGCCCGGTGTTATTTACCTTTGGCACGGGCATGATTTGGGATGGCATGAAAAATTTTTTTCAAGTGAGTGTTGAAGCGTGTCAAAAATTAAATTTGCCCGCGATTTTGTTAAGCAAAAATTCGCAAGATTTTCCGGATAATTTACCCGCGCATGTTTTATGTCTTAATTTTATTGCCTTGGAAACATTGCTGCCGCAAGTTTGTTTAATAGTGCATCATGTGGGAATTGGAACTCTGGCGCAAGCAATGGTCGCTAAAGTGCCGCAACTTGCGGTGCCATTTCGGTATGATCAATTTGACAACGCTACCCGCCTTTGCAATTTAGGTGTGGGCGATGAATTATTACCTACTGATTACACGGTCGAAAATCTCGTCAATAAAATTGCCGCAGGTTTAAAAGATGCAGAAGCTCATCCCGAAAAATACGCACATCTTGCTGAGCTCACCCAGCAATCAGGCGGCGCTCATGCGGTAGAAAAGGCTTGCGATTTTATTGAGAAATTTTATCGGGAGTATAAACTGAAAACCATAGTGTAATGAGTATGGCTATTTGGCAAACACATAAAACGCGCCAATGACATTGATCATGGTGGTGGTGAGGAAAGTTTTATATGTCTAAATCTTCGTTATTTAATCACACCACAGGCGATGCGCGCTCCTCCACCTCCCATCGGCGGATTGTCCGTATAATTATCGCTCCCTTCATGAATCATAATAGAATGGTTCATAATTTCTTTAACGGTTAAGCGTGGCACTAACACTGGTAAAGTTGCTGTGCCATCTTGCTTAACAATCAAGACCGGTAAATCTCCTAAGTGGCCCTTGCCATAGGGTCCTAAATGTTTACCTGTTTTGTGGGGATCCAAATGTCCGCCAGCTCCCATGCCATGCTCTGCACAACTGGGGTTAACATGAATATGAAAGCCATGTGTACCCGGTGGCAAATCTTTCAAAGCCGGCGTTAGTAACAAACCATATTTTGTATCAGTGGCGGTTACCGTTCCAATCGAAGTGGTACCATCACTGGTTAAATAGAGGGGAATCGTTACGCTCGCTGCAAAGGCCGCATTAATCAAACCACTGAGTAATAAACATAAGCAGAGTAATTTACGCATGATGAACTCCTTAATGGTGTACACGCTCTCATGATAAGCAATGCGCCAGCACTATTGTCTTGATTAATATCAAAAAATGGTAACTCTTCAGTTTGTCATTCTCAGCAAGCGAAGCGCGGCTGGGAATCCAAGGTTTTCGTGGGCTATATGGTTCTTTTAAAATCATGGATCCCCGCCGCCTCGCTTCGCTCGTTGCGAGGATGACAGCGCTTTTTTTAAGCATCTAGGGAGTTACAAAACATGACAATTAGTTTACTTCGGCCCAATCATTTCCTCTGGCTTCACCGCTTGATCAAATTCTTCGGCGCTTAAATATTTCAAATCAATCGCCGCCTCTTTTAGCGTCGAGTGATGCACATGCGCGTGATGAGCGATTTGCGCGGATTTATCATAACCAATCACTGGACTTAGAGCGGTGACTAACATCAAAGAGTTATTGACATAATCTTTTAATTTATCGACATTGGCTTCAATACCGACGGCACAAAATTCAGTGAAGCTGTGGCAAGAGTCGGCCATTAAATTGGCTGAGTGCAGCAAGTTAAAAATAATCACGGGTTTAAACACATTCAATTCAAAATTACCTTGTGAGCCAGCAAAACCAATCGCAGCATCGTTGCCAAATACTTGCGCGCACACCATCGTCATTGCTTCGCTTTGCGTGGGATTCACTTTGCCGGGCATAATCGAAGAGCCGGGTTCATTTTCCGGCAATGTCAATTCACCTAAACCGCAGCGTGGACCGGAGGCTAACCAGCGCACATCGTTGGCGATTTTCATTAAAGAACACGCGAGTGTTTTTAGCGCGCCACTGGCCATCACTAACGCATCGTGTGCGGCAAGTGCGGCAAATTTATTGGGTGCGGAAACAAACGGCAAACCCGTTAAGTGCGCAATTTCTTTCGCGGCTTTTACAGCAAATTCTGGATGGGTGTTAATGCCGGTGCCGACTGCGGTGCCACCGATCGCAAGTTCATAAATATCCGGCAGCACCATTTCGATGCGTTTAATATCAGCATCGAGTTGTGCCACATAACCGGAAAATTCTTGGCCCAACGTTAAAGGTACTGCATCTTGCAAATGCGTGCGGCCGATTTTAATGAAGTCTTTAAACTCAATAGATTTTTTGTACAGTGCTGCGCGCAATTCTTTGATCGCTGGAATTAATTTGTGTACCAAGGTTTCTGCCGCCGCAATATGCATCGCAGTCGGGAAAGTATCGTTGGATGATTGCGACATGTTGACATGATCATTGGGGTGAATCGGATTTTTGCTACCGCGTTCACCACCGGCAATTTCAATCGCGCGATTAGAAATCACTTCATTGGCATTCATATTGGCTTGCGTGCCGCTGCCGGTTTGCCACACGTGCAGGGGAAATTCATCCGGCAATTTGCCGGCTAAAATATCATCGGCCGCTTGTTGAATGAGTTTGGCTTTATCGGCAGGCAATTTGCCTAAGCTGGCGTTGACGATGGACGCGGCTTTTTTCAAAATCACTAAACCACGCACCACTTCGCGTGGAATTAAATCTTGTCCAATATTAAAATGGTGCAGCGAGCGCTCGGTTTGCGCGCCCCAGTAATGATCGGCAGGCACTTCAATTTTGCCCATGGAATCGGATTCGATGCGTTTTTTTAATTCTGACATTTTATTTTTCCTCTTTGTTTACTTTGTAGGGGCGGGTCGTGACCCGCCCGCGGGACGCTCGCGAGCGTCCCCTACATAAAACTATTCCGATCGATACTTCCGCCAAGTACTAATCTTTTCGGCTTTCAATTCCGAACTTCTAAAATTTTCAATTTTGGCGTAATAAACTTCTTCCTCTGCCAGGCTTAATTTTTCCATCGGGTAGAGGCAATCTTGCCAATTTTTGCCATTAAAATCGCCGAAGAAAAATAACATATGCGTTTTAGCGCGCAAACATTTGAGTATCTCTTCAGGAATATCATCGTTTTCTTCGACGAATTCAATATAGCCTGCAATTTCGCTGGCTGATTTCACGATAAAAGCATGTACATGACCTTTACCATCCAGCATTAAATAACTGCCCGAGGGTTCAATCAAATAATATTCACGACAATTTTTTGCGCGCAAGGTTTTTTCAAATAGTTCTAAAAATAACGAGTCGCGCAAATAAGGGGCTTTTTTCTCAATCAGCGCCATGCCATCACGCGTGACGTTATAAAAATATTCTTGTTGTAATTCACAAATATATTGTAATAGCACTACATCTTGATCGGCATTTTTTTTAATATAGCGATCGATAATGCCTTTGTTGAATGCTTCGACGGCTAAGTTTTGATCAGCATCGCCGGTGAGCAGAATTTTTTTGTAGGGCAGGTGATTTAATTTTTCACACAACTCTAAGCCTTTCATTTTCGGCATGGTGTAATCGATAACGAGCACACCCACTTCGGCAAAACGTTTAGCGTGATACATCAATTGATAAATTTTGGTTAAATCAAAACTGGTGACTAATTTATTGGCTTCCTGGATATCTTCTTCGCGCAAATTATTGAGCACATTATCGCGCGCCATAGAAGAGTATTGGGCTAATTTTTGTAGGGCAACTAAAGGTTGGCTGAAGGTTTGGCAAAAATTATCTTCTGCTTCTAAGCGGAGTTTCAAACTATTGAGAAACAACTCATCATCATCAATCAAAGCGACCGTGGTGGGAAAAAAATAGGGTAGTAGATGTTTCATGATGGTGTTTCTCAAACTGAGTTAATTACTCCATTAAACCAAAAACGTCGGCTTCCTTGTAGGGGCGGGGCTTGACCCGCCCGCATTAAACGGAACGAATAAGCCGATAACAAATATCGGTTTACTTTTCGGGCGGGTCAAGCCCCGCCCCTACATGCGTCAACCTACTTACCACTAGGAAAATGTAGCACAAATTCCGCCCATTGCCCACTTTCGGAGCTGCAACTAACGCTGCCGCCGTAGGAGTGCATCACTAATTTACAAAAAGCCAAGCCTAAACCAGCGCCATGATGCGAAGTATCGGTAGTCGCAAACGCTGCAAATAAGCCAACCATTTCATTGGGTTCGATGCCTTTGGCGGTGTCGCGGAACACCACGCGATTTTCCTTCGCGTCGCTTTCCAGGCGAATAAAAATTTCGCCTTTATCAGCTTCTTTAATAAAGCGCAGGGCATTTTTAATCAGGTTAAAGAAAATGTGTTTGGTGAGCGCCAATTCGCCCGCATACGTAAAATCGCACTCATTGGGATTCCAATGAATTAAAGCGCGTTGTTTGGCACGCAGTGGATATTCGTGCAAGGCTTCGTTGATCGTTGTCACCATCGAGCACGGACGAAATGCTGCCGCATCCAATTTGCCTTCGGCTAAATTTTTAAGTTTCACCAGCAGCATGTCGACCACGTAAGACATGTCTTTTAAAGAGTCACTCGCATTGTCCAACACTTCCGGTAATTTCGGTACATAAGTTTGTAACTGTGCCTGCTGTTTGCGTAAAAATTTCACACACATATCAACCGACATGATGGGAGTGCGCAATTCGTGCACAATCGAGCCGGCCAGCATGCTCATGGCAACGGCATTTTGCTCGGCAGCGGCTTTTTCTTGCGTAAGGGTAGCGATTTGTTTGCGATGGGTGATGTCCAGCGAGATACCCACTATCCCTGTGATTTCCCCATAATGATTACATAGCGGTGCTTTGGTAGAAAGGAAAGTGGCTTCGGTACCATCTGCAAGGGTAGATGCCTCTTCGATAACATAGGGAATACCTGTTGACATGACTTGTAGATCCACTTTTCTTAATTGATCGGCTTGCTCACGCCAAGGTAAATCATAATCAGTTTTACCAATAATATCTTTTCTCAAAGTAAAGCCTGCAGATTTGGCCTGGTTATCGTTGCAACCTGCAATCACACCATCTTTATCTTTCCAGTAAACATGTCCAGGCATTATTGCAAGAATATTTTCTAATGTTTCTAAGCGATCTATTTCCGTTTGACGTGCATGCGTTATATCAACTGAAGTTCCTAGAATGCCCACAATTTCTCTCTGCTTGTTTAGCAAAGGCATTTTATGAGATAAATACAGAATTTGCTGTCCATCTCCAGCAGTCAAAAGTTCTTCAGCTATTCTTAATTTACGCTCTTGCATAACAGATACGTCGACTTGCCGTACTTTATCTGCTTCTTCTTGAGAGAAAATATCATGATCAGTTTTACCTCGGAATTCATCTAAAGAATTTAAACCGAAGTCTTTCCAATTGTTAGTATTACATCCAAGCATCACTCCATCTCGATCTTTCCAGTATACATGACCAGGTAATTGTTCAATAATTTCTTCTAAGCTAATTTTATTTTGGTGGTTAGTTTTATTACGGTGGTTATAAACCATAGCCAATACGACAACAATACCACAGGTTAGCATACTCAAAGCATAACCAATAATTAAAATCAAATCATGCTTAATAACACCATAAAACACCGCGGCTAATTGCATTAAGAGAAAACCGGCAAAAGTGATAAGAGAGATTTCTTCGGCCGCTTTTTTGCGTAAAATGCGCAATGCTTGTGGGATAAACAACATGGCATTCATGAAGAGTGCCAAACTAAAAATCAACTCAATAATCTTATCAAAAATATTTACCATTTTTCCACTAGCATAGGACAAAAATCCCCAGGTATTATTTTTTCCATCAGCAAAGAGCATTGTGAACGCAGATTACTACGGTGATTAAATTTTATGGGTATATGTTTTAAGGAGCTTACACCACCAGAAGCAATAAATCGTTTGGCTGTTTCTTGCATGGCAAGATTATGGGTACCTGTATACAGTTCAATATCACAATTCAATTCTGGCCATAGGCAAAGTACCGCACATTCTTCTATTAAATACTCGAAACATAATTGCTTGGCTTTTGCTAAATCAAAAACAGAAGAATCGTTCAAATGGCGGCAATAACGCTGTAAATAATTATCAATGGTGGTTCCAAAAATATTTTTGTAAGAATCATCTTCGGCAAGTAAATTATCTATACTCATTTTTTTTGCGCTAAACGCAGACTCATTTAACCACTCATCCCACCTAATAATGCGCTCTAAATTATGCAAGCGATTATACTGCTGCCTGTTAGAAGCTAACCAGTTCTCGCCAATTTGAATCGAAGCGTCACGAAAATCATCTGCATTACGAGTTGAATTTAAAGCCATTGTATATCGTTGTAAGCTATCATGTACACTAATAATACAAGACCCAAACGTTTCATTTACCAAATCAATCGTCGCGGCAAATCGTTCGCCCTCATGGCTTTCTTGCCCGACACTAATCGTCAGCAAGCAACGCGAATTTTTGAATTGCGCTTTTTGTTCTGGGGTGACATTTTTAAACGACGCTTTAACGCGCCGTTGAGTAGTAGAAGTGATAGTGTTCATTTTATTTTATTTGCTAGTAGTTATTGACAAGGGCTATGCTTTTTATCTGAAAAATTCAGACAAAAAGCATAACATGATTTGTGGGTTTTAACACAAATGTTGAGCAGAAAATTTTTTGATTGTATGGCGCGGAAAAAGCGCAAAACACAAAAATATATATTTTTTATATTTCTTAAGGCGTGCTTAGCAAGTTGCCAAAAAATAAGCAAATTGCGCTACAATAGCATTTTTCAACTGAAGGATCCTGTATGACCCCTGAAGAAGAGCGCATTAATCGTGGCCGGCGGCTAAAAATGGTGCGAGCAATGCTCGACAAAACCCAAACGGAATTTGCTGAATTGTGCGGATTTAGCAGTATTGCGCTGGCTTTATGGGAAACGGGGAAATACAGTGGCTTGAGCCAAAAAGGCGCGCAGAAAGTGCTGCGGGTGTTAGAAGAACTAAACATCATCTGCAGTTTAGCGTGGCTCTGGCATGGCTTGGGGCATGCACCCTACCATACGCAGGAAAATCAAGCGGTACGAGCCACGCCCGACAGTTTAACTCTGGATGTGCAACATGTGGCTATCAAAGCCGAAATGGCGCTATTTCTAGAGACGATTACGGATAGTTTTGTGTTTGAAGTTGCCGACGACGCCATGATTGGGTACCAGGTCGGCGATTATGTGGGCGCTAAATGGTCTGAAACGGCAGCGATCGATCGCTTGGATAAAGATGTGTTAGTGTTGCTGGCCGACCAACGTTTGTTATTGCGTCGCATCGGTTATGACCGCCGTTACCCGATGTTTTTTCTATACGCTTCTAATGCCGATTCTAAAGCAGCCGATTTGCGCATCGATGAAGCGCCGATTCAAAAGTTTGCGGAAGTGATGCGGGTGTGGAAGGTGGTGTGAGTCTGATAAAAAATTTTTACCTATGAATGCTTGATTTCTAAATTAAAAAGTAGTACGCTCATAAAGACATAATAATTTTATAGTATTTCTCAATGTTAATGTATCAACGCCCCACATTTATAAGCTTAGAATACCACGCGTTTACGCGTGATATCTTTATTCTTCTCCTTAGTTTCCTGTTCTAGTGGCAGTCCTTAGTATTTGAGCCACCGGAGCAGGCATTCTTTTTAAAAATCATACTATTTTCATTTTCAAAAATAATAATCAGGAGAAGATTATGCCATTCAATCCTTTGGATAAACCGCTGGAGGCAATTTTGCCTAACCCTTTTTTCAAATCACCACCAGAACCATCTCGTGGCGGAAGAGAATTAATTGCCCGTACTTTTATTAGCAGAAAAGATGAAAATTTAAGTGCCTTTGAACTATTACCCCCTGAAGTTTTATTGAAAATTTTTTCTTACTTATCTCCGCAAGACATAGAAAATCTACGACGCACATCATCTGGATTTTACGATGTAGCCGATAGCTTTTATAAAAATGTAGCGGAAAAACTACTTATAGATATTTGTATGGAGGGTTATCTTCAACTTGCTCCCCGAGGACTCTTTTATAGTAAATATACTTATGCTTTTATGTGTGAACTAGGAGTAGAGAGGTGCAAAAATCCCAGAGACATTCCTGCTGCTTATTTTTCTCAAGCTAAAGATTCTATGACATGGAAAGAATGTTATTACTGGCTGTTGCTAAAAAAGACTTTAATATTTGATTTTCTATACAAACTGGAAGCCTTTTTCGATGCTGCCAAGACACAGAATATAACTTTATATGCTGAATCAGCACCAAGTAATCCAGCCCCCGAGTGTATCGGCTACTCTATGTATAAGAAATATCGTGAGCATTTATCAGTAGCTCAGCAACCAGATAATTTTTGTCGTTTTGCTGCGTATCAGCAATCTGCAAGTGCTATATGCGATGAGTATCAACGGTCGGGCATTTTGGCCTTCACAGTTATTGCTAATAAGAAGTTAATTGCTTTTTATTTTGCACTTGCTCGTGCGCAACGTACCGATTTACGTTCGTTGCGGGCATTAGTGGCGAGTTTTAATACTGTCTATCAACAAGTTCTGCTGCCTGAAATGCCAGATCATTTTCAAGCGCCTCAGTGGCCATCTTTCGTGAGATAAAAGCCAAACAAGCTGATTCCCATTTTTTTAGTAGGAATCATTAACTTTCCAACTACTGATTACCAACACCGCGCGTAAATTCTTGCCGCGTTGCCAACGGATTTTCGCCGGCAGATCAAAATTACCCACCTGCATATAATTTTCATAATCAATATGCCAGCCTTGTTGCTGCATTTCGATCACATGGTGATAGGCATCAAATTGTTGGTGATGTCGCGTGTGCGGCGCGGGCAAGCCGCGGACCCAATAATATAAATTGCTGACCGGTAATGACCAACCTAATTGTTCGCGCATTAATTCTTCCGGTGAATCGGCGCTATACACTTTGCCATTGCTCATTTGCAGCGTGACGCCATTGTCGGTGCCGATTAAAGTGGTGCGGCCGACGCCCAAGGGGCCATAGAGTGCTAAGCGATAATGACTGGCATTTTGGGCGGTGAAATAAAACGAGGCATTTTGGGCTTGCTTGCCATCACGCAGTGCAACCGCGCCATGAATCGTGAAAGCAGTTATTGTTGCGAGTTGCTGCGATCGAGCATGCCAGCTGACATTTTGATTCAACGGTGGTGTGGTGGTGCTGCAGGCGGCGAGGAAAGAACACAAAATAAGTAAAATAACAACACGCACGTCATTCCCGCGTAGGCGGGACAAATTCGTCAGGAACGAATTTCGAGTCGCGCTTTTGCGCGCCGCGTAGCGGTGAAAACCAGGGATGGTTTTCAACAATCCAGGCCATACAAAGCCAAATTTTTTTTTCTGGATCCCCGCTTTCGCGGGGATGACGGCGTCATTAAAAAATTTCATCGCATCGCCCCCAACGCTTCCCGCAATGAACTCACCGCAATAATCTCTAATCCATCAAACGCTTTTTTCGGCGCGTTGGCTTTAGGAACGATCGCCGTTTTAAAGCCTAATTTAGCGATTTCTTTTAAACGCTCTTGGCCGGATTGCACCGGGCGAATTTCGCCACCCAAGCCGACTTCGCCAAACACTACGCAGTCGTGCGGAAAAATTTTATCTTTTAAACTGGAAACCACGGCAAGCACGACTGCGAGATCCGCGGCCGTTTCAGTCACGCGAATACCGCCCACCACATTGATAAACACATCTTGATCATAACTTGCAATGCCCGCATGGCGATGTAAAACGGCGAGCAACATCGCCAAACGATTATGATCCAAGCCTACTGTCACGCGGCGTGGATTAGCCAGATGACTATTATCCACCAAGGCTTGCGCTTCGACCAGCAAAGGCCGTGTGCCTTCCCACGTCGCCAACACCACGCTACCGCTAGCCACTTGTTCTTCACGTGCTAAAAATAAGGCCGATGGATTGCTGACTTCTTTCAAGCCTTTTTCCGTCATGGCAAAAATGCCGAGTTCGTTGACGGCGCCAAAGCGATTTTTCACCGCGCGAATACAGCGGAAACGGCTGCTACTTTCGCCTTCGAAATATAAAACGGTATCGACCATGTGTTCCAACACGCGCGGGCCGGCCAGCGCGCCTTCTTTGGTAACGTGGCCGATCAAAAAAATCATCGTCCCCGTTTGTTTAGCGTAACGGACTAATTGTGCCGCTGATTCGCGGACTTGTCCGACCGAACCGGGCGCTGATTGCAGCAGTTCAGTGAACACGGTTTGAATCGAATCGATCACCATCACTTTAGGTTTTTGTTTTTCAGCTTGCGCTAAGATGAGTTCGACTTGCGTTTCAGCTAACAGCGGTAAATCGCCCGCCGCTAAATCCAAGCGTTGCGCGCGAGCGGCAATTTGTTGCAAGGATTCTTCGCCACTCAAATACAAAACTGGCAGTTGTTTTTGTAAATGACAAACGGCTTGCAACAGTAAAGTTGATTTGCCAATGCCAGGGTCGCCACCCAATAACACGACGGAACCAGCAACTAAGCCGCCACCTAATACGCGATCCAGTTCGATAAGACCAGTGCTGGAGCGCGCGTCAGCTTTTAAAGCGACTTCACTCAATAACTTCACTTGGTTTTCACGTGTGCCCGCATAGCCCTTATGGCGGGCGCTTTTTTCAGTGGCGGGCGCTTGATAAAGTTCTTCCTGGAGGGTATTCCAGGCACCACAATCGGGGCATTGGCCTGCCCATTTGGGCTGTTGCGCACCGCAATCGCGGCAAAAATAAACAACTTTCGTTTTACTCATGGTTCAAATCTTAGGTTAACTGGTTGTAAAAGGGCTTGGTAAATTTATAAATACATCAGAAGCATTAAAATAAATTAGCCAAGCACTCATTTATTGGGTAACATTATACAAGAGGACTCTACTATGTTCGACTATCTCTTACATAAAAGTTTCAAACATCTTTTCCTGGCGTTGATTGTCTGCGCTTTAGGGTGGGGTATTTGGTCTTACATCAATACCGCGAGCCTGTTGAATAATGAAGAAGCGCCCACACTGACCCCGCAAGAAAATTTTATTAACTTCATTTTACAGCGTTCGGAAACCAGTAACGAACAAATTCTGCAGCAACGCCAGGAATTGCTAGGCTTATATAGTAAATTCGAAAACGAGCAGCGTATTTCTTTGCGTGATCGCCATTGGCTCGCGCAGCTGGCGGCGGTGTATCAAATTAAAAGCCCTGATTTTTCAGACCCAACGACCTGGGATGAATTGGTCAGCCGGGTCGATGTGATCCCTAATTCCTTGGTGATTGCCCAAGCGATTCAAGAATCGGGCTGGGGCCAATCGCGCTTTGCGAAAGAAGGCAATAACTATTTCGGCATGTGGTGTTACGGAAATGATTGCGGCGGTAGCCTGGTGCCTGACCAACGTGCGCAAGGACAAGATTATGCTTTACAAACCTTCTCGACCCCCTTGGTTTCCGTGCAAGATTATATGCGTAACCTCAATACCCATTTTTCTTACCAACAATTCCGTGACTTGCGGGAAAAGTTACGTGAGCAGCATGATTTAGTAACCGGTTTGGCGCTGGCCCCAGCCTTAGTGGATTACTCGGGCCAACGCGGTGAGTATGTAGTTAAAATTACCCGTATTATTCGCAACTACAGTTTGACTCAATATGACGATGTGCAGACCGTAAGTAATAGTAGTTATCTGGCGCAAAAGATCCGCCAGCAATTCGATATTGATCCAACGCTTCCCCTTTTACCGCAAATGATTGCCCCCGATAATGATCAAGACGCCAGCGCGTGGTAGCTAATCGCTACTGCTGTGTTTCGTTCATCGGGTATTGACAAACATCACAATTTCCCTCACAATACGCTCCAATTTGAATTGAGGTCCTCGCAAATTCGCTGCGAGAAAATAAATTAGAGATTTTGGAGATCCACGTGGCCAATAGCGCACAAGCAAGAAAACGTATTCGTCAAAACGAAAAACATCGTCAACACAACGCCAGTCAGCGTTCCATGATGCGGACTTATTTGAAAAAAGCCCATGCTGCGGTTGAAACTCAGCAAGCGGCTCCCGAAGCTTTGCAAATGGCAAGCTCTATTGTTGATAAAATGGTTAACAAAGGCTTGATCCATAAAAATAAAGCGGCACGTCACAAAAGTCGCTTGAATGCACAACTGAAAAAGAAAATGGCCGCGTAAGATTTTAGGCGACTTTTTTTGAAAAATTTTTAAAGTAGAGAATAAAACTTTTCTATTTTGAAAACCAGTGTTTTTTTTCAACTATATAGGAGAAAACTGTGATGAAAAAAACTTTAATAGCTGTTGCTGTAGTAGCCAGTCTTGGCGCGGGCGCAAGCGCTTACGCTGACATGGGCAATATGATGATGAATGGTGATTTTTATGTTGGGGGCGGTTTGGGCGCGTCGAATACGACAACTCCAGGTAATCAAGCAGTTGGTTCTAGTGGCAATACTTCAACGGGCTTGGCAAGTCAGGCGTGGGTTGGCTATAACGTAATGCAATACTTCGGGGTTGAATTAGGTTACAACGATTATGCCAATGCAACGGTTAATAATTACGGTGGTGGTGCTACTTTAAATATCAAAGCGCAAGGCGTGAATTTAGGTTTCGTATTCCGTACGCCTGATTTCAATGGCTTCAATGTCTTTGCTAAAGTAGGTCCGCAATACACTAACACAGTGGAAACAAGCGCTGTTTCTACGCTGGTTAATGACAGTGTTAACATTTTCTACGGTGCCGGTGTAGCGTATGATATTACGCAACACTTAAGCGCTCAATTCCAATGGCAACAAACGCCACAAGAGAATAATAAATCTGCTAACACTGACCTCACAAGCAGTGGTTTAGGTAGCTTTGATGTTCCTCGCTATGACATCTACACTGTTGGCTTGAACTACAAGTTCTAATCCAAGTGTTACGATGTAAAAAAAGGCGAGTTATCTCGCCTTTTTTTGTAGGTCGGCTTCCCGGATTTCGTGATAAACGAAATCCGCAAGCCGACATTTTTTTTGATTTGTCTCCACTTACCCTTTAACAAGGGTCAGAAAACGCAATTACTTACCCTTTGCAAAGGGTAAGTAATTTATTTTTTAGATCACAAAATCAGCTAATCGACATTTTGTGATCTAAAAATCCTTGACATTCTACTTCACAAGAATTACATTTACATATCTTGTGAAGTAAATGGGGTGGGAGATGAGTGAGTTTTCTTTTATAGGCAGGCAGGCGGAGTTAAAAAGTCTAAATGATTTAACGCAAAAAAAGGCCGCCAGTTTAGTGGTTATCAAAGGGCGGCGGCGGATTGGTAAAAGCCGCTTAGTCGCTGAGTTTGCTAAAAAATATCGCTTGTTAAGTTTTTCAGGCTTGGTTCCTACGGAGGCTACAACGGCTGCTTCACAAAAAGAAGAATTTGCCCACCAATTATCTAAACAACTCAATTTTAGTGGCCTCAAAGCGGATGATTGGGGTGATTTATTTTCTTTATTGGCCAGAGAAACCAAACACGGCAGAGTTGTTATTTTATTTGATGAAATTTCTTGGATGGGTTCAAAAGATCCTGATTTTTTAGGAAAATTAAAAAATGCCTGGGATCTGGAATTTAAAAAGAATGCTGAGTTGATATTCATTTTATGTGGCAGTGTATCTTCTTGGATAGATGAGAATATTCTAAAAAGTACCGGTTTTATGGGGCGTCTGTCACTCGTTTTAGATGTCAGAGAATTATCTCTTACAGAATGCAATCAATTACTTAAAGCAGGAGGATTTCGTGGCTCTGCTTATGAAAAATTTAAATTGCTGTCTGTCACCGGAGGAATTCCTCGTTATTTGGAAGAAATAAAAAAAGATAGGCTAGCGGACGAAAATATAAAAGATTTGTGTTTTACCCGTAGCGGCATTCTCTTTAGAGAATTTAACGATATTTTTTTAGATATTTTTTCGCGACGCAGTGAACTTTATAAAAAAATTGTAGCAAGCTTAGTTAATGGTAGTAAGGAATTCTCTGAAATTGTAGCAAGTGCAGGAATTAAGAAAAGTGGCTATTTAAGCCAGCATTTATCGGATTTAATCGCTTCTGGCTTTGTTAAACGAGATTTTACTTGGAATATAAAAAGCAGTACAGAATCTAAACTGAGTCATTATCGATTAGCCGATAATTATCTGCGTTTTTATTTGAAGTATATTGAGAAAAATAGGCTTAAAATAGAGGGAGATCATTTTAATAATAAATCACTTGCTACTTTGCCAAATCTAGATAGCATTATGGGTTTGCAATTTGAAAATTTAGTATTAAATAATCGGCGTTTTATTTGGGAGAATCTTAATATTCATCCGGAAGATATTATTACCGACAACCCTTATTTTCAAAGACCACAATTAAGAAAAAAAGGTTGTCAGATTGATTACTTAATCCAGACAAGAGCCAATGTGCTTTATGCTTGTGAAATCAAGTTTTCAAAACAAGAGATACGAACGGATATTATCAATGAAATGCGGCAAAAATTAGCTGCTTTTCATTTGCCCAGAGGGTTTTCTATTTTACCGATTTTAATTCATGCCGGAGGTGGAGTGAGCGAAGCGATTGTTGATCAACAATTTTTTAGTCATATTATCGATTTTTCAGAATTGCTTAAATCTTAAACCCTCGATGCAATGCCACGATCCCACCACTAAAATTCAGGTAATTGGTGTTTTCAAAACCTGCTTCGTTGAGCATTTGCAATAAAGTTTCTTGATCGGGATGCATGCGAATTGATTCCGCTAAATAGCGGTAGCTGGCTTCATCGTTGGCAATCCAACGGCCAAATTTTGGCAGCAATTGAAACGAATAGGCATCATAAATTTTGTTTAACCACGCATAAGCCGGTTTAGAAAATTCTAAAATCATTACTCGTCCGCCGGGTTTTAACACGCGATGCATAGAACGCAACGCGGCCGCTTTATCGGTGACATTACGCAAACCAAAGGCCATGGTGATGCAATCAAAATAATTGTCAGGGAAGGGCAGCTTTTCGGCATCAGCCACTTCATAACGCACATTGCCGACGATACCTTTATCGATTAATTTTTTGCGGCCTTCTTCCAGCATGGCGGGGTTAATATCGGCCAAAACGACTTCACCGTTTTCGCCCACTAAACGCGAGAATTTGGCCGTTAAATCCCCCGTGCCGCCGGCTAAATCTAAAATTTTTTGGCCTTTGCGCACTTTGCACAAATCAATCGTCGCTTGTTTCCAATAACGATGCACGCCAAACGACATCACATCGTTCATGATGTCATATTTACTCGCTACCGAACTAAATACTTGCGCTACACGACCGGCCTTTTCTGTAACGTCAACGGTTTCAAAACCGAAGTGAGTTTTTTGTGTGTTCATATATTTGAATTCTCTTATTTGCTGTCATTCTCATCGCGAAGCGATGGGAATCCAAGGTTTTGATAACTCTTTATATTTTTAAAAACCTTAGATTCCCGCGTCGTCGCTTCGCTCCTAGCGAGAATGACAGAAACCCTAAAACGGTTTCACCACTACCAAAATCACAATCACAATCAGCAAAACCACCGGCATTTCATTAAACACGCGATAAAATTTTGCACTGTGTTGATTACGATTTGCCTTAAAATCGCGATAAAATTTCCAACAAAACCCGTGATAAATAATTAATAACAGCACAAAAAATAATTTTATTTTCAACCACCACATCGTTTCATAGGCTTGCCAAGCGTAGGCTATTGTCAAACCAATACCGGTTGCGAGGGTCAGAATTGCACTCGGCGTCATGATGCCCCACAATAATTTGCGCTCCATAATTTTAAAACGCGCATCGCTGGGTTGATCTTTCGCATCGGCGTGATAAACAAACAAACGGGGCAAATAAAATAAGCCAGCAAACCAGCAGATGACGAAAATTATGTGAAAGGCGAGTAACCAGCGCATAAGGATCCTGATATACTTTGGATACATATACTTCTCCCGAATTAAAATTCAGGATTCTGACACTGCCATTTTTTGACTAAATTATAATTTTTTTCATCTCACCCTATGAATAACTAGGGATTCATGAAAAAAATTAAATTTAGCCTAAAAAATGTTGGTCATAATTCCTGAATTTTAACTCGGAAGAAGTATATTACTTCTCAGTTTGTCATTCTCAGTCGAGCGTGCGAGACTGGGAATCCAAGGTTCTTATAAACTTTTAAGTTTTTTAAAAACTGGATCCCCGCTTGCGCGGGAATGACAGAAATTTTTTAAATACCTGAGAAATTATGATTATATTACCATAGGAATAATAAACAATGTTCATTATCGAACCCCATATTAAAGCCCTTATTTTCGACTGCGACGGTACTTTAATCGACAGTTTAGATTCACATTATTTAGCCTGGCAAGCCGCTTATAAAGAAGAGGGGAAAGAATTTTGGTCGCGCGAAGAGCATCGCACGCGCGTGGGTGGTTCCAGCAGTGAAAATATTGTGGCGCTGATCAATGAAGTATTGGGTTACGAGGTAGATCCTCCGCACATGGCTGTTCAAAAAGAAGCCCTGTTTTTGCGGAAGTTTGCCAAAGAAGCACGTCCGATTGCCAAAGTACTAGAAATTGCTAAACAGTATCACAGTAAATTGCCTTTAGTCGTGGCATCGAATGGCCATCGAGAAATCGTGCATTGTATGCTGGAAGCTAATGAGATTAAATATTTATTTGATCATGTGATTACTATCGAGGATGTTGAACACCCCAAACCTGCACCTGATATTTTTTTAGCTGCCGCTAAGCTTTGCGATGTTGCAGCAAAAAATTGTTTAGTGTTTGAAGATTCGCATACCGGTTTTGAAGCGGCTAAGCGTGCAAATATGGCGTATGTAGACATACGAGATTTGTAAGGAGAAGGTAGCGACACCGCGTGTTGTTCTTTAATGTTAAGAGAAATATCTGCAATATATTATCAGCGATTCGCTGAACTGCAACAATTATCTGTTCTGGCAGCAGCAAGGGTAACGGAAATTTTTGATCAGGAAATTTTGTATCCTCTCCAGCAAGATTCTACTGATTGGATAGCACGTATTCAGAGGTTTAATACGAGTTTGATGGCACATTTACAAGAATATGCGTCTGCACAGCCGCAAATTTTTACTAACGAGGCAATAAAACAAAAATATTTTGCAATTATTCAGCAGCTAATCACTGACTTAACTACGTTAGCATCCGGTGAAAAAATTCCACCGATTCGTCCCGGCACACCCCCCATCCTTTACTCGCCTTCGCTGACTAAATCATCGCCCAATATTTTTGTATCTTATCCTGGAACGCCTCCCACTGGCAGAGTATCAGAGAGAAACCCGTTTGACGTTGTTATTTCCCCACCTCTTAAAAAAAGCTTAGGAAAAAAAATATTTCCATCCATAGATTTAACTCCGTTCTGGGAGTTGGGAAAATTGCCTCGCGAATTGCTGTACTTGATCATTAGCTTTTTACCTGTAAACGATGTATTAAAAGTACGTCAGCTATCGAGCTCTTTTCGTGCAGTGACTAATAATTTCATACCACAGACGCCTATTGAAAACCAAACCTTAGCCTGTGTCGGTGCTTTAACGTTTGGAAATGCGAGTGTGGTGCCGGGTAGTAAATGGAGGATCGTTGATTGGGGTGCTCGCAAGGATTCTGCGGATTTTCAGTGGTCTTTGTTGCAGCAAAATACTGACCAAACTAATTGCATTTTAGTCCAACAAAATTTTCCGAACCCCTTTCCCTTAGTTGATATGAGCACTGTCAAGGTAATGCCTTCCGGCGCATTAATTTGGGTGTGCATACACAAAGGAACAGCCAGCCTTGTTATATATATGTGTGATGCAAATGGTGAAGAATTAAAAGAATGCTTAGTGCAAAGC
>JABDGN010000010.1 GCA_013285995.1 Gammaproteobacteria bacterium
GTAGCGATAATGAGTAGGCCGGGACACGTGTAATCCTGGTTGAATATGGGGGGACCATCCTCCAAGGCTAAATACTAACTACTGACCGATAGTGAACCAGTACCGTGAGGGAAAGGCGAAAAGAACCCCGGGAGGGGAGTGAAATAGATCCTGAAACCGTATGCGTACAAGCAGTGGGAGTCCCGCACTTAAATCACTTTGACGAGGTAAATTATGCATTATGTTTACATGTTGCAAAATCTCGCAGATAAAGATGATTATTACCTTGGATGTACAAGCGATTTGAAAAAACGTTTTGCATCACACAATCAAGGTAAAAATAACGCGACTAAAAATAAACAATGGCGAATTGTTTATTATGAAGCGTATCTAACTTTGTCTGCAGCAAGAAACCGCGAATATCATCTTAAACAAGATGGTCGAGCAAAACGTTTTTTGTTACAACGTATCAAAGAGAGTGCAGAGTGATTTAAGTGCGGGATGACTGCGTACCTTTTGTATAATGGGTCAGCGAGTTACTCTCAGTAGCGAGGTTAACCGAATAGGGGAGCCGTAGAGAAATCGAGTCTGAAAGGGCGTTAAGTTGCTGGGAGTAGACCCGAAACCAAGTGATCTAGCCATGACCAGGATGAAGGTGCAGTAACATGCACTGGAGGTCCGAACCCACTGTCGTTGCAAAGCCAGGGGATGAGTTGTGGCTAGGGGTGAAAGGCTAAACAAACTTGGAGATAGCTGGTTCTCCTCGAAAGCTATTTAGGTAGCGCCTCGTGTATAACTGTTGGGGGTAGAGCACTGTTTCAGCTAGGGGGGCTTTAGGGCCTTACCAAACTGATGCAAACTCCGAATACCAACAAGTTCAGCACGGGAGACACACGGCGGGTGATAACGTCCGTCGTGAAAAGGGAAACAACCCTGACCGTCAGTTAAGGTCCCAAAATCATAACTAAGTGGAAAACGATGTGGAAAGGCACAAACAGCCAGGAGGTTGGCTTAGAAGCAGCCATCCTTTAAAGAAAGCGTAATAGCTCACTGGTCGAGTCGGTCTGCGCGGAAGATGTAACGGGGCTAAGTTATGTACCGAAACTACGGGTTTACACCTAAGGTGTAAGCGGTAGAGGAGCGTTCTGTAGGTCTGCGAAGGTGGGTTGAGAAGCCTGCTGGAGATATCAGAAGTGCGAATGCTGACATGAGTAACGATAATGCGGGTGAAATGCCTGCACGCCAATAGTCCAAGGTTTCCTGCTCCACGTTAATCGGAGCAGGGTGAGTCGGCCCCTAAGGCGAGGCAGAGATGCGTAGTCGATGGGAAACGGGTTAATATTCCCGTACTTAGATTTACTGCGATGGGAGGACGGAGAAGGTTAGGTTAGCCGGGTGTTGGTTGTCCCGGTTGAAGTATGTAGGCAGAACAGTTAGGCAAATCCGGCTGTTCGTTAATGTCGAGATACGAGTACGAGCTCTTTATTGAGTGAAGTAACTGATACCATGCTTCCAAGAAAAGTCCCTAAGCTTCAGGTAAGTCTGAACCGTACCCAAAACCGACACAGGTGGACAAGTAGAGAATACTACGGCGCTTGAGAGAACTCGGGTGAAGGAACTAGGCAAATTGGCACCGTAACTTCGGGAGAAGGTGCGCCGGCGAGGGTGAGAGGATTTACTCCTTTAGCTTTTGCCGGTCGAAGATACCAGGTGGCTGCGACTGTTTACTAAAAACACAGCACTCTGCAAACACGAAAGTGGAAGTATAGGGTGTGACGCCTGCCCGGTGCCGGAAGGTTAATTGATGGGGTTAGCGAAAGCGAAGCTCTTGATCGAAGCCCCGGTGAACGGCGGCCGTAACTATAACGGTCCTAAGGTAGCGAAATTCCTTGTCGGGTAAGTTCCGACCTGCACGAATGGCGTAACGATGGCCACACTGTCTCCACCCGAGACTCAGTGAAATTGAAATCGCTGTGAAGATGCAGTGTACCCGCGGCTAGACGGAAAGACCCCATGAACCTTTACTATAGCTTTACATTGAACTTTGAACTTGTCTGTGTAGGATAGGTGGGAGGCTTTGAAGCTGTCGCGCTAGCGATAGTGGAGCCAACCTTGAAATACCACCCTGATAATTTTAAGGTTCTAACCTAGGTCCGTCATCCGGATCGGGGACAATGTATGGTGGGTAGTTTGACTGGGGCGGTCTCCTCCTAAAGAGTAACGGAGGAGCACGAAGGTACCCTCGGCATGGTCGGAAATCATGCTATGAGTGCAAACGCATAAGGGTGCTTAACTGAGAGACCGACGGGTCGATCAGGTACGAAAGTAGGTGTTAGTGATCCGGTGGTTCTTCATGGAAGGGCCATCGCTCAACGGATAAAAGGTACTCTGGGGATAACAGGCTGATACCGCCCAAGAGTTCATATCGACGGCGGTGTTTGGCACCTCGATGTCGGCTCATCACATCCTGGGGCTGAAGCAGGTCCCAAGGGTATGGCTGTTCGCCATTTAAAGTGGTACGCGAGCTGGGTTTAGAACGTCGTGAGACAGTTCGGTTCCTATCTACCGTGGGCGTTGGATATTTGAGAGGAGCTGCTCCTAGTACGAGAGGACCGGAGTGGACGACCCTCTGGTGTTCCGGTTGTCACGCCAGTGGCATTGCCGGGTAGCTATGGTCGGACGGGATAACCGCTGAAAGCATCTAAGCGGGAAGCCTCCCTCAAGATAAGATATCCCGAGAGTTTAACTCTCCTAAAGAGCCGTTGTAGACCACAACGTTGATAGGTTGGGTGTGTAAGTGCTGTGAGGCATTGAGCTAACCAATACTAATTGCTCGTGAGGCTTGATCATATAATATTAAGTGGTTTTTAGAACCATGATTGAGGAATGTAGAAGTAGGTCGGTTTTTTGTAGGGGCGGGGCTTGACCCGCCCGAAAGACAAGCCGACAAACTAAATCTACAAACCAAAACTCTATAATTAAATTGATTAAGTGCGAATATACAAATATATTTTGCAATCAGCTTTACCTTAAAGTTAAACAGTATTCGTCATTCCCGTGTAAACGGGAATCCAGTAGAATAATTAGGACGGGCCGCTCGCGAGCGGCGCCTACTGATGATTCTATGACAAACGTCTTTGCCTGACGGCCATAGCGAGCGTGAACCACCTGATCCCATCCCGAACTCAGAAGTGAAACCGCTTAGCGTCGATGATAGTGTAAGGTCTCCTTATGTGAAAGTAGAACACTGTCAGGCTTTTTATCCAAACCCCGCTAATGCAAATTAGCGGGGTTTTCTTATGTTTATATAAGAGATAACACTACTATAAAAATTTTAAAGTATCTCTCATCTTATGCCACATCAGATCTATCTCTTAATAATCTTAATTTATGCTGGCTATCACATAGGTAGACTAATTTTTTTCTATTTGAAAAGCGCGCAAGCTATTCAAAATGCGCCTGCTTTTAAAATTCGTTATGCCTCACAAGAATATGTAAAATTATTAGGAACAATTGAAGCTTGTGGGGACTTAGTGACTGCTCCGCTGACAGGCACCTCTTGTTGTTGGTATCAGTACATTATTGAGCGCCGTCGTGGATATCGCTGGTCGCCGATCCTGATCAAGAATAGTGACCAATCGTTTTTGCTTAGTGAAGAGGGCTGTGAATGCCTAATCGTGCCACCCTATAACACGATTACTGATGGAGGTAAAATCAAACGCCAAGTAAGCAAAACTATTCCTGAGAATTTGCTACCAAAACAGTTGCTCGCAACGTCAATGTTTTCACAGCGTGGCTTGTTCGGTTGGCGCACTAAATATCGCATTACAGAAACATGCTTTTTCCCAGGTGATACGGTATATGCGTTAGGCTTATTTCGTATCATTTCTTTATCGGATGACAAACCGTTTGGAGCTGTCGATCAAAATTCTCTAGTTGGCGCGCAGCCCTCTTCTGCTGCATCAAAAGTAAAATCAGCTAATAAACTTTCAGCTCTTAAAACGACTATGTTAGAAAAAGTGTGGACAAAAATTCAAGATTATAAAAAATCGCGTGGCATCACAAGCCAACTAGTTAACTTACTTATCGCGCCGGATATGCCTTTGCAACCTTATGTTTTATCTTCTCGTCCGTTGAATCTGCTCGCAAAACGGTACAGATTACTGGCCTTTTTCTGGACGTTAGTTATTCTATTTAGTGGGGTTTTTTATGTGCAATGTTTATCGTGAGAAACACCCTCAAAGAAATAAAAAATATTGGATAATTTTCAGTGCAGTGTCTATACCCACACGGTGCTTGCAGCGTTTTTTAGGTTAAAAGTAATTACGTAATAAAAGGTAAACAAATATGTCTAAATCAATCGTATTAATCTTAAGTTGCTGCGCCATGCTTTTTCTATCAGCCTGCTCCATGAGAATGGGTTCGGATGTTAATCCTAAAACTTAATGCTGGATTTTTTAGCTCGAAAAAGTAACCCCGCTAATGCAAATTAGCGGGGTTTTTTTATGTAAAAGCGTTATCGGAAAGTGTACAATGTTTATCGAAGCGTGTAGGTCGGTTTACGAGAGTTTCGCGATCAGCGAAACGACCAAGCCGACAGCCCATCTACCAGTATAATGTTTATCGAGGGGCGTAGGTCGGTTTACGAGAGTTTCGCGATCAGCGAAACGACCAAGCCGACAACCCATCTACCAGTATAATGTTTATCGAGGGCCGTAGGTCGGTTTACGAGAGTTTCGCGACTAGCGAAACGACCAAGCCGACAGCCCATCTACCAGTATAATATTTATCGAGGGGCGTAGGTCGGTTTACGAGAGTTTCGCGATCAGCGAAACGACCAAGCCGACAGCCCATCTAAACGAGATATCAAAATGCTAAATACCAGACTCCAAAATAAATACGAAAATTTGCTCAAGCTGAAAAAAACCTCCTTGGGTTACCCACCAAATAATAATATTCATTATCACGATTTAGCACCGTTTTTGGATATGTGCCTCAACAATTGCGGCGATCCATTTGCCAAAGAAAGTAATTATCAACTCAACACGCATGATTTAGAATGTGAAGTGATTGATTATTTTGCCAAGCTGTATCAGCAGCCAAAAAATTATTGGGGTTATGTTTCTTCTGGCGGCACCGAAGGCAATATTTTAGGTGTACACTTGGGCTTGGCCCATTATCCGAATGGAATTGTTTACTACAATCAAGCCAGTCATTATAGCGTTCGCAAAGCCATTACTTTAACGCGTGCCAAAGGAGTAGAAGTCGCCGCACAAGAGAAAGGTGAAATGGATTACGCTGCGTTAACACAAGCACTCAAACAACACGCGCATCTACCGGCCATCATTGTGGCCAATATTGGAACCGTCATGACCGGTGCGATTGATGATATCTTTGCCATCAAAACCTGTTTAGCAGAAGCTGGCATCCAAGATTATTATCTGCACTGCGATGGCGCTCTGCATGGTGCAATTTTACCGTTTCAGGACAGCCCAAAAAAATTTACGTTGGCTGATATTGATAGCTTAACTGTTAGCGGTTACAAATTAATCGGCGCACCATTTCCCTGCGGAATTTTTTTATGCCAACAACAAGCACTGAAAAATTTTCATGAACATGTGGAATATATTTATAACAGCGATCCCACTTTAACCGGTTCACGCAATGGATTTACCGTACTCGTATTTTGGAAGAAATTTTTTCACGATAATAATTTACCAGAAATTGTCGCAAGTAATATCGAGAAAGCCGATTATGCGATTAAAAAATTTAAAGCAGCAGGTATCCAAGCTTGGCGACATGACCACTCTCACATCGTGGTGTTTCCCAAACCCAATCAAGCGATTGTTAAAAAATGGGCTTTAGCAACCCAGGGCGATATTGCGCACATCATAACCGGCGCGCATGTTGATAAAAAAATGCTGGATGATTTCATCGCGGAAGTCGCGGCACAATAAAAATGGCTGGAGTTTGATTTTTTGTTTATTAGTTCTATAATATTCAAACATTTTAATCCGGAGAACAAACATGAAACTTCAAACCATACTAAACAAAGCACCGCCCTTGGTGGCAGCTTGCTTGGCCGCGGCAATATTGTCGGCCTGTACCGTAACCGGCGGCTCGCAAGAAACTATCATTAAAACCGTTGATACTGAAACGTTAGCCAATGGCACAGAAGTACAGTGGGGTAATATTCAACCTACTACAGCCTGGGGATGTATGGCTGTTGCCAATACTCATTATCGGTGGAGTATATTAAAATCAGAAGGTCAATTCACGTCTCTGAATGCAGATATGGGTGGTACCAAAGCGTTGAAGAAAAAAGCGCTTGCTTATGCCAGTGCTAATAATCTGAAGATCAATTATATTTACTATACCACACCAACCACGATCAGTGGCGTTGCCGGATCTGCAGCCAATGAGTTGGTTAACCCCTATGCTTACGCATATTATTATCAATGTCAGACGATCAACCCGCCTAAATCTTAATCAGTGTTTGGGGTACGTAACCCCGCTAATGAAAATTGGCGGGGTTTTTCAATTCCGTACTGCCTTGGCAAAATCAAAATATGTGTAAGCATGGCCCTGGTTATCGGTTAACTGTTTAGTTTGCAGCAAAATAGTGTAAGTGGTTTTTTGCAATACCACTTGATTTAAGCTATCCAACATTTGCAAATCAACAGCGCGCTTTATCGGTTGAATAGCAACTGCTTTTACTTTGTAAACGGTTTCAGTATTACCTTGCAATGCTTCACGCAACACACGGCCATCAGTGTTTGGCAAATTCAATTGTAAAAGATACGCGATGGTAGGCGCCACATCGACATTGCCGCTCGGTAATTGATCGCGATACTGCTCACGAAAATCCGGGCCACTCGCAGCAAGAAAATTATGTACATCAATCGGGCTAAACGTGCCATGCATGCCGCGGCTGTTAGCTAAATCCGAAAATTCGATACCGGGCAAACCATTAATTTTCGTTTGTACATCATAATTAAAGCTCACAATAATATCGGGCGAGCGACCCAGCGGATTCATGATGTTCACAGCCGACATCGGCAAAGTGCCGGCGATGTTTTGATAGTATTTATCATCGATAAACACCGGCCCATATTGGGTATGGCTTTGTAAAAAACGTGTCACTTTAGTGACTAATTTTTTATTGTGTGACGGAATATAAAAATATTCGCTGCCGCCATTTTGCGCGATGATGATCGCATCACGCGGTAATTTTTGTGGCACCCAATAAGCCGGCGTCGTGTAAGCTTGTCCCGCTTCACCACACGCAGAACCATCTTTATCGGTGAGTGTTGGGTATAAATTATTGCCATCGGCTTTAATGCCGGATAACACCGGATTATAACGACAGCCTTCGCCATCATACGCATGAAAACCCGCTGCATCTAATAAAGGTGCGGTGCGAATTACGCCGGATACCGAATAACCATTCGGATCAAGTTGACCGACATTGCCATTTTGTACAGTGCGCAAGGGATACTGACTCACCGGACCTGACACATGACTGTGCGCATGATCCGAAACAATAATAATATCAGTTGAATTTAATAGCCCTAATGTTTTTAATTTGGCTTGCAATTGGCCGAGCATTTTATCGTTGCTGGCTAAGGCGGCTAAATAATCAGCGGTACCAGGACCATAAGCATGTTCAGTCGTATCAGGATTACGCATCCAAATCACGGAGAGTTGCGGATTATCTTTCGGCAAAATTTCGTTGAGGTACACTTGCATCATGTACTCGTTGGCTTTTGAGTAAGGTGAACCCGATGCATCGGTTGGATCCGCCGTCACGCCATCTTGCATATAAACAGTAACACCTGCGCCGGTGGGATTGCCATTATTTGTGGCTAAGCTTAATTCGCCAGCGGGAAATGCATTCGGCGTTAATTTTGGTAACGCATAAGCATCCGCTTGCAATTGTTTGGCAAAGCTTAAAGGGTAAGCGTGCATTTCATCGAATACAATGCCAGCCTGTTTATAATCTTGTAAAAATGCCGGGCCGGATTTTCCCACGGCAGCAGTTGTCATGCCGGCTTGTTGCGCTGCGTGAAATAAAGTCTGCACAAGAATTAATTCATCGCTGTCTAAATCTTGTAGCACTTTATAATCTTCAGTAAACACCGGTTGTTGAAAATCGATAGGCTTGTTCCATGCATCGTTACCCTGAACTTTGTTATCCCATAAAGTATTACCAAAAAATCCAGTTTTACCGGCAAAATCACCGGTGGCAAAACTGGCGGCATTCATCATGGTAAAAGTTGGATAACTCGAATGTTGATCAGTAAATTGCACGCCTTGCCGCATAAATTTATATAAGTTCGGCGTGGTTTGTTGCGTCACCGAATCAGGCCGCAAACCATCCCACACGTAAATGATGATGTGTTTATTGGGAGAAGTTACGGCAAAACCAGCACAAGAAAAAAGCGTTAATAAAACGATGGCAAACAGCGAACTATATTTTTTAAGCATGGTTAGATTCCCTATCTGTAGGGGCGGCTCGCGAGCCGCCCATGTTTTTAAATCTTTTGTCGGCTTGGCGCTACGCGCCGTAAGCCGACCTACTTGCTGGATCCCCGCATGCGCGGGGATGACGATCCACGTAGTTTACCCTGGCTTTCTTCCTCGAATCAAGGCATTCCGTACAAACACAATCATGACATCTTGCGTTTCTAGTTGGGTGAGTTCTGCAATAAATTTTTGATAATCTTCTTCGCTTAAAAAACCATTTTGCAAAGCAAGAGTTTGGAAACTATAAGCCCCTAAGGCAAGCACACTTTTTTCAATCGGTGTAGTCAATACCGGTTGATGCATTTTTAAAACAATATTTTGACAACCGATTTGTTGATAGTAAGAGTAAAGTTTATCTGCTAAATACCCATCCGCTTTCCCCACAGCACAACTTTTGCCAAAAATTTCACCCCAAGTTTGCACTGCAGAAACAGCTGGATAGCTATAAAGACCGAGATTAAAAAAGGAAGCTTCTTCAGTCGTTAAAATGCCATTGGGTTTTAGCATTGAAAATAAATCTCTAATCGTAGCAAAGGGGGCGGGCAAAAACATCAGCAACCAGCGATCATAAATAAAATCAAATTGTCGGTTCAAACTTTTGATATTGAGTACATCTAAACAAATAAACTCAATATTATCAACCCCTGCCCGTTGCGCATTTTGTTTGGCAATTTGTAATTGTTCAGCAGAGCGATCGATTGCTACCACATGCCCATTGGGACCTGCTGCTTGCGCTAGCAAAATGGCCATCAAGCCAGTGCCGCAACCGACTTCCAGTATCTGCATGCCAGATTGTAATCCCGCGGCTTGCAAAAAAGTTTGAGTGTAAGGCGCATAAATATCGTGCAAGCGCTGCAGGCGCAGCGCGTCACGCTCGCCGGTATTGAGGGGATAGTGAGTTGTCATATTTTCTAAATTATATCTTATTTTAATTCGCGAGAAGTATTTGATTTAGTCATCCCCGCGAAAGCGGGGATCCAGAAGCGCAGCTCAAACATCGTTTAAAATCTGGATTCCCGCTTTCGCGGGAATGACGGGCATGAAATTAAAATACAAAAACCTTCGCCAAATAATCTTGCAATGTTTTCGCTTCGAAAGGTATTTGCAAAAAGCCAATATATTTATCAGGACGCACCAGCATTGCAACTGATTGTTTTGCACCGATTTTCTGTTGCGCAGTTTGATTAACATCGCGCCAATAGTTGCCGCTCCATGCCGCAGGTTTTTCGCCATTGCCAACCAAATGCACAATGATTGCAGACGGTAAATGTACGGCAATTTTTTGCGCTTCCTCTAGCTGCAAAGAATTATCAACACCGGCAAATAAAAATAAATGATGTTGCGTGCCTTTGACAATATCAAACAAACGTTGCGACCGACCACTTGCAGCTTGCAAATTAATATTAGGTATTAGAGTACCCGCTTGAATCGCTAATTTACCATACTGTTCAACCAAGGGGCTGTCTTCATACGCAATGGTTAATTGCGCCATATTATTCATAATATTATCTTTCACTTTATCAAACGAACTCACCAAGGAAAGCACTTTATTGCGGAAAAAAGTGGCGATAGGATTTTTTACCAGCACCATCTTGGTCATTTTATCGGTTTCGTGTAATACTTTTTTCCCGACCGGATAACGCTCTGCATGATAACTGTCTAAAATATCGGGGGGAGCAATTTTCTTTTGCACTAAGGCCAATTTCCACGCTAAGTTATACGTATCTTGAATGCCGGTATTCATGCCTTGTCCACCCATGGGGCTGTGAATATGCGCCGCATCGCCAGCAAAGAACACCCGATCTTTACGATACTGTTGAATTTGGCGGTGATGCAGATAAAACGCGGTAATCCATAAAGGATCGCGTAGAGTAGCTTTATCGGGGCAATATTTGGCAAAATAATTTTTAATGTCATCAAAGCTGGGATTTTCAATGTTGCTTTTCGGCGCGGCCATCACTAAGCGATAACGATGATTATTCATCGGGAAACAGGCAGTGGGGCCATTATCAGCTAAATAAATAACCATCCGATCGTTGGGCAATTCCCAATCGATATAAATATCAGCGAGCCACCATTTTTCTTTATACTCAGCGCCGACAAAATCAATATTCAGTAACTGCCGCGCGGTACTGTGTGAGCCATCACACGCGATCAACCAATCAGCACTGATGGTAGATTCTTGGCCGGCGGCATTTTTAATGGTTGCTGTCACGCCGTGTGTGTCTTGCTCAAAACGCAGTAATTCAGTATTCCACTCAACCGCATTGCCTTTTTTAATTAAGTGTTCATTTAACACGGCTTCGGTTTCATCTTGCGGTAAATCGATTAAATAATCATACAGTGCATCAACATGACCGAAGGTATTATCGGCGATCACTTTACCTTTGGATTTAAATAACACACCATGCACTTTGTGGCCACGCGCTAACACATCGTCAATGATGCCAGTATCATAAAAAGCTTCCAGCGTGCGGATATGAATGCCCAGCGCTTTGGATTGCGTACTTAAACCGGATTTTTTATCAATGATTTTACAACTGAGACCATGACGCATTAACTCATTGGCCATGAATAAACCGACGGGACCTGCGCCCACTACTAGGGCATCGAAATGTTGCGACATGTGAATTCTCCTTAAATGATTGTCGAAATAAGTATAGAGCATTGACTTTATATTACAAGAGGCATAAATTAGTCGTCTAAAATTTCTCTGAGGTGGCTAATGATCAAAACTATTATATTTCTGGTAAGTTTCAGTTTAATCAATTTGGTTTATGCTGAGGTAAGTTATCAGCAGCCGATTAAAATCACTCAAGGATCTTCTCAAGCGTACCAAGGCAATTGGGCAAGCACGTCCGCGCAAACACCGGCCGTCGATATTCAAACTACCGATCCAGTGACGCTCAGTAATTGCAATATCAAAGGGCCGGGGTTGCTGATTAAAACCGTACCGGGTGCGCATTTGACTCTGAAAAACTGCGTAATTTCTGGTACTAATCCGCAATTAGAAAATTATTCCCGGCCGCGTGTATTAGATGGAACGTTTAATTATTTGGTAGTAGAGCACAATCGTTTTGATCATACTGCCGGCATGAGCATTTGGAATATGCAGCGCGGCAAAGCTGACAGCGTACCCAGCAGCAGCAATGCCACGATTCAAGTGCGTTATAACATTGTCAATAATTTAGATGGACGCTTAGAAAATGGTGGTGTGAGCGATAGTTATATTCCGAGCGCGCCCGGAAAATCTCGTGTGCATGATGATCATTTCCACGTCAATTTCGTGAGTGTCGTCGGATTTTTATCGGATCCCAATATTGAAATTGCCTGGAATCAAATTATTAATCAACCGGGCCAAAGTGCGATGGAAGATGTGATTTTGATCATGAGTTCCAGTGGCGCATCGACACAACAACCGATTTTAATTCACGATAATTATATTCAAGGCGTTTACGGCGGCGCACCGACGACCACATTTCATTATGGTGGTTCCGGTATTAACTCCGGCGATTATTTAGCGCGTTTAAAAGATCCGCAATACGTGAGTAGCTTTGTGCATACGTTTAATAATCAAATCGTGGGTTCGCAAGCCTGGGGTTTGGTCTTGCCAGCCGGGCATGACATTACGATTGAAAATAATCGCGTGGTGCGCAGTGGCCTATTACCTTCAATGACCGCAATGCCGTACAGCACTTCAGGACTCATGATGGTGGATTTATATAAGTTGGAACCCAAATCTTCCACGCCGGTTAATTACAATAATAAAATCGTAAACAATGTGATTGCCTATGTCACCGCTAAGAAGACGCGTTTTGATTATGAATTTTATGGCGCGCCGGGTAAACCGAATCTCCAGTGCGTTGGCAAAGTGCGCAGTCGCGTGGATAAATGTTGTCAGGTAGAACAAACAACCGTTAGAACCGGCGCTAATATTACTTGTGCACCGAATGAAAATTATAAATTTAACTCGCTGATTACTTTAACCGATGAACAAGCTGAATGGACGCGTTGGCAGCAAAAATTGGCGACGAATAAAATCAGTATGGGACCGTAACGTTATAAACACACAAAAAAATACCGCGGCTAGCGCGGTATTTTTTATTGACCACAGAATTTTTACTGCGCGCTAGCAGCTGCAGCCGGTGTTGTTGCAGCAACCGGTGCGGGCGCTGTCACGACGGCGGTGTTGCTGACTAACACATTGCCTTGCGCATCGAGCACCGCAACTTGCCAAGTGCCTGAGCAGACACGTGTTTTATTGCTCGGTAAACCAAACACCACCGTGCGATATGCGTGGGTGTGATAAAGTTTGCCGCGATAAGTCAGCGGAAAAGTGCTGGACATACAGCCGCTATGCGCGGGAGCCGTCCATTGAATGCTGACAGAAGATTCGGTTTGCACCGGTGATTCCACCACCACATAAGCATGCAAGCGATTATCCTTTTGTACCAGTTGCAAGGTTGCAGTTGGGACAGGGACGATGGCAACAGTAGGGCTAGCCGATGCCGCGCTGCTCGGCGCCGAAGCGGTGGGTGCAGGCGCAGCGGAATCAGCTAGTGCAGTACTTAAGCCAGCCAAAAGTAAGAATAAAGTGGTGATAATTTTCATGGTGGATCCTCTTTTTTGAGGATTGTAACATATTCCAGAAAGCTTTTTGACCTGTAAATTGGAAGTCTCAATCATCTGAAAAATGGTATAATATTGCACAATTGGAGTTTATTATGGCCACTACAAAATTTGCTAATTCCCCGATTTCGCCAACCTTGTTTGATAAAGACAACGCAGCTATTGAAAAACTGTTTACCGACCCGGTAACAGAGGCAATTGCGCCAGAAAAAACGCCGGCGGTCAATGAAGTGATAGAAGCTGAAGCTACTACGCCGGTGCTTACTTTCACCACCGAAGCAGCAGCACGGGTGCAGCGTTTGATTGCCGAAGATGAAGACGACGAATTAGGCCCCGACACCAAATTGCGTTTAGCGATTGCCGGTGGTGGCTGCTCCGGTTTTAAATATGAATTCAGTTTTACCGACACACAAGAAGACGATGACGAAGCCATCACGACCGATGATGTGACTTTACTCGTCGACCCTACCAGCCTGCAATATCTTGAAGGCGCGACCATTGGCTTTGAAGAAGATGCCAATGGCGAACAATTCGTGATCAAAAATCCACAAGCACAAACTACTTGCGGTTGTGGTTCGTCGTTTTCGGCATAAAAGTTACTACGTGATCCACACTTGCTGCCCGCCAACGCTTACCCATCCGCCATTGGGATTGGCGCCTGGCGGAGGTGATGGAGAACGAGCTGTCGAGAAGGATCCCCTTCTTGCCGGAAGGGGCGAATTTCTACCTGCGGGAGTGGGTGCGGATGCTGTCGCCGCTTGATTGTGAGCTATTGTGGTTACTTTTCGTCGCGCAACAGTAGTTATTTCATCGATTTTTGCACCTTCGCCTAATAATTTGCGATACTCATTCGCTAGCCGTATTGCTAATTGCTCACGCTCTTTTAGTCTAACATGAAAAATTTGTTCTGTTTCTTGTATTAAGGATTGCACTGCGAATTGTATATCCCTTTCTTCTGCTGCTGATAATAAGTAAGATGGCGGTGAAGCAGTAAACAAGGGAGATGCGTCTAGGTTTCCACTGAAAGCAACGACTCGTATTCTTTGAAAGTGGTTGGGCGTCGCATGTAAAATCCAAACGTGTTCAGCGTGATTAAACGTTAAATGCTGTGTTATAGGAGGTGATAAAGGAGCTGGAACATATGTCACACTCGGTAGCAGGAGGCGCCAATTTATTTCCACACCATGTGGAATTCTATTGTTTATAATGGCAAATGCCGTTAAAACGCCATGATAATTGGGGATATATTCAGGATTCTTACCGACATATTCTTGTAAGTACTGCGTTAGAACATCAACATTACAAAAGTATTTCCTATGATTATCATGAAATTTAGTTGCATCAGCAAAAGAACCAGAATGAAAAGAAGAGAAATATTCCTGATGACTGGTGAGGATATTTTTAAGATGCCAGATTCCTAAACAAGCAAAATTTTGTTCTAACCGTTGACGAATTTCTTCTTCGGACTCAGACAGTTCTTCAGCATCAGGTGGACAAAGGCGCGTCTTCTCAGGATCAGGTAGACCAAGGTGCATCATTGCTTCTTTAAAGTCGATGTAAACTAACTCAAGCACGGCCTCTTTCACTTCCGCAAAGGGAGACTGTAGGCCCTTGTGAACAAGTTCTTTAATTACGCCATCACGAGTTATGTTTCCTTCCCAATCTGCAATACCTAAAATGGCACGGTACCCACATAAAGCCTGCTGTAGAGAAACATCACGTCGTTCTACAATACGATATTGAATAAGCTCCTGGCTTCCAATTTGTTTTGGTCCCGTAAAAGGCTGCGCACAGAATTGTGATATCGTGTCTTGGTTACTTTGCCAAGTATCTATCTCGTCAGCAAAGGTTTTGTCGGGTGGTGGCTCAAAATTTGCTCGCCATATTTTGTAATGTTGCCTTGGAGGAAAATCCCTAGGGTCAGGTGCAATAGACCAACGTCGCTGTGGAGGTAACAAAAAGCTGGGCAGTACTGGCATATCGACGCTTGCCGGTCTGGGTTGTCCTAGAAGCCACAGGGAGAAAGCGATATTAGTTTGTAATTTCTTAAACTGCGCATTAAGCTCTGATACTGATTGAAAATTTTGTCTCCAGCTATGCGCATCAGGTTGTCGTTTATAAATAATACCATACAAAGCAACATACACAGCCCCTGTGTGCTGATAAGCTGTAACAAACCTTTCTCCACAGTGAGTTATCAGCTCTGGTTCAGCATAAAAGTTTTGCATTGCGCTAGACAAAAGACGTAGATAAAACAAACAATAAGCATTAAGAAGCGCTATTACATTTAAGCAATGAGGAAGGTCGCTCAAATTTGTTTGTAAAAATTGTGGGTTGTCAAGCAACCTTAGTATCCGACAGCCCCAATCTAAATTCACTTCCCATTCGCCCAATATGTTTGTCGGGTTTATATTAAGAACCTGATATCCGTCTGCTACCCTCTGAAAATCTGGCTTCAAACTTAGAAGAGAGTTGATAGCATCGCTAATCGGCGGTGCTGCGGGGGTTGCTTGGCGAGCAGAAGAAGAAGTATTGCCCATAGAGCGTGCCTCTGGTTTATTAAGATTAGGTAAGTATGGATGAGCTTTTGCAAAAAACAAATGAAGTGTTCAAAAAAACCACCGCGTCACAACCACGGCTATAATCGCGCCGGTAATGCCGGCGAGTAAACCCGCAGGCACAGCATAGCGCGATCAAAAATCCCAACGCGCAAACGACCTGCGGGTGTGGGTCTTCGCTTGCAGCGTAAAAGAATTTTTTCTTACGGTGGACTACTTCTTGGTGGAGAAGGACTGCGTGAGAGACGAGTTCTTAGCGGAGAGCTTAGTGCTAACGACGCTGCAAGAGCAGCTTCTAACATTCTCTGCTCTTGTGGAGAATCCCGGGCAAATTGATATTGTCCTGCGGGAGAGTTAAAACGTAATACAGGTGATCTTGTTGGTGCTTGGGAAGGCCCCACGCTCCATGCCCGCGTTCCCGGCGATAAAGTTGGCGAAGAAGACACCGCGGGGGGCGATGGGGACTGTTGTAGTGGTGACATCTGTTGAAGTCCCGGCGAAGGTGGATTTTCCAAAGCAGAACGTCTCATCGCTTCTTCTATAGCAGCTGCGTACGGAAGAGTTCCATTGTAAGCGGCGAAGGGAGGAGACGAAGATGGCGCTCTAGTTGCCGAGGGTGAGGGCGGTGCAGAGGATGCCGGAAAAGTAAGAGAGGGCGACCTATCTGGTGTTGAAGCTCGCGAATCACGTTCTCGTTCCATCTCCATCACTTGTAAAAATAATCCGGGCACAATCGCAAGCCACTTCTGTCTTAGTTGTAAAAATTCCGATACTAAGCCCTCCCATAAAGCGGGATTAAAAGAAGGAGGAATGTTGCCATTCCATACATATGTAGCCCATAGATTTAAATCATTACAGGGATTTGGTTGGGGGCAGCACTGCCACCACGTCGTTAATTGTTCATATAAGCGCATTATCGCTGAATATACATTCGCAAATCTTGTGTCAATACCAGCAGCTCCAGGCAGGCTCGATGAACGAGGAGCATGTTGCAGTATATGATGAATGCCAACAGCACATTTGTAAAAATGTATGATTTGCTGGCACAGACAATCTTGCTGGTCAGGTGGCATTGATATAATTAACTCATCGATAGCTACTCCACGTGTTACATATAACCTTAGTAAGGTACTAAATAATTCACAGTGGTTATCATAAATTTCTTGTATAGGACTTGAATCTCGATAGAGATAACTTGCTTGCTGTATATCATTTTGTATTGCCGCAAAGCTTACTTGTAGGGTATGAAAAAATGGTTGAAAAATAAAGTTAGTAGTAGTGGGTTGACTGTCCATTTGTAGGTCCTCATTAAAGAGCTAACTATAAATTAATTATACGCAGCTTTTAGCTCTGGAAAAACCAGCGCGTCACAACCACGGCCATAATCGCGCCGGTAATGTCGGCGAGTAAACCCGCAGGCACCGCATAGCGGGTGCGGCGGATGCTAACTGCGCCGAAGTAAACGGCGATGACATAAAACGTGGTTTCAGTGCTGCCCATCATGGTGGCAGCCGCATGGCTTAAAAAAGAATTGCCACCATGGGCTTGAATAATTTCCGCCAGAATACCATTGGCACCGCTGCCGGAAAAAGGCCGCATGAAAGCCAGTGGCAATAATTCGGTCGGGAAACCGATTTTATTTAATACAGGCCCGAGTAACTCACCTAATATATCAAATCCACCGGCGGCGCGAAACATGCCCACCGCCACAATGATCGCCACTAAATACGGAATAATTTTAATCGCAATTTCAAAACCGCCTTTGGCGCCCACTACAAACGATTCATACACTTTTACTTTGCGGATATAACCCGCGAGCGGAATCCCAGCAACGAAGAGCAGGAAAAAATAATCAGAAAAATTGTCGATGAAGTTGTGCAAGAGATTCTCCTTTTAAACGCGTAGGTCGGTTTACGAGAGTTTCGCGTTAGCGAAACGAACAAGCCGACAAAAACGACCGCAGGTCGCTCCCGTGAAAGCGGGGTTTAGTTTTAAAATGTCGGCTTGCTTCATTCCGCTTCGCGGAATTTCGCGTAAACCGACCTACGGATGAGGCGTAAACCATTTAACTTTCGAAAACACTTTTGCCGAAATAATCCCCACCGCAGTCGAACACGCAGTGGCGATCAAAGTCGGCACAATAATACTGGTCGGATGCGGATCACCGCCACTGGCGAGCAGCGCAATGGCGGTGGCAGGAATAAGTTGCACGCTGGAGGTATTAATCGCCACAAACATACACATCGCATGCGTCGCAGTGCCTGGCAGCGGATTTAATTTCTCAAGCTCGGCCATCGCGCGCAAACCAAATGGCGTGGCGGCATTATTCAGCCCCAACATATTAGAAGCGATGTTTAAAGTCATGGCGCCAATGGCAGGATGATCTTTGGGAACTTCCGGAAACAGAAAATGTAAAATCGGGCTCAAGAGGCGCGAGAGTAATTTGACTAAACCGGCATCTTCGGCGATCTGCATCAAGCCCAACCAAAAGGCCATAATGCCAATTAAGCCAATCGCAAGCATCACCGCATTTTTTGCTGAATCCGTCACCGCTGCCACCACCAGCGGCAGCGTACCATGCACTGCGCCGATGATGACGGATAAAAGAATAAGAGCAAGCCAGATGATATTGAGCATAGGCTTTGAGTTTAATGTTATCGGATTAAAATAGTCAAGTTAAAAGATACTTGAGATGTGGCTACAAGAGAGCTATACTGTCAGGGATAGAGGGGGGTTAAATTATGTTAAGAAATGTTGCCATTAAGGCTAAAGACACTATCGTAAGAGCGCGAGTTAATACTCGGGTAAAGCAAAATGCAGAGGATACCTTAAGCAAATTAGGTTTAACGATGTCTGATGCGATTAATCTTTTATTAAATCAAATTAACCTTAGCAAAGGGTTGCCATTTGAAGTTAAGATCCCCAATAAAAAAACCCAGAAAACCTTGCGTGAAAGTGCAGCCGGGAAAAATGTTAAAAAATTTAGTTCAACGGATGCTTTGTTTAAAGATCTGGGTATTTAGTTATGTTGGAAGTTGAACGAACCAACCAATTTAAAAGAGATTGGAAGCTCTTACAAAAGCGAGGTAAAGACCCTGCAAAGCTTAGAGATATTATTTTAAAATTATCTGCTACTGAAATACTTGCCACTCGTTATCGTGATCATAATTTATCAGGAAATTATAAAGGCACTCGTGAATGTCATATTGAGCCAGATTGGTTGTTGATTTATAGCAAAACAGACACAATTTTACGTTTAGAAAGAACGGGCTCCCACGCTGATTTATTCAATTAATTATGCGATAATACTGCGCCTTAAAAAGTTGTGGGTTGTGGGTTGTCAGTTGTGAGATCTCACAACTCAAGCCTCACAACTCACAACTATAATCAGCGCCCGTAGCTCAGATGGATAGAGTGTTGGTTTCCGAAGCCAAAGGTCACAGGTTCGACTCCTGTCGGGCGCGCCAATTTTTTAAGTTGTGAGTTGTCAGAACGCTTCGCTTAGTTGTCAGTTGTCAGTTGTCAGTTGTCAGTTGTGAGAAAAAGCAAAAACAATTTTTTACTTTCAAAGTTCTCACAATGCTAACTACAAAGATCTCACAACTCATCCCTCACAACTCACAACTAATTTAACTCACAACTAAGAAAATGCCAAAAGACTACGCCAAACTCGCTAATAAAACTTCTCAAGCCAAAAAGCCGCGGCGCTTCAGTTGGCTGTGGCCAGTGATTGTCTTGATCGTCATTATTGCGGCCTTGGCCTTATGGAAGCATCATACGCACGTACATGAAAAACGTGCGCCGGTTGAAAACGCTAAACCAGCTGTGGTTCTCACGCAAGCCAGCAGCGCAGAGAGTGATAAACCGCATTTTGAGTTTTATACCATGCTGCCGAAAATGCAGGTGAGTAGTACCAGCGATAATGCCAATAGCAATGCTTTTCCCACCGCTCCGACCATTATTTCTGCGCAGCCGGCAGCGAGTAACATAGCTGCTTCACCAAGCAAATCACAGCCCACAGCGGGGGCTCCGGTAGAATCACCGACGCCCACTATCGTTAATAAACCATATATTTTACAACTGGGTATTTTTCGCGATAAACCTTCAGCCGAAGCGTATAAAAATAATTTAGGCGATATTGGTACTCCATTACATATTCAAACGGTTCGCACCGGTAACGGTGTGCGTTATCGTGTGCAAGCGGGGCCGTTTGAAAGTAAAGCCATGGCACAACATTGGCAAGCCAAATTAGCTAAATCGAAAGTATCAAGTATCGTTAAGAAACTTTAAGCTAGACAAATCCCCCTTTTCCAAAGGGGGAAATCAGAATAGCAATATTTATGCAGGGATCCCCCCTTTGTAAAAGGGGGGCAGGGGGGATTTAAAAATAATGGAAACCATATGAACGAAATCACCATCCGTGGCGCTCGGACGCACAATTTAAAAAATATCGATCTCACTTTACCGCGCGATAAATTGATCGTGATCACCGGTTTGTCCGGTTCCGGTAAATCCTCGCTCGCGTTTGACACCTTATACGCTGAAGGGCAACGTCGGTATGTGGAATCGCTGTCGGCTTACGCGCGACAATTTTTATCGATGATGGAAAAACCGGATGTCGATTCCATCGAAGGTTTGTCACCCGCCATTTCCATTCAACAAAAATCAACCTCTCATAATCCGCGCTCAACCGTTGGCACGATTACCGAAATTTATGATTACTTGCGTTTGTTATATGCCCGCGTTGGTGAGCCGCGTTGTCCAACACATGGTACGGTGCTAAGTTCGCAAGCGGTGACACAAATGGTGGATCGCGTGTTGGCTTATCCGGCCGACAGCAAATTAATGATTTTAGCGCCCGTGGTCAAAAATCGTAAAGGCGAATTTTTACAATTGCTCGACGAGTTACGCAGCCGCGGTTTCATCCGCGCCCGCATCGATGGCGAATTACACGAATTAGATAGCGCACCGAAATTAGATTTACGTAAAAATCACAGCATCGAAGTCGTTGTCGATCGCTTCAAAGTAAAAGACGATTTACGGCAACGCTTAGCCGAATCGTTTGAAACGGCCTTAGGTTTAGCCGAAGGCACAGCCACGCTCGCGTGGATGGATGACGCCGATAAACCCGATGAAACATTTTCTGAACACGCCGCTTGCCCGCATTGTGGGTACAGCATCAGCGAATTAGAGCCGCGCGTATTTTCGTTTAACAGCCCAGTGGGTGCGTGCGCCACCTGCGATGGCTTAGGCGTAAAACAATTTTTTGATCCCACTCGTATCATTCACAATGAAAAATTAAGTTTAGCCGAGGGCGCGATTCGCGGTTGGGACAAACGCAATTTATATTATTATCATTTGTTAGCCTCACTCGCCAAGCATTATGGTTTCGATATCGACAAACCTTTCAACAAGCTTGCCAAAAAATATCAAGATTTAATTTTATATGGCAGCGGCGATGATGAAATTAAATTTACCTATATCACCGATAAAGGCCGCAAATTTATTAAAACCCATGCCTTTGAAGGCGTGGTGCACAATATGGAACGGCGTTATCGTGAAACCGATTCGAATTTAGTGCGCGAAGAATTAGCCAAATATTTAACTCAAAAAGTGTGTCCGGATTGTAATGGTGCGCGCTTGAATGAAATGGCGCGGCATGTGTATGTCGGTGATAAAGCTTTGCCGCAGATCAGTACGCTACCGATTGAACAAGCGCATACTTTTTTCAAAACTTTAAAATTAGTCGGCAAACAAGCAGAAATCGCCGAAAAAATTTTGAAAGAAATTGTTGAACGCTTAGGCTTTTTAAATAATGTGGGTTTAAATTATTTAACCTTGTCACGCAGCGCCGAAACCTTGTCTGGTGGTGAAGCGCAACGCATTCGTCTCGCAAGTCAGATTGGCTCAGGATTAGTTGGCGTGATGTATATTCTCGATGAACCCTCGATTGGCTTACATCAACGTGATAATGCACGTTTATTAAAAACTTTATTTCACTTGCGAGAATTAGGTAATACCGTGATCGTTGTCGAACACGATGAAGATGCGATTCGTGCCGCTGACTTTATTGTTGACATTGGCCCCGGCGCGGGTATACACGGCGGTAAGATTGTCGCAGCCGGTGCATTAAGCGATATCGTGCAAGCGTCGGATTCAGTGACCGGTCAATATTTATCGGGTAAAAAACAAATTGCAATTCCTGCGCAACGCAAGCCAGTTGATCCATCGCGGCAATTAAAAATTTGTGGCGCGCGTGGACATAATTTAAAAAATGTTACGATTGAAATTCCCGTCGGTTTATTTACTTGCGTAACGGGTGTATCAGGCTCAGGTAAATCCACGCTGATTAATCAAACTTTATTCCCGATGGCGGCGCGCGAATTGAATCAAGCTGAAACTCTCACACCCGCCGCACACGATCGCATTGAGGGTTTGGAACACTTCGATAAAGTGGTCGACATCGATCAAAGCCCGATTGGTCGCACACCGCGTTCGAACCCTGCAACTTATACTGGCATTTTCACGGCAATTCGCGATATTTTTACGGCGACTCCTGAAGCGCGTTCGCGCGGCTATAAAGTCGGCCGTTTTAGTTTTAATGTCAAAGGTGGACGCTGTGAAGCGTGTCAGGGTGATGGCCTCATTAAAGTGGAAATGCACTTTTTAGCCGATATTTATGTCACTTGTGATGTTTGCCAAGGCAAACGCTATAATCGCGAAACTTTAGAAGTGAAATACAAACACAAAAATATTAATGAAGTGTTGAACATGACCATCGAAGAAGCGCATGTGTTTTTTGATGCGGTGCCGATGATCGCCCGCAAATTGCAAACGCTGATCGATGTGGGATTGTCTTACATTCAACTCGGCCAAGCCGCGACCACTTTATCGGGCGGTGAAGCGCAACGTGTGAAACTCGCACGCGAATTATCCAAACGCGACACCGGTCACACGCTGTATATTTTAGATGAACCGACGACCGGTTTACACTTTGAAGATATTGCGCAATTACTTGCAGTCTTGCATCGCTTGCGTGATCATGGCAATACCATTGTGGTGATTGAACATAATCTCGATGTGATCAAAACCGCCGATTGGCTCATCGATTTAGGCCCCGAAGGCGGCGATAAAGGCGGTACCATTTTAGCAACCGGAACACCGGAACAAGTGGCGCAATGTGAGCAGTCTTATACCGGGCAGTTTTTGAAACCGATACTTTTTGCACACGACAAATTTTAATACTCGGCTGTCATTCCCGCGCAGGCGGGAATCCAGCTTTTAAATGGCTTCAAAACCTTAGATTCCCATCGCTACGCGATGAGAATGACAATAAAATTCTTTTTATTATTTCCCATAATTCTTAAGATATTTTGAATTGGAGGCAAGATCTTTGGAAAAGCTTAGAGATAAGGTACGTATTATGGAGCGTCAAATAGCAAGAGTTGTTTGGCTGCAGGGATGTGTTCTATTACTTTTAAAACTTCATAATCTGTTTTCAACCCGGCAGATGTTTTCCATTGCGTTACTTTTATTTTACAACGCAGAATATCATTCTTTGCAAAAGAGATGACATTATGGTCAACTTTTTCTTTAAATTCGCTATCGGAAATAGTTACGCTAATGGTTGAGTTACCATCGTGTAAGCGCCATTTGTTATCTTCTTTGAAAGCCAATGAAACAATGGAATATGCGGCTTCTGTTTCTGAAACAACAATTTTCTCATCGGGTAATTCTGGTGTAATAAAAGAATTTAGTTCTTCCTTTGCAATTATTTCAACAATTTTATTTTTTTCTTTAATCTTGAAATATTCAATTCCTTCTTTTTCTAAAGGTCTTAAAATTTCTTCGGTAGCCTGCCTGACAGCAACATCTTGATAAAGTCTTAATAAATTGAGAGGGATGTCAATTTTTTCATTGGCAGTTTCTATTCTAATCATGCCATTACCCAGATCAGTTAATTTATCAGGATTTTTGCCTTTTAATTTTTTTATTAGGGCAAATAAACTAACCACTCCAGCTGTACCGGTTAGGATTAATTCTTTGAGATTAAGTGCGGAAATAACGAAGTCGCTAGTTAAAAAGTGTGAGAGTTGGTTACCTAAGGATTGATACAATTCAAATAAAATTTCAAACGAGCCCAGCTCATGAGCACGTACCTGCAATTTCACAGAAGTTTTTTCACCGTTTAAAATATGATTGGCTTCATCAAATAATTTTCCTAGGGCTAATAAAGAAGGGGCAAGATCGCGCACGTCCATAGAATGGTTTTGCAAAGCTTGGCCATCGTAGGAAATTTTGAATTCAATAGTTTGGGTCATTTCTGAATTATAACATTAATTATTAAATGAATACAAAGGATTTTTATTAATTTTCTGTTTCATCATCTTGCTGCTTCACATGCAGGAAGTTGAGTAACAAGGCCACAAATAAACTCATAAAAATATAGCCCAGAAACGTTTCCGCTGCGACCCACATCCGCAAAGCCACTGTCGGTGTAAAATCATTGCTGCCCAGCGTCGTCCAAGTGACAATGCTGAAATAAAAAGAATCGGCATAATTGTGCACGATGAGGCCATTATAAAGAATGCCGTGTTTTTGATAAATCAAGGCGAAGTTAGTAATCACATGGAAAATTAGCCAGGCGTAATAAATCATATAAACCAATTGCACAACCGCCGAGTGACGCTCGACAAACGATAAATACGCTAATAAAACCACGACCAGTAATAACACGGCCAAAGAGAGTTCTGGATTTTTAAAGATCGAAGATGCAATCGCAACGATAACAAAGAAAATGAATAAGCGCACGTAAGGGCGGTTGCGGCCGGTGGGGATTTTGCGTTTCATAGGAGATCCTGTAAACTATTTTGTAGGGGCCGCTCGTGAGCGGCCCGCGGGCGGGTCACGACCCGCCCCTACACTTTTTATTACCATGCAAAATAGCACCAATCCACAAATTTTTCCAGCCGGGCAAGCTAATTTTCAATTGGCAATCCCTAATGGCGAGCTAGAATTGTTGACTGTCGCAGTAGAAAACCCACGCGGCATTGCCGTCATTTGCCATCCGCATCCTTTGCAAGCGGGCACGATGAATAACAAAGTGGTGACGACTTTACACAAAGCGTTTCATGAAGCTAACATGCATACCGTGCGATTTAATTTTCGCGGTGTCGGAAAAAGCACGGGCGAATTTGCTGAAGGCATTGGCGAAGCAGAAGATTTAATTGCATTGTTGGATTGGGTTGCACAACTCAATCCTGATTTGCCCCTGTATTTAGCGGGCTTTTCCTTTGGTTCGTATGTCAGTTATCGGGTGGCAAGTTTATCGCCTTATAAAAATAAATTACAGCAATTAATCAGCATCGCGCCACCCTTAAAATATCCTGAATTTCCTAAACTTCCTTTACCTGCTTGCCCATGGTTAATTGTACAGGGCGAGCAAGATGAAATTGTTGAACCGCAAGTTTTGTATGATTGGTTGGAACAGCATGATAATCCCGCTACCTTAATTCGCTTCTCTGATACGGGACATTTTTTTCATGGCAAGTTGATTGAGTTGAGGGAAGTGGTTTTAAAAAATTTAATGTAGGGGCGGGTCGCGACCCGCCCGTTGTTTTTATGCGGGCCGCTCGCGAGCGGCCCCTACAATTACATAATCAACTGATAAAAACTTTTGTCGAGAGTAACCGCCCCCGACTGCTCACACACTTTTGCGGCGAGTTTACAAGCACGTTCAATAATGTCTGCGTCGCTCCAACCTAATAATTTACCGGCAATAGCGGTGGCGGTGAAAGTATCGCCAGCACCGATGGTATCGACTAAATTCAGTACTTTCGGTGCATGGGCGTCGAAGAGGCCTTTATCATTCACTACAAATGCACCATATTCACCGCGGGTGATAAACACGCTTTCGAGTTTATATTCACGTTGCAATTGGCTGGCGGCTTTATGTAAATCTTCTATAGCAGGATTTTTTAAATGACAGACGTGTGTCAATTCTTCATCCGTTAATTTCACCCAATCCGCCAAAGCTAAAAATTCCGCATTTTGTTGCGCATTCCACCACGGTGCGCGTAAATTTAAATCGACAAAACATTTGCCGTGCTGATTTTTTTTCAGCAGCGCCTGTAAAGCCGCCAGACTCACGGGATGGCGACTGGCTAAAGTCCCAAAATATAAAATTGAAATTTCGTCATCACCCAAGGCTTTTAATGCGGCATCAGCATCGATAAAGTCAAACGCTTTGCCCATCGGGATGCCATAGCTTGCTTGGCCATTGATGAGCGTGACTTCCGTCGTCGTCGTGGGGCGTTCATGATCAATTTGCATGCCGCGGGTTTCTAAATTCCAGGTGTGCATTTTGTCGAGCACGATTTTACCCAGTGCGTCGTCACCAATGCGACCAATCAATAAAGGCTCAAAGCCTAAGCCTTTTAAATGCCAGGCGACATTAAAATGCGCGCCACCCAGTACATCGCCGGTGGGCAGGCAATCAAACAAAACTTCACCAATAATCACAGGACGTTGCATAACTTTTCTCTTTAAATTGTCCGGGAGGCGCATTTTACGCGGGAATGAAAGTAAAGTACACCGGTAGCCCATCCGCTTAATTTTGTCATCCCCGCGTAGGCGGGGATCCAGAAAGTAGGTCGGCTTCCCGAGCTTCGCATCAAGCGAAGCGAGTAAGCCGACATTGGCTGTCGGCTTGTTCGTTTCACCTAGCGGTGAAACTCCGGAAGCCGACCTACTAATTGAATGTGACAAAATTAAACAGATATCAGAGCCTGCCCGGCAAAAATTAATTAAAAATCAATTTTTGCAAGCCTGAACTATGATAAAATCGCGCCCGATTTATAAGGAGCTCACCTTGCCTGATCAAGCAAAATTTTTACGCGTTATTGGTTTATTTGGTTTGACCATGATTGGCCTGGGGTCGATGATTGGCTCTGGCTGGTTATTTGGTTCCTTTTTTGCAGCGCAATTGGCAGGTCCGGCGGCGATTTTTGCTTGGATCATCGGTGGGGCCGCTGCGATGTTAGTCGCGCTCACCTTAAGCGAATTAGGCGCCGCTTTGCCCAAAGCTGGCGGCACCGTGCGGTATTTGGATTATTCACATGGCGGTTTGGCGAGCTGCATCGGTGCGTGGTCGAATTGGTTAGGTTTGATCAGCAGCGTCCCTTCCGAGGCTGAAGCATCGATCCAATACATGAGTTCCTGGAAGTGGGCCTGGGCGCAAAATTTATATGACATTCACACTCACAGCTTAACGCACACTGGTTTAATCGGCTCGAGCATTTTGTTATTGTTTTATTTCTTCGTGAATTATTGGAGCTTGCAATTTTTTGTGCGCTTTGTTTCCATGATTACGCTGTTTAAAATTATTGTTCCTATTCTTACTGCAGTAGCTTTGCTTTATACCGGCTTTCATCCCGATAATTTCACCAGCGCCGGCCATAGCTTTATGCCGTATGGCTGGACCAGTGTCGTGACCGCCGTGGTTACCTGCGGAATCGTGTTTTCGTTTAACGGCTTTCAAAGCCCGATCAATATGGCAGCGGAAGCGAAACGCCCTGGAATCAATATTCCACTGTCCGCTATTTTAGGCATTTTGCTGGCCTTGGTGATTTACATTTTGTTGCAGACCGCGTTTATCGGTGCGGTTCCGTCCGATATGTTAGCCAAAGCCGGTTGGCATGGCATAGAGTTTCATTCGCCGCTGGCAGAATTAGCGATTATTTTCCAACTCAATTTTATCGCGATGCTGTTGTATATCGATAGTTTTGTGTCGCCTTCCGGCACGGGCGTCATCTATATGGCGGGCACCGCGCGTATGTTGTATGGCATGCAACGCAATAAATATTTGCCGGATTTTATCGGCATGTTGCATCCTAAGTATCATTTACCGCGCAATGCCTTAATTGTGAATTTGATCGTTGCCTTTGTATTCATGTTTTGTTTCAGTGGTTGGGCGCATATTGTCGCCGTGGTGTCGGTGGCTAATATTATCGGTTATATTCCCTGGCCGATCGCTTTAGGCGGTTTGCGGCGTGTCGCGCCCGATTTACCGCGGATATTTAAATTAAAATGGGCGGATGGTATTTCTGCTTTAGTGTTTGTCATTATTTCTTTACTACTGTTTTGGGCGCGCTGGCCTTTAACGGGACAAATGTTTTTGCTATTACTGCTTGGATTTGTGATTTATTTTTATTATCAATATAAACAAGGTTGGCCGCAATTTCAGCAGCAGTTAAAAGCGGCTTGGTGGATCTTCGCGTATTTAATCGGTCTCACGTTAATTTCCTGGCTCGGCGCGGCGGAATTTGGTGGTCTGGGTTATCTTTCTCCACTGGCTTCGCATGTTGTCGTAATTGTGTTTGCGATCGTGATTTATTTCTGGGCGGTACGTAGCGCCTGGCGTACACCGGCGATTGATAAGGCGATAGCGTCTGTGGTAGGATAATATTACCGTTTACCTTTTGCTTTGATAATAATATAATCGTGATTGGGTAAGGTATATTAGCCTTACCGATTTATAATAAAAAACATATAAAAATAATATGTACGACTACCTACCTACTTTTATACAACGAGCTGTTGATGCCGTCTCGCCCCAACAGTCTGAATACAATTCAGCGGATCTAATTCATCCTTTTACCCAACAAGATTTAGATCGCTACCGAAATAGCGCTTCTCCTTTACATTGGATGATTATTCAGCAAGTAGCTACCCTACAAAATTTTAAAGGTGATATTAATTTAAATGCCCCATTCAATTTATATTCCCGGACCAGCGATTTACTTTTTAAAGTCGTTAGCTTTATCAATAGCACATCTCCATTTCCGACTGTCTATGGAAACGATCCCTGTGATAATATTAATAAAACAGATCTATTATTCTTACTGATTGCCAGGCAACCTGATTTATTGGAAGCGCTGCTCGAAGCAAAATTACGCATTAATCCGCATTATCCGTTTAAACTTAGTACGCGTAATATAAATCACATTTCTACTGCTTTACTGTTATCCTGCAGCCTTGAATTTGATCTATTGCGACTGCTTAGTCAATCAGCTGCTTGTTTAGAAGATGAAAAGCTTAAATGGGCCTATGAATGTGACAAGATTAATTACATGCACGATAAAAGCAATATTTTTTTATTTTTCCTAATCTACAATCAGTTCGATTTATACGATCGCTTTATTGAGGCTTTTGCCAGCTGTCCACTCCCGCTGCGTCAGAGCTTACCGGTTCATGTTCCCTTCGGAGCACGAAGACAAGAGATGAAAAGTAATGTGCTAGGCTTATTGTGGAGCAAGCAACAATATGCGAGATTAGCAAGATTATTGGATTTAATGAACTGGAATTTTGAACAGTTTCACAAAGCAGAGTTATACGTGAGTGGTGTAACCATAGTATTACCTGATGAGCTTGCAACAATAGCACAATGTTTAATTCATCCTGATTGTCAGCTGCGCCAGCGTGAAACCCGGTATGAGCAAATGATATTAACGGAACGACGTCATCATTTATATGGTGCGGTTAGCGAAGCGCTGAAGAGCGGAAATTATGATACCGTAAGCGATCTTATGGAGCGCGCTAAAAGAATTCAGGAACGAGAAACATCGCAACAAACGGCTATCAACCCAAGGTCTACAAGCCAAGCGCGAGTCATTAATTGGTGTTATCCACAACAGCTTGCAAGCATACCAGGCCATGAAGCTGGTGATACAGTATTACACATAGTGGCAAGAAGAGGTAATGTGACTCTCTTGCGTAAATTGTTACAGTGGCCGGGCGTTGTTGTAAGTATCAATAATCGGCGTGGCCAAACAGCTTTCGAGGCCACTCATGATGGAGTCTGTTTTTATGTACTCTTAAAGCATATAAACAATTCTAAGGATATTCCTGCCTACGAAAACTTGGCGAACAGAGCAACACAAATAAGAGCGAATTGGCCGGCACCCGCTGCTCCACCTGTACCGCTTATTCCCGCCGTTCCCGCTGCCCCACCTTCTGCGGCACGACTTCCGGTGCCAAACCAAATTATTGTTCCTCAACCACTCCCTCCTGAACCCCTTCAGGTTCAATTGGAAAAGGCTGTTTCATATGGTAACCAAGCCGCAGCTTGCAATTTGTTGCAACAAAACCCTGCTCTGCTGGTAACAGAAATTGCCTGGTTTGATCGTCTATACGAAAAAAAGTATTTTCAAATTTTAGATCTTGCTTTAGAAAGCTTAGCACGCACAAATAATAACGATGTTGCCTTAAATTATCGTGCTTTGTGTTTAATAAGTATTCGTAATAAGAGCCGGCTCTTAGAACCTTTTATAGCGGGGACACAGGCACATTGGCTTAACTCTGACTTTAGCTATCTGGAAAAAAACTCTCCGCTTGATCTCGCGTTGCAACACCAGTCATTCGAAACTGCAGACATTTTGTTAACGACTGTATTAAAGAGGAGAATCTTTGGAGAACAATTTTATGCGGACTGTTTTAAAAGAGTGCTTGATAATGAGCAATCTCAACCGCGTGGACAATGGCAGATTCTAGAAGAAAAACTGTTAGAGCCTATGGCGGAGCCACCCAACAATATAATTATTGCGGCAATCAAGTGTTTAGCCGCCACTGCCGCGCGCTGGGACAAAGTAAAGCAGATTATTGAGCAACGTAAAGCGAATGCAGAATTTATGAAAGATCTTAAAAGAGCAGCGGCCAGGGACAAAACTATTTTGTCTCCTGATTTAAAACATGCATATTTTCCCGCGCCGATTGTTACATCTTTTATGCCTTCTGCTGCTAAGCCAAATATCCAAACAGCTGTTCCTGCAGCGCCACCTGCTGCTGCTAAGCTAAATGTCCAAACAGCTGTTCCTGCAGCGCCACTTCCCATACCCTTGCCGGTTAGGCCACCTGCTGTAACTTCTACCACAAGAGTGCCTCCTCGTGCAGGACAAAAACCGAGCAAACCTGATACCCCAACAGTGCCTGCTCATACAGGACGAGATACTGGAAAGAGTTCTGCAGCAGCCTCCGGAACTCAAGAACAATCTTGGGCGCGAGTAGTGGCTCCTCTTCAAATGTCATCTGTGCCTATCACATCACCATTAGTAGAAATGCCGGTACCAACCGCGCCTGCGCCTGCGCCTGCATTTGTACCTGACCCCGACTCTCTTCCAATTGCAGCCGGACCAGTGGGGCCATCAAGACCAGAACGCTTGCGGTCACCCTCTTCATTACCCTCTCCATCACCACCTCCATCTGGTTCATCCAGCCCACGGCATTTATCCATTTCGGCGGCAGAAATACCGAAGGTGCCTACAAGACAGCCTGCAAGTTCGCCACAATCGGGGCTATTAGGTATAGCACCACCTACACGTTCAACGGTGCCTACCTTACCTTTGTTACAGCCTGCAAGTCCATCTCCTTCTCCAGGTATTATCAATTGGCCATGGTCTAAAATACCATCACCTAATGGTGGAATAGAAGAATTTCATGATAATAAAATGTCAAGCTATGAAGCGGTATTTATCTTATTAAAACAGTTACTGTATTTATTTCCATCTTCGCAGCCTTTGATTTATATTAGGGGTGGTTTTCCACGCGATGGAGTGCGTGATGTAATTCCTAAAGACGCTGATGGAGCAACGGTTATTCCGCCACAGAAAATCCAGCAGGAATTAAAAGATTTTCAAAATAAGGTCACAGATAAATATATTTTTGTAGTAGATGAAAAAATTAAAGGAATAGCCGGAGAAAGTTGGCAAAGTGTGGGAATTACTTGCTATGTACGAGGGACTGATCCGCTGCACTTTGTAATGCGTTTCGAAATCACCTATTATCCTCACCTAAACGCAGAACAATTATTAACTCATGTACCTATCGATTTAAGTTGTAACCAATTATTTTTGTGCCTGCTTTCTATGGCAGCAGATTATTTATCTTTAACATCTCCTCCCGGTACGAGTGTTAAAGAGATAATGCAGGCGATTCGGGGCCACAATAAATTAAGTTGTTTAAAACTTGATGACCCATTGGCTGTAATACGTTTGTTTATCAGACAATACAGTATAAACAAGCTACGAAAACGTATCGAGCCCGTTGCTTTGGAAGCACTAAAAGATAAAGCAGAGAAACGTATCGAGCCGGTTCCTCTGAGTAAAGTATGGGCACGTATTGAAGACCCGGCACTCGAGCAAGCAATTCAAAATCCAAATTTTAGTTTTGCAAGCAAAACCTCCAAACAAAGTTATCGCCAATTTTTTACAGCTTTGCTTAATGGAATACCACACGAAAATTTTCTTGCTCTATTTAAGGATATGGCGGATATGAAGTTATTGGAAAAATTTCTTCCTGGATTTGAGGCGGGAATTACCGCATCGTTTTCGTATTATGGTCGGTCAGTATCGGGCACTTTGCAGGAATACATAGAATTTTGTACCAACACTATTGTTTGGCTGTATAGGCAAAAAGACCAATTAACTAAAGCAGGCCAATTAACTCATGAGCACATAGGTGAATTATTTATAGCTCCGATTGTAGCAGCCGGCATAAATAAAAACTTTTATGCTGAACAATGGAAAGAAGTAACCGTTGCGCTCATCAGGGGGCGACAACAGGTTGACAGCGAGAGGTATATGTACCAAAGAGAGCTAAAATCTAATGCCAGCTTCCCATGGCTTGCTGACTATTACCTAAGCAATCGGCGAACGTGGCAACAAAATACAGCATTATTAGAAGACTCTCCCCTGGTTTATTTAACAAGCATTTCAAATACTTATTTTAAAGCCTATCAAAGATTTTGTGGTGGAGAAAAAACTTTATGGGAAAAACCATTTGCCCTGTGGAAATCTCAAGCCTTGCTACTGTGATTATTAGTCATCACCATACTGATTAACCAAAACAAACTTAATACCAAGGCAGCCCAAAACACATGCGCAAAATGTTCGCCCTGGAACAATTGGCCCGCCACCGTTCCCCCTACAAAATCCTCATAAAACATACGCCATAGCAATTCTGTAGCAAAGTAAGTAAGCGTTTGCAAAGCTTATTTGTTTATACTACACTGCACGAAGTATATAACATTACAATTAAAATAATATGTTTCCTGCTTACTATTTTATCTCTCATTTTTTCAGAGTTCACTTCGGTGTAGCTACTTACAGCGATGCTGATTTGGAAAAATGCTTTACGGCAGGAGAGCTAAGTCTCTATGGGCAAAATGTGTCACCTTTGCATCAGATGATTAGAGATAGGAGAGCAAGCTTAATCAATGTGTCATCTCCTACTCTGAATTTAAATGCATGTGTCAGGCTAAAATACACCTACTCCAATTCTGTCGTGTTGACAACTCCACACCGGGTTAAGAGAGATAAACATTACTGTAGATGGTATGGCCTCAGTTTATTTTATTTACTGGCGGAATATCAAACCGATTTATTAGAGCAAGTCGTCGAGTTGAAGATACGTCGCACGGGCTGTCCCTTCTTTGATTTAAATGTACACCCCACCTTTGAAGCGCCTGTCGGGTTGCGGCTTGCCTGGCGGAAGCAATTTGATTTGTTGCGTATTTTTAGCAAGTTGCCAGGTATTTTAGATAGCCTTCATTTCACTACCGTAGTTTTTAAAGGAAGTGCGGAAACATATTTGCATAATGCCGATATTTTTTTGCCCTGTTTAATTCACAACCAGTTCGATTTATATGACATTTTTATAGTGGTCTTTTCTAAAATGCCGTTTGCTGACCGTAAGACTCTGCAAATTGATGTGGTTCCCGCAGCGCTGGATGTAAAAGACAAATCGAATATAGCGGGGGTATTATGGCAGAAAGAACAATTTGCAAGATTAAAAAAACTTTTAGATTTGGTGGGATGGAGTGCTAAAAATTTAATAGGGGCAGAGTTATGGGCGATGGGTACAAAGGTATCTTTTCCCAAAGGCAGAAATGAAATAGAACAACTATTAAAGGGGCCTGATAAACCATTGCCGCGTTTTCCGGTTCCCTTTCAGCAAGCAATCTTAACTGATAAACGCCATCAATTACATCAAGCAATTATTAATACTGATTTAATTGCAGTACACAATTTCACAGACCATGTTAAGCGTTGTGATGCACAAGTAGAAAGAGAGGGGAAAAAATCAGTTTGGGGTCAGGTTATTAATTGGTGTAATCCTGCGCAAGAGGGAAATACAGCACTCCATTTAGCTGCTCAGCGTGGCAATCCAGCCATTCTAGGAGATTTGTTAACCTGGCCTGGAGTTGATCTTGATGTTACTAATCGGCGTAATCAGGCAGTACGTAACGTAGCAAATAATCAAGTATGTTTTAATTTATTAAAACAATATGACAGTATTAAGGAAACATTGAAACATAGAGCCCTGCTTATGGAAGAGATAAGCGAGAGATTCCATGAACCAAACAGCATTCAATCACTTCCCATAGCTCCTCCAATGGCTGGGTCAGGTAGTGCGCTTGCTTTGCCTGTCTTGCCGACAGCGAATATATCCGCTGGGCTTGCTGCACCTTTATTACCATCCGCACAAGCATCATTTTTTTCTGTGCCTGTTCCGCCAATGTTATCGCCGGTATCACTTCTCAACGCTCAATTTGAAACAGCTTTGCAACTGAATGACTCAGAAACATTAAAAGAATTAATAATGAAACAAGGATTTTTGGTAACGCAACTCAATTGGCTTGAACAATTACGCCAAAAAAATGTCGCCATTTTAGATTTGGCTTTAGAAAAATTGGCAGCAGCAAATTTTAAGCGTAAACCACGCTGGATAGAGTTTAATTATCATCTGTTGTGTTTAGCCAGTATACGTAATAAGAGTTCCCTGTTAGAGTCATTTATCGTCAGGGCCTGTTGGCCCAACCCAGATAGGTATGATTTTCGCAATCTCGATGAGGGCTCGCCACTTTATTTAGCGTTACAACATAAGTCATTGCAAAGTGCAAAAATTTTGTTAACGACTGTATTGCAACAGGGGATTTTTGGAGAACAATTTTATGCAGCTTGTTTTCAATTAATATTCATTAATGAACAATCCCAGGTGCGTGAACAATGGGATCTTTTAGAAGCAGAACTTTTACAACCAGCGCGATCAGCTACTGCCTTATCGGGCGTGATTATTTTCGCAATTAAATGTTTGGCAAATACTGCAGTACGATGGTCATTGGTAAAGGAGATTATTGAGCAACACAAAAATAATCCAGAGTTCATGGAACGGCTTAAACAAGTAGTATTCACAAAAACAATTCGGTGGCCTGCAGAAATAAAGGAAATTTTTTCTCCGTCAGCTGTTGCAGAATTGCCTGTCAGCAAATCTGTCGCATCGCCATCTGTTGCGCCGCCATCTGTCAATAGCCCTACCGTTGCTCTTGCGTCACCATCTGTTGTGCCGCCACTTGCTTTGCCTGCCGTAGTTTCTGCTACAAGACAGCGCGTTAAAAAAACTGCTCGATCTCCACCTACTGCACCAGCACCAGCCACTCCAAAGCAAAGTATTTTAAAATCGGGGTTAACTTATGCAGCGGCAGTTGTTCCTGTCAAACAAGAATCACCAATACCACAAGCGCCTGTTGTACCTCCATTGCCAACTGCACCTGCAGCGATGCAAATGCCTGCACCAACTTTGCCTCTACCTGCACTTGTAGATAGCGTCGGCACTCTTCCCGTTGCAGCGGGGCCAGTGGGACCCTCACAGCCAGAACAATTGCGATCGGCATCACCATCATCCAGTTCATCCACGCCTCGTCGCTTATCCACCTCTTCGGGAGACATACCTTTAGCAGCACCTACACTTATTCAGCCGGCAACTCCTGTTAGAACTGCGTCACCGACACGAATAAGACCTGCACTCTCTGTACCAGTAGAACCTACTTTGTTATACCCTCCTTATGCAGTTATCCAAATAATGCATCTACTCACGTTTGGAGCTTTTTTTGTCCCGGGAACTTTACCATTACTTCCACAACATACCATTCTTTTAAAAGGAGGCTGTCTTCGCGATTTAATTTTAAATCAAAAATTACTTACCTTTAGTAAAACTTTACAAGTTACTCCTCACGATTGGGACGCAATTAGCAATTGGGATGCAAATGTTTTATGGAATCTTTTAAACTACTTCGGTATCCATGCAACCATTCTCTCTTACCTGGACAATCCCATCGTTATTTTTTACTATCAAAGATTACGCTTTGAAATTATGTGCTGCACAGGAAAAACTGAAGCAGAACTTATAGAAAGTGAAAGTGACACGGATTTTAATATTAATTCTTTATTAGGAAAACTTGTCAGAGATCAATTCAATTGGCCAGTACTGAGTTTAATAGTCCGTGATGATGTTGATATGGAAAAGTGCATCGA
>JABDGN010000011.1:0-35130 GCA_013285995.1 Gammaproteobacteria bacterium
TGAAAAAAACTTACTCGAAGATAAAAAATTGCAGCCTTATCTATCCCTTTACAAAGGTTTACGTATTGCCGGTTGTTGGGATGGCTTTGAATTAGCGGTGCGTGCCTTAGTGGGCCAGCGCATTAGCGTGGCCGGCGCCCGAACTATTTTAAGCCGAATCGTCGCAACCTGTGGCGAACTACAAAGCTTAGATCCTGCACTACCCTTGCAATACTTTTTCCCTACCCCAGAAAATATTTTAACCGCAGACTTGAGTAAAACAGGTTTGACACGCGCAAGAATTAATACTTTAAAAATTTTAGCAGAAGCCGTAATGAATAAAACCATTGTGTTGGATGGTACGGCTAATACTGAGGAAACTTGCGAAAAGTTATTGGCGATTAAGGGAATAGGTCCCTGGACCATTGAATACATTGCGATGCGTGCACTACGTAACCCCGATGCTTTTCCTGAATCTGATTTAGCATTACAAAAGAAAATTACTACGTTAAAACTGGATCCTAAAAAATGGATCCCTTGGCGAGCCTATGGTGCAGTTTTGTTGTGGAATATGTAATTGGGGGAAATCATGAAAACAATCAGAGCAGTACGAACTTTACCTACCGATGCGACTTATGATGAAATGAATTCCCCAGTCGGAAAGCTTACCATCATTACTTCGCCCAAAGGGCTACATGCCATTCTATGGGATACCGATCGCAACAATTTAAAATATGAAAAAATTATCAGCACACTGACTCGTTCTAAACATGAAAAGACCATCATAGAAACCAAACAACAATTGACTGAATACTTTCAAGGTAAGCGCAAAAAATTTGCTTTGCCCTTAGTGTTAAACGGCACTGATTTCCAAATGCAAGCCTGGCAACAATTATTAAAAATACCCTATGCCAAAACCATTTCTTACGGCGAACAAGCCACAAAAATCGGCGATAAAAATAAAGCTCGCGCGGTGGGAATGGCCAATGGCGTGAATCCTATTTCAATCGTTGTGCCTTGTCACCGAGTGATTGGCAGTAATGGTAGCTTAACCGGTTTTGGCGGTGGGCTTGATAAAAAAGCTTATCTTTTAGGATTAGAGCAGAATGGAAGCAAACATGACTAATAATAAACCATGGGCATTTGCAGCACTATGCATGGGATTTTTTATGGTGATTTTGGATGTCACCATTGTCAACGTAGCATTACCCAGCATCGCTAAAACGCTCAATACCACACTGTCAGGCTTACAATGGGTTGTCGATGGTTATACCCTAACCTTCGCTGGTTTACTGCTATTGGTAGGCGCTTTAAGCGATCGCTTCGGTGCTAAAATAATTTTCCAGATCGGCTTGCTTGCCTTTGTTGTGACATCAACAGGTTGTGCCTTATCACCTTCCATAACTTGCCTAATATTATTTCGCCTATTGCAAGGTGCATCTGGTGCTTTTTTATTGCCATCCTCATTGGCACTGATTAGCAACCTTTACCAAGATAATAAGCAGCGTGCACAGGCGATTGGCATTTGGGCGGCACTGGGCGGCATAGCGTGTTCATCGGGCCCTTTTTTAGGCGGCGTATTAACCAGCTTATTATCGTGGCATGCCATATTTTTTGTGAATGTTTTGATAGGATTAAATAGCTTCTTTCTTGTGTCACGTTATCTTAAGGATATAGTAAAAAATAATATTACTAAAATGAAATTCGACTTCTTAGGTCAAATTGTTGGTTTTATAACCATCATTTTATTAGCCTATGGACTGATTGAAGCCAGCATCTATGGCTGGCGTAGTCATCTTATCATCGCCTGTTTTACGTTGAGCGCTGTCACATTGATATTATTTTTATTGATTGAAAGTTGGGTCAGCCACCCTGCTCTACCTTTAAATTTATTTCGCAATAGAGTAACGTCAATGGCTTTGTTGGTGTCCATGATTTTAAATTTAGTATTTTATGGCGAATTATTTATGATGCCGTTCTATTTTGAAAATCTACGACACTATTCCGTATTCATGACGGGGCTCGCCATTTTGCCACTGCCAGGTTTAGCGTTGATTGGTTCGTATTTAGGCGGTAAATTCACTGCCAGTATCGGTGCTGCAAAAACCATCTTTATAGGACTGTTAATCGCTGCGATTGGTTTTTTAGTGTTATTGATGTTGCGTGAAACGACACCGCATTACATGTGGTTAATTCCACCGTTTTTTGCAATTGGCTTTGGTGTGTCACTAGCCACACCTGCCATGACATTTGCGGCCATTCATTCGGTCGATCCACAACGTGCGGGTATTGCTGCTGCCGTATTAAATACCAGCAGCCAAGTCGGTAGTCTAATCGGCGTCGCTGTGTTTGGCACCATCACAGCTATTTCCAGCAGTTTTATGTCGGCGATGCATGTGACACTTTTATTAGCCGGCATTATATTTATCGTGACGGCTTGCTTGAGTTTATTTTTGATGGAGTAATTTTGAGCCTATTGCAATTTAGCAGGCTTATTTGAATAACTGCGATGATTGCAGAAATTGTTCCCAACTACGCACCAACTCATCCAATGCAGGACCGGTTATGCGCTGTATTATCCAATCATTCTTTGATTGCGCGCCAATACTTTATTAGAATTCTCTGTTATCACGGTCTTCTTGCTTTAATGATAATTCTGATAAAATAGAGAAAAATTAACCGTAAGGAATAAATATGTCAAAACGTTTAAAAAATAAAATCGCCATTATTACTGGTGCCAGCAAAGGAATTGGCAAGGGCATTGCTAGAGTCTTTGCTCAAGAAGGCGCTAAATTACTATTGGTTGCCCGTAATGAAAAAGATTTACTAAATACTGCCAAAGAGCTGCAACAATATTCTGCTGATATTAATATATTTTCAGCCGATATCAGTTCTAACAATGACATGAAGAAAATGGCTGCTATTTGTTTTGGAAAATATGGCCGCATTGATATTTTGTGTCAAAACGCAGGTATTTTTCCCAGCAGACGTATCACTGATATGGATGAAACAGACTGGGATCATGTACATAACACCAATTTAAAAGGCACATTTTTTTCTATTAAAGCTTGTTTGCCTGTTATGCAACAACAACATTATGGACGCATCGTTCTGATATCGTCTATTACTGGTCCACGTGTTGGCAATCCAGGCTTGGCACATTATGGCGCTTCCAAAGCCGGCATGAATGGTTTTATGAAAACAGCCGCGCTCGAATTTGCTGAACATAATATTACGATTAATGCGGTTGAACCTGGCAATATTTTAACCGAAGGAATGGCGGGTTTAGGTGAAAAATATATTCATGCACAAGAACAAGCAATCCCATTGAAAAAATTAGGTTTACCTGAAGATATTGGTTATGCCACTGCTTTTCTCGCCTCAGATGAAGCTCGCTATATTACCGGACAATCGATTATTGTCGATGGTGGGCAAATTTTACCGGAGTGGTGAGTTTAAAAAACAAGTTGAGAGTCGCGTTATATTATTGAGAACATATTAGAATCTACAATAATAGCGATAAAATAACGTTACTTGTAGCATCCAACTATTCAGAATAACTTTAGAGGACGAAAATGCGAACTGGCAGCTGTCAATGCGGTGAAATTGGTTATCAAAGTACAGGCGAACCGCTGGCACTCTACATTTGCCATTGTCAGGAATGTCGCAAACAATCTGCTTCGGCTTTTGGTATATCGCTGGATGTTCCTCGCGCTAATTTTCGTATTACGCAAGGCACACCGAAATATTGGAGCCGTCCAACAGACAGTGGAAAAACGATCCGCTGCGCTTTTTGCCCGACCTGTGGCTCGCGGCTGTGGCACGAGTCTGAATCATCAGATACCCTCTCGATCAAAGCGGGATCGCTCGATGAACCGATTAATCTTTCCAATGCCATCCATGTTTGGGTCAAGCGCAAACTTCCAGGTGTCATAATACCTGACGGCACTAAGCAATTTGCAGAGGAAGACTAGCAATATTATTAGGTAAAAACACCCATATCACCTACCTTTCTGTTGATATAAGATGCCAGTGCAACGGAATAGGGTTTTATGCTGATCCGAGGTAATGAACTCTTAAATGTTGGAATGACAACTATAACGGAAAAATAATCATGCGAAAAAATAACTCTATGCTGCATTTTATCTGCGGGAAATTAGGCTCGGGTAAAACAACGCTTGCCAAGCAAATAGCGACTGAAACACTTGCCGTTTTTATCAGCGAAGATATTTGGTTAGCAACGCTCTATCCTGATGAGGTTAATAGCTTACAGGATTATCTGCTTTATTCGAAACGAATCAGAAAAATTATTTACAATCTTGCCGTTGAACTACTAACCAATAATATATCAGTAGTCTTTGATTTTGGGGGTAATACTCTGCAAGATAGAGCTTGGGTGAAATCAATTATTGAACAAGCAGGTGCGAAGCATGTTTTACACTATATAATTGCATCTGATGAATTATGTAAACAACAATTTAAGAAGCGCAACCTTGATCTGCCGGTAGGTTCAAAATTTATTACAGATGAAGAATTTAATACTGTCAATTTTTATTTTTCACCCCCTAGTGAAAACGAAGGTTTTATTGTGCAACAACATCAACAAATAGAATAGCGATTTAGATTAACGATTTCTGATTTAACGTTACTCATGGTTAGTTTTTACTCTGGTTTAATATAAAGTTTCATCATTTGAAGTATTGATCAAGATAGCACGGGTAGAAGTGATAGTTAACGCTTTGCTATCACCCGCCATTGGCATGGATATTTCTTTTGAGTATTATATCAGGGCGTTACTGACTGCTAATTTTTATTGCGCCGTGCTTTTTCCTTATGCCAGGCTTTAACCATATCGCTGTGTTTACCATCGATATTTTTAGCGTAAAAATTTCTACTGAATTGATTGTATTCGCAAGATCTTGGAATCATAGACTGATAATTCGGTGTTTTACGACGCGCTTCTTCGGCTAACCATTCCTTGACTAAATCACCATACGTTAATTTTTCTCCAGCAGCTAATTTAGCTTCCCGGTACGCATTCACGTGAGCGGTAAAATGAAAGCGTTTGCCAATAATTGATTTAAAAAAATTACGCGTAATCAAATCATTTTTGTAATTTATAACGCGTGTAGTGAGTGTGATAAGTGCATCACTATCACGCACGCTGGATCGCTGCTGTTTCGGCTGTATTTTATCTCCTGTTTTAAGGAATGCTTCTATGCATTTTACAAGCTCTGTTTTTGCCCCTTGAGACGTAATACTTTTTTGGCGACAAAAATTTTGTAATTCTACTTTTAACCAGTAATGGCTGTGTAAATTATCTAACGTGATTTTTTTCATGTTCTTTAACAACTTAAGATAACATTCCCAATTTGTGTGTTGGCTTCAACCATCTTGTGCGCTAACACAATATCCTCTAATGAAAAATTTTTGGCGGTAATGTGTCGCAAACTGTTAGTGGCGAGCAACGTCGTAATATCTTTGATAGCCTGCTGACGTGCTGTGTCTGGTAACTCATAGACGTTTACTAAACGAATATTAATCCCTTTAAACATCAACGGGTAAAAAGGTAGCGCGGGATTAATATTCCCCATAGACGCATAGGATGCAATCACGCCGTTAATTTTTAGAATAGCCGCGCTTACCGCTAAGTTACCACCAAAATCTACTTCCACAATGCGATCGACTCCTTGCCCCGCAGTGAAATCCATCACTCTTTTGCCCACGTCTTCATCGCGATAATTAATAATATGATCCGCTCCAGCCTCTTTTGCGTATTGCGCTTTTTCAGCATTGCTCACGGTAGCAATAACTTTGGCACCTCCCGATTTAGCAAACTGAATGGCATAACGCCCAACATTACCCGCGCCCCCGGTTACCAAGATAGTTTGCTTACTAACGGGTCCATCAGAAAATACAGCGCGATGTGCCGTCATCGCGGGGATACCTAAACAGGCACCGGCAATAAAGCTGGCAGCATCTGGTAATGGCACAGCCAAATGATTTGGCACAATGATATGGGTTGCCGCCGTACCAAAAGCCCGTTGCCATTGCGCGTTATATAGCCATACCCGTTGCTTAATACGATCATGAGAAACATCAGAACCAACAGCCTCAATGACTCCTGCACCATCGCTATGAGGGATGATAACCGGAAAATGCAGTGGCCTATTTGTATCATAGCGTCGTTTAACATCGCTGGGATTAATCCCTGAGGTATGTATGCGAATTAATACTTCGTTAGGCTTTAATTCAGGAAAGTCCAGCTCACTGACGTTTAATACTTTTTCAGCAGCACCTTGTGTGGTGTACCAAGCCGCTTTTATCTTCATTCTATTTGCCTCAAATTAGTTATGGAGAGCCACATTTATAGCCACTAATCTCTCAAGTTAATCGCCATTCTATTCAAAGCATTCATAATAGCAACGCAAGCAGTTAAATCAACAATCTCTCTTTCTGAATAATACGCTTTTAATAATTCTCGCGTTTTATTTTTATTTAAGCGAGTCACCTCTTCACACCATTGTAATGCGGCGACTTCTTTATCGGTGAAAATTGTAGAGGTATGCCAGGCAGCTAAGAGATCTAATTTTTCTTGAGGTATATTAAATTTTCTAGCTTCTTCAAGGTGCAAGCCACAACAATACGCACAACCATTAATTTGCGAAGTACGCAATTCAAGTAATATTCTCACCGTTGGTTCTAAAGACGAGTTTTTAAGGCTGGCATAACTTTTGTATAAATAGGAAACTGTGTCTTTAGATATTTCAGCATAGTTCATTGGGTACGCTCCAAACGGTTTATTATATAAAAAACGAGAGAACAAACATATGGGTGTTTCTACCTATATTATATTTTACGGCTGGCAAAATTATTAATATTCCCTCTACCGCTGCATTCTAAATTAGTCGCTCAGCTATCACAGCAAATTTCTCAGGTTGAGATTCGCGAATATCATCAATAAAATGTTGCTTATCAACTGGATTCATGTGGGGAAATAACACTTGCGTCATCTCTAACATTTGTTCTGATGTCATCTGAGCATAAACACTGGCGTCGATACTGCGCAACTCCACATCGGTACAAAGCCGTTGTAATTCAGCCATGATAATTGTTTCTTCCTGATGCAGATGTTGCAAATTCTCACTGAGAAACAAACGATAGTTAAGGTAAAACTGATGGCCTTGCAAAATTTTTTCATCATTGAATTGATTGTCCATAACGTCAACAAGAGCTGTCGTCAATTGTTCAAACTGTTTTTCATGTTCACGGTGATCCGCTTCAATACTTTCATAAAGTGTGGAATGCTTCTGCTTTAGTAAAGCATGAATAGCCTGATTTTCATGCTCAGCATGCCCCGACATTAAATCGATTAAATCACTTAGCTGTTGTTGCAAATGTTTAATTTGCAGATTATCCGTAAAATCTGTTTTGGCGGTTAAGCGCTCAAACTCTGATAGGACAAAGCTGACGTATTTATGTTCTTGGTATAAACGGTAACGCATTGCGGAATATCCAAAATAAAATTAATTTCAACTGTTAGCTTGATGCAACATAGCAATAATACAGCAATTCTTGATCCGAAGTATTAAGCAGTTGGTTCTTCGTGGACCCACTCAACATCTTCTACATGTCTCGATTAAACCAACCATTCACCAATGTTTATCAGTTTTGGACATCGGTTATTAAAGATTATACACAAGTCGAATTTACTGAATATACACGACGTGTTGCACATTTTAAAGATTGTGAAAAAAATATTTTCCGATTTGACAATGCTTCTAAGTTAATTCAGTGATATCTAATAAATCAACCTCTCTTGTCAATCTTCTTTTGTAAAACAATAATTCTTCACATTGGGAGTCAAGAAAAGATAATAGGTAAGAATACCTAGAGTAGTTAGCTTAGGAAAACAGTATAATTATCGATATTTTGGAGGTCTGTATGTTTAAAGTTCATTGCTTGGATCACATCGTATTAAAAACAACCAACATGGATGCCATGTTAAAGTTTTATCGTGACGTGCTGAATTGTCCTGTTATCAAAGAAACACCATTTGCGATGCATCTTGGTGTAGGCGAACAGCTAATTGATCTCGTTAATGTTGATAAAAAATTGACTGAGAAAAATCTTCACCACTTTTGTTTGCGAATTACACCTTATCATTATGAAGACTTGAAAGCATGTTTTCTAAAGTATGGGATAGCTGTTTATGGCTATGCTGAACGAGGTAATTCACAGGGCCCAGGTTGGTCTTTTTTTATTAAAGATCCAGAAGAAAATGTAATTGAGCTGTCTGAAAATAAATAATAATAATGTGATATGCGAAATAATGAAAAATTTTAAAATGAAGGTAAGATTTTTTAGAGGAAATTATGTCAAGCTTTTCTAATAACGTAATTTTAGGCAAAGGTCAGCTAGATGGAAAAGGTGTATATGCTAATAGAGATTTTATGACAGGCGAAATTGTTATCGAATATCATTTAAAGAAACTTACTCTACAGCAATTTAATGAATTACCAAAAAGTGAAAAAAAATTCACTCATCGTCACTGGGGCGTCATTTATCTATACTCTGAGCCTGAGCGATATGTTAATCACGCTACAAATCCTAATACTTATCAAGATCATTTGAATAAATGTGATATTGCGCTAAGAGCGATCAAGAAAGGAGAGTTAATTACAACGAATGCTAGTAAAGATGATATTGTTTGAAACCCTTCAGGTAAAACAATTGGAGAAAATCAGATGAACGACAAAGTGGTTTTAATTGTTGGGGCGACCAGCATGATTGGCAGAGCATGCGCGCATCTTTTTTCGCAACAAGGAATGAAGTTGATGCTGGTCGCACAGGATAAAAATAAACTCGATAATTTAGTTAAAGAGCTAACTGCCCAAGTTGAATCATGTATAGCAGACATTTGTGTTGAAGCAGATGTTAAATCGATTATCAGCAAAACCATAAAATCCTTTCAGCGTATTGATGGAGTGATGCAAAATGTTGCTGTTTATCCTTGGAAACCTATTGATGAATTAGAGTTAATTGATTGGATTTCTTACTAAAGAACCTACCTTCAGCCAAACCACCAAATGACATTACTGGTGTTGTCCACTATCTGATGGTTCACGCATTGTGGTCAGTCTCACTTTAAAAATGGCTAATAAAATGGCCATTAATATTCAACATGAAAAGTTAGCGACGAGCGAGGCTGTTGAAGCTTGGCGGATTTATTGGAAGTCGCAGTTGAAAAAATTTGTTGAGAGTGTTTCCACGTAAGGGAAAAGATGTGTTGCTAAGATTAACTTGTTGGTAGGATCACCCTTATCTTCCACAAACCATTGCGCGGCAAGAGTAGTTCGCACGAAAGCCCAAGCTAGTAAGCGCTCTTGCTGTACGTTAAGTGCATTAGCTAGTTGGGCGCTCCTGCTAAAAATTTTTTCTTGGGCTGTTGCTGAATTTTTCAATTCACTTTGACTGATGAAATCAAATGCTGCGGCTTCAAACGCTTTTTCAGCGATGACTCCTTTGGGATCGATTGCAAGCCAATTCTCATGATGTTTGAGAATATTTTCGCAATGTAAATCGCCGTGACAAAGATATTCCTGTGTAGCTAAATTTAGTAAGTCCGTTCTTAGCTGCTGAGCCTTTGTAACTAAACGTGACTCAATGCGCGGGTCAATAATGTGATCGAGTGCTTTGCACCACTCTCTCATATGAGGGAAAGAATGTGTGGCTAAAGATTGATTTGCAAGCGCCTCAACAACACTGGCATAAATTTTAATGGCTTCTGTTATATTGCTGACAGAGTGTTCTTTCAGTGAAAATCCTGGCATGGCTTGTCCTAATAACAGCGCATTATGCTGTCGATTAAAATCAAGCACTCGAATCGCTCCGTGATTATTGAAATGTTGCAGCGCGGCATATTCATTAGCAATCGCTTGCGCGTCACAAGCAATTTTCAAAACCACAGGCGTCTTATCTTTTTGTGAAGCAAAAGCTACAAAGTTGTAACTCAGATGACTAACAAGCTTAATATCGGTCAACTGCCATTTTTTTGCCAATTCCTCAATAATAGGAGGTAAGTTGCTTAGCCACTGCTCACCTGGCTTGCCCCAAGTGGCAATGATTCGTTGTATAAACACTGCGGGTAAATTTTTCATATGGTATACTTTTCGCTCTAAAATAATGGGCCTATCATGAAATCATATCGTCTTTTATCTATTTTAATCTTAGCTAGTTTCGCTTTTTTTACGAGCGGTTGCAGCAATAATAATTCTTTAAGCGATGCACAAAAAACAGAAGTCAAAAGCATTGTCGATCAAGAAATTCATGATTATCTGCTAGCCAATCCGCAAATATTAACGCAAATGGTGCAAGAGTTACAGGCGCAACAACAGCAACAAGCGCAACAAAAAGCCGTCGGTGCCATCAAACAAAATGCAGCTCAGTTAGTAAATGACTCCGTGTCACCTGTGGTCGGTGACAAAAACGGTACGGTTACTTTCATCGAATTTTTTGATTATCAATGTATGTATTGCGCCAAGATGTATCCAATTGTAAAACAAGTGCTCGCGGCCAATCCCAATGTGCGTGTCGTATTTAAAGAATTCCCGATTTTTGGTGCAGCGTCTCAATATGCAGCGGCAGCAGCACTTGCAGCGAATCAGCAAGGCAAATATATTCAAATGCACAATGCTTTATTTGATTCCGGTGATATTGAAGGCAAAATGACCGATGCTAAAGTGGATGTGATTGCTAAAAAGGTGGGTTTGAACATGGTGCAATTGAAAAAAGACATGGCCTCCAGCGCAATTCAAAATGAACTGAAAGCTAATACGGTACTCGCGCAACAAATGGGGATTCAAGGTACTCCCGCCTTTATTGTTGTGCCGACGAATTTAAATAGTACAACCGATGCTGGCAAAATTGCTTTTCTTCCGAGTGTTACTGATGTCAATGGATTACAGCAGATGATTAACACGGCAAAATAATAATTTCCCTTGCGCTAACTCCCTGCATCAGAAGAGAGTTAGCTTTTAAGCTAACTCTTGGTTGCGCAAAAAGTAACCATTCGGTATAATGCCGCGCAATTTACTCCATCGAGAGAATAATAATGAAAAAAGGTTTATCCGCTGTATTAGCTTTCGCTATAACATTTTTCGGCATTTCAGTTACGTATGCCGGTGTAATTGGCGATCCAACTCCGCAATTGCAGCAAGCCGTTGATAACTACGTACAAGCTTATGGCGTTGAAGAAGGCATGTCTGCTGTTACCTTGTCAGTCAGTGCGCCAGGCATTAACCCTATTACCGTCGCGAGTGGTTGCAAAGAAAAAGCGTATCCTGATTTAAATCCGCCCGTACCATGCACTCCTGTATCAACGTCTGATTTATATCAAATTGGCAGCAACACCAAAGTATTCATGGCGGTTATTCTGTTGCAATTAGAAGCCGAACATGTGCAAAATTTTAATATCAACGATAAAGTGAGCCAGTACTTAACGTTGCCAGCACAATGGCAAAATGAAGGCGGCAATGATGTCACAGTGAAACAAATGTTGAACATGACGGGCGGTATCCCCGCGTATGATGACAACCAACAATTTGTGGTCGATTTAACCCATAACTTAAATCGTCAATTTACCCAAGCCGATTTAATTAATTACGCAGGCCAATTGCCGATGATGTTCACACCAGGAACGAAATGGTATTACTCCAATACCAGTTATATCTTGGCAGGCATGTTGATTGAAAAACTAACCGGGCATTCGGTGAAATATGAAATTCAGCAACGGATTTTTAATCGTTACGGTTTAAACACCATGTATTATGAGCCGCACGCTTATCCTGGCAATCTGTATGGACAAATGGTGCATGGTTATATGGAAGAAGAAGAATTGGCAGACTACATCCCGATGGGCACTGACATGACGGCTTATAATTTATCCTGGGCAAGCTCAGCCGGTGCGATTGTTTCCACGACGAGCGATGTTTTGAAATGGGTACAAGCTTTATATACCTCGCCTGCCTTATTAGCACCGCAACAACGTCAAGAATTAGAATCTTTAGTATCGACCGCGACTGGCCAACCTATTGTGAAACCAACGCCTTCCGATCCGAGTGCATACGGTTTAGGTATCTTTTCTTTATTAGTCTCTGGGCAAGTTGTGTATAGCTATGAAGGCGGTACGATGGCTTATCGTGAAATCTATGTTTATTTCCCAGAAGAAAACATTGTTATTACCGCTGGTTTAAACAGTGAAAGTGATATCGACCATGCCTTGCAGCTAGTAAGTACTGCTTATACTATTTTAACAAATAATACTTTGCCTGGTTTAGCAACAGCGAAAATGACGCCACCAAGCTTGGCTCACAGTTGGCACTAAAACTTTACTAAATTTTAGCCTGCTTTCTTAAGGAAGCCTTAAGTCATATTCGGTATAATCGCCGCCAGATTATTTACCACAATTTCATCTTGAGAACTATATGAAAAACTTCTTCCGTCGTAATTTCTTACTTCTTGTAATCACATTTCTCACCGCAAGTGTTAGCTATGCAGACAATAGTGTCGACCCAACGCCACAATTGCAACAAGCCATTAATAATTACTTACAAACCTACTCCACACAGAATGGCTTTTCTGCAGTTTCATTATCAGTGAGTTCTCCTACGATTACCAGCCCCATTACAGTAAATGCTGGTTGCATTGACATGACAAATGATTTGCTTAACTGTTCCACCCCCAGTGGGAATTACCTTGTCAACAATATCAATCTATATGAAATTGGCAGCATTACTAAATCATTTGTTTCAACTATCCTATTACAAATAGAAGCAACGCCTGGTTCCCATTTCAACATTAATCAAAAAGTGAGTCAATATTTACCAACCCCTGAAGGTTGGGGTCCTGCCGCTGATGAAATTACTATCAAGCAATTATTGAATATGACCAGCGGTGTTCCTGAATTTAATGACTTTAATAATCCGTTCTGGACGGCTTTTGCCAAAAACCCCTACTATGATTTCAACTCGAATCAATTAGTGCGCTATGTTCAAAATCAATATCTGATGTTTTACCCGGGCACCAGTTGGTATTATTCCAATACTAATTATATTTTGGCGGGACAATTAGTTGAAAAATTAACAGGTCATTCACTGCAATATGAAATCAATACCCGTATTATTCAACCATTAGGATTAACCAACACATTTTATGTCCCGGATGATTATCCGCAAAATACCTTTGCGATTGATCGCCGCATGGCGCACGGCTACATAGAAGATTCTGATTTTGCCCCTTATTTTCCGATGGGGACCGATGCTACTTATTTTTCTACGTCTTCTGCACGAGGAGCAGGTTCTATTATTTCCAATACATCTGATATTGCACAATGGGTAAAAGCGTTATACACCTCTAATGCTTTGTTACCCCCTACGCAGCGAGCAGAACTGGAATCCTTAGTCTCCCAAAATACAGGGCAACCCATTACGATGCCTACCAAAGATGATCCGGGTTATGGCTTAGGAATTGGTGGCGATCCAGGCCCTGGAAACGAAATAGTATTTGATTACATCGGTGGCATGCCAGGTTATTTGTTTGCATATACTTATTTTCCAAAAGAAAATATCACCATTTCAATCGCTACTAATAGTATTAATCTACCTAATGCTTATCAGATGTACGCCGTCATTAATCAAGCTTACGGGATTTTGATGAATGCCGCACCGGCGACAGTACAAGCACCTAAACAATTTTATAAATAATCATGTGTAAAATCTTTAATCGCTTTTTATTTACGCTGCTTTTCATTACACCTTGGACTGGTGCTATCGCAGATCCAACGCCACAATTGCAGCAGCTTGTTAATAATTATTTACAAACCTATGCCGCACAGAATAATTTTTCAGCGGTTTCTTTGTCAGTAAGTTCACCTACGATTACTAACCCCATCACTGTCAATGCAGGTTGTGTGGAGATGACGAGTGATTTAATTAATTGCGCGACTCCAAGTGATAATTATCCTGTTACTAACATGAACCTGTATCAAATTGGTAGCATTACTAAATCGTTTGTTGCGACTATCTTGTTACAAATTGAAGCGACACCCGGTTCAAACTTTAATATTAATCAAAAATTAAGCCAGTATTTATCACTCCCTAATGGCTGGGGACCCGCCGCTGACGATATTACTATCAAGCAATTATTGAATATGACCAGCGGCATTCCTAGCTTTGATGACCCTGACAACACTAATGACATCATGCCTTTTTGGCTGGCTTTTCAACATAATCCTTTTTACGATTTTAGTTCCTCACAACTAGTCGCTTATGTAGAAAATCAATATTTAGAATTTTATCCTAGCACTAATTTCTATTATTCCAATACGGATTACATTTTAGCAGGACAACTCGTTGAAAAATTAACGGGACATTCATTACAGTATGAAATCAATACTCGCATCATTCAGCCTTTAGGATTAACCAATACATTTTACGTGCCTGATGATTATCCGCAAAATACCTTTGCAATTGATCGTCGTATGACGCATGGTTATATGGAAGATCCTGATCTTGCACCTTATTTTCCGATGGGAACAGACGCTACTTATTTTTCAACTTCCTCTGCCCGGGGTGCGGGATCAATCATTGCGAGCACTGCAGATGTCATGCAATGGGCGCATGCTTTATATACTTCTCCTACTTTATTACCTGTAAAACAACGTGCCGAATTAGAGTCGCTTGTATCAATGAACACAGGGCAACCCATTACGACACCCACGCCGAATGATTCAGGTTATGGTTTGGGTATTGGAGGAGATGCTGGTCCCAACGGTGAAATAGTATATGATTATATCGGTGGCATGCCTGGCTACATGGTAGCTTATGTTTATTTCCCAAGAGAAGATATAACAATTTCTGTAGCGGTTAATAACTTAAACCCTTACACTTTTCATGGCTATGATTTAATTAATCAAGCTTACGGAATTTTGATGAAGGCTGCGCCAGCTACAATCAATCCATCTAAAATAGATTACTGAAAAACCGAACGAGCTTTCGTTATTGCTGCTGCAAAATAGAAGATTTACCATCTTTCTGCGGGAGCTAAATTTGTAAAATACTCATCAAGCCGCCGTTTGGTACCGGGACTTATTTTATCGGGTAAATTATCGTAGGAAAACCAATTGACTCGCTCGATTTCAGGAGAGGAAACGTTTGGCGTGATATGGAAATTTTTCACAATGTAAATAATCGGATAGTCATTCACACCTAAATAGGTGTGATGATAAATACAAAACAAGTGTGGCTCTACCAACACCGTTAAACCAACTTCTTCTTTTAATTCACGTAATAAGGCGGCTTTGGCCGATTCACCTTTTTTCAAACCACCACCGGGTAAATACCAATGCGATTGGTAAGTATGCTTAACCAATAGTACCTGATTATCTTGATTTAAAATAATCGCTCGCGGACCTATTGTTACTACCCCTACCATGGCCTGCCATTTGCGGACTAAGCGATGCGTTACCTTGTGGAATAAATTAATTAAGCTCATATATCTTTGTACCCACATAAATAAAACCGTAAAATTTATTAGCCCAACACTTTGCTATACAGTAAAAATCCTGATTTCTTCGCCACCTTATCATACAGCTGAATCGCATTTATATTAGATTCATGCGTATGCCAGTAAACCCGTGCGGAGCCAGCTTGCTTAGCTTGGTCATATACAGCTTCTATCAATGCTTTTCCAACGCCTTCACCACGATGTGTTTCATCAACAAATAAATCTTGTAAGTAACACGTGGGATGTAACAGCGTAGTACTGCGATGAAATAAATAATGCGCTAAACCAATAAGCTTACTTTCTGATTCTGCTACTAAAGCATACATGGGTTCACTATCGTTGAAGAAACGCCCCCAGGTTGCTTGAGTGATTTCATTTGGCAAAACAGTATTACCAGCACGCCCATAAAAAGCATTATAACCTTGCCAAAGCGGTAACCAATTGGCATAGTCAGCACCAGTTGCAAAACGAATGATGAGTGAGTTTGATGTGTTCATTTTTTCAGCAACAATGCTATTCCATGATCGATCGGCAAAATTTCCATAATAAATTTATTTGAGGCTTCTACCTTATCAAAAAAAACTTGCATATAAGTTTTATGTGTTACAGCATTATCCACCATAATCAACGCTTTCTTATTCAGCAAGGGTTCAATCTTTGTAAAGTAATCAGGATAGCGTGGAATATCGGCATCCATAAACAGTAAATCAATGGGGCTGTGCTGCCATTGATTGAGCGTTTGCATAATATCTTGTTGGTACAGCGTAATATATTTTTCAACCTCAGCAGCTTTAAAATGTTTCGTTGCCAGCGCGATTTTGTCAGGCAAAATTTCTGTCGTGTAAACATGGCCGCCAGTGACTATGGCCCCTTGTATCAGCCACAGCGTAGAATATCCCGCTGAGCAGCCTAACTCTAAAATGGTTTTAGCACCGCTTGCAATCACAAAGGATTTCAACAATTGCCCTGTGGTACGTGGCACGCTCCATAATTTAACCACTTTTTCATCTAAACTTCGGATGCGACCAAAGGAATGCTCTTTGGCTTGTTCATCCGTTAACTCACAGCTCCAGTTACTGTTTAAGTTTTCAATGTCAGCTAATACGGTAGCCATTCTATCGTTCATACTAAGTATCCTTTAATATTTTCTATTTCTGTAAAATCACTAATAACGTTATCTGCATGACTAATTTTTTCCGGTGGATACGTGCTTGCGAGTCCAATGACCGTTATGCCAGCCGCTTTTGCGGCTTGAATACCGGTTGGAGAATCTTCGATCGCCAAGCAGTTTTTTGGATCGACTGCAAGCAATTTGGCAGCAAGTAGATAACCTTCAGGTGAAGGCTTCGCTTGCTTCACACTGTCAGCACTGACAATGGTTGTAAAGTAATCCTTAAATTTTCCTTCAGCAATTTTAGTCAATACAACATCTATCTCCTTGCGAAACGATCCACTGCAAATAGCAAGTTTATAGTGTGTATTAACCTGCTCTAAAAACTCAGCCAATCCAGGCGTGGGCGTTATTGTATTACTCGTTTCAATCATTTCCGTATAAGCATTGCGCTTGCGCTCTAACAGCGTGGCAATATCTATGTCAATTTTTATAGAATGATTGCCCAATAATTTAGGGATTAAGATTTTGTCTGATATGCCGGCATAATGCGCCAAATATTCATCATAAGTAATTGTCAAACCTGCCAATTCCGTCAATAGCTCGTTGTAAGTTTGAAAGTGTAAAGGCTCACTGTTAAAAATAGTGCCGTCAAAATCAAAAATAATGGCTTCAATCATTGTTATCCTCGTAGCAGATTTTTTCGCAACAAATACATCTGGGAATGATTTAAATACCCCGTGCGGGTAAATTCGACTTCATACCCTCGCTTTTTATAAAACTCGAGTGCTTCCCAATCCATAGTGTTAACACCGATAAACAGACACTCTTTTTCGTTGGCAAGCGTTTCGGCTTTTTCCATTAATTGATTACCGTAACCTTGGTGTCGGATAGATTTATCCAACCACAATAAATCAATCATGCAACAGCCGTAATAAATTGATCCCGTTAAACCACCTTGTACTTTATTATTTTCATCCCGAATGAAATAAGTAAACGGTTCAAACAGTGGCATGTTTTTACATTCTGCAGCATGTGTACCGATGCCGTTTTGCAATATCGCCATATCTTCTTGTTGGGGATAGTTCTCTCGAGAAATATAACAGTTCGCTTGGCTCATAGGTTTATTGATAGGTTGTTGGTTTTTGAGTTTGTTTGTTGTGTTTGGCAATCAAGCTTAAAATGTAATAATTAACTGCTCTTAATTCGGCATCGGTCCAAACATGTTTGGGTAAAACCACATGATTTTTTTGAAGCGTTCCCAAAATTAATTTTTGGTTGGGACCTAAAACCAAGGACGCCACAATCACGCCTGGATAATCTGCCAAACGCTTTTGAAAAACCAGCGAAGTGAAATCGGTTGCCGGGGGATTGCTTTTTTTAGCAAGCGGCCCATCACCACGACCATCATCACCGTGACACATAGCGCAGCGGGATTGATAAAGATTTTTGCCGAGTGTATTGTTTGCTTTTACTAGCAGCGGCAGGAACCCAATCAATAAAATAAATGCCAAAATAAACTGTTTCACTTTTACTCTCGCACCATTACTCTTCTTTTGTTTTGAGCAAATTTTCACCCCTCAAATGATACAACACATGCCAGCTTAATGGATGATCCAGCGGCAATTTCGGATGTTGAAAATCATACAGTGAATTATACCGCATGCCTAATTTTTCCATCACGCGCCGTGAACGAAGATTGGCAGGTACGGTAAAAGCAACGATTTCAGCCAAACGAAATTGCTCAAAAAATTCTTTCACGACTGCACGAGCAGCTTCGATAGCGTAACCTTGCCCCCAATGCTCATGCGCTAAGCGCCAGGCTAATTCCACCGCAGGACTGAAGGGATAGCCGGTTTCCAGGCATTGACTGCCTACCATACCAATCAATTCACCTGTCGCTTTAAGTTCACAGGCATAAACACCTAAACCATATTTAGCAATATGTTGCTTTGCTGTTTCAATAAACGCTTTCGTTTCTTCAAAACTTTTTATGCTAGGGTAATACTCCATGACCTTAGGGTCTTGATTGATTTTAGCGAGTACCTCAACATCCTCTTCACGCCAATTGCGCAGTAACAAGCGCTCGGTTTCAATACCAAGCTCTTTGAGGTAAAGGGCTTGAGGCGCTGCTTTCACTCCATCTTTATCGGTTAATTCTCTTATAAAACGCATACCAACTTTCTTAACTAAATTAATCGAAGCAATATTATCGTGGACAATTCTGGCCCATATTCTTCTTATCTGCAGCTGCTTAGCAAGTTCCATCATTGTTTGTATGGCTTCCAAAGCGTAACCTTGGCGTTGCTGTGATTCGGCAATCCAATACCCTATTTGACCCGGTCTATCGCTTCTATCATGCGCTGCAACATACAACGTAATAATTCCCACAAATTCGTTTGTTGCCCTTAAGCGAATAGTGTATTCGTAACGCAAATGGTCGCGCGCGGCCGTTTGCGCGGCAGCGATAAATTCGTGTGCATTTTCTAATCTGTAAGGCCAGGGAACGGTCACTAAACGTTTGGCAATGCTTTGTGTGAGGTGATGGCAAATATCCTCGGCGTCAGCAGGCGCTAACAATTGGAAAGTAAGTCGCTTAGAATATAAATGCGTGTGATTCATTATCTAATTACATAATGTGCTTTGATGGAAAATCAGCTGCCAATTGCCTTCATTCAATTTCCAAATAGAGCTGCGTAATGAAATGGCTTGTTGCTTCGTGGCAATATAGGTAACAAGAACCACATTTTCTGCCAAGCACTTTAATTTAAAATTACTTAAGCTTATCAATTGAGCTTCTGCTGCTTGGAGTAGCGTTATGACTTCAGCTTTGTTGTATATTTTCCCTACAGATCCTATTTCCATAAAATCATCGGCCAATACTTGGCTTAAGAAAGTAGCTGATTTTCTAAATGCCGGATCAACTATTTGTTCTTCAAGCGTTTTTAATGTTTTAAGCAATTCCGTGTGTTGCATCATGTATGCCTTTGCCAATACTAAATGCTAAGATTTTAACATAACATTGGATGGCTAAAATATTATAAAATAGTCTAATTAGGGAAGTTAAGGAAATAGAATGAAGCTTACAAAATTATTGTTTGTTTTTTGCCTGATAGGCAATGTAACTTACGCTAATGATTGCGCCAACATCAATGGTGCAGTGACAAAAATAATGTCACAAAATCAAATTGCCGGCATAGCCATTGCTATAATCCATGATAATCAAACAGAGTTTTGTAATTATGGCTACGCAAATAAAATCACGAAAAGCCCCATTACTAATAAGTCCATTTTTGAAATCGCTTCCCTGACAAAAACATTTACCGCTTTGCTTGTTGGAATTGCCGCCTCGCAGAACAAACTAGATTTACAAACCCCTATCGCTAACTACCTACCTGCGTTAGCAGCCAACCCTTCTTATACTAAAATCAATCTGCAAGAATTATTAACGCATGTGTCGGGATTGCCTATTATGTTTGATGGCCTCCTAACGGAAAACAGCTTAATCGATTCAGCTGTACACATGAAATTTACGACTGCACCAGGCACCTACTATCAATACAGCAACCCTGCCTTTGCTTTAGCAGGCTTAGCACTTACCCGAATTTATAAAGCTGATTTTCAAAGCCTACTAAATAACTTAATTTTAAATAAGCTTGGAATGATTTACACCTCCATCACAGTTTCTGCTAGATATCAAAACTTAATCGTTACCGGCTATGGCAGGAATAATCAACCAACTGATTTTATAAATTTGGGCGTTGAAAATCCAGCCGGTGGTTTGAAGTCTAATACCTCCGATTTAGCAAAATACCTGCGACTGCAAATGAGTATTACCGTTCCTATTTTTCAACAAGCGTTGGTCATCGTCCATAAAAATTACTATTGTCTGTATCAAAATGGCACGTACCAACAGTTAGCGTGGGAATATCATCCTGTCAGTGATTTAACTCGAAAATTCCAACCTAATGCAGATAATCAAAACATATTGCCGTCCCATACGTTACCAACACAATGTAAAACAGCACCCAATGGATTCATCGATAAAACCGGAAATTTTCCAGGAACAACAACGTATATGGGCTATATCCCTAATCAAAAAATAGGCGTGGTTATTTTAGCGAATCGAGCACTACAACCGGATGTGGTTAATTTGGGCAGGCTTATTCTTCAGCAAGCACGATAATATTTTCATGTTTACTTCCGCCCTTCAAATGCTAATCGAGCTGCTAAACCAATCAGGACTCCACCCATCAGCCAACGCTGCAGCAGAATGAAACGCGGATGGGAAGTTAAAAAAGGCGCAATGGTTCCAGCCGCTAATAAAATGACGCCGTTCATCGCTGTGCCAATCACAATTTGCTCCGAGCCCAGCATAACAGACTGCAAGAATATAGAGCCATGCCCTGGATGAATAAATTGCGGCAGCAAAGCTAAATACATCATAGCCACTTTTGGGTTTAAAAGATTAGTGAATAAGCCCATCAAAAATAATTTATGCGGGGATTCTTTGGGTAATTCCCGCACCTGAAATGGCGAACGCCCACTTGGCTTAAGCGCATTCCAGGCTAAGTACAGCAAATATAAAGCACCCGCAATTCGCAACGCATCATAGGCAAGCGGAATCGCAAATAATAAAGCTGTAATGCCAAAGGCTGTGCACAGCATGTAAAATACAAATCCCGTTGCTACACCACTTAAGGAAATCAACCCCGCTACGCGTCCCTGGCAAATGGAACGTGACACTAAATAAATCATGTTGGGTCCGGGCGAAAGCACCATTAAGAAAGCAACCAAAGCAAATGCGAGCAGGGATTGTGTAGTTGGCATCATGTTCCTCTAAATTTTATTAATAGCAAATTTACTATCAGCTTTTACCGTACTAATTTCTTGTAATAGCCCTTCACACGCATCTTCCAACATGGATAATACCTGCTCAAAAGCAGCCGCATCAGAATAATAAGGATCGAGAACTTCTTTGCCGCAATGATGCTGGCTAAAAGCCGTCATCAAGTGCAGTTTATTTTGGTGATGGGGTTCACGTGCTTGTCGCTGTAAATCCTGCAGAACTTCTTGATCGGCTGCCAGGATGTAATCAAATTCTTCAAAGAATTTAACGTGAAATTGCTGCGCCCGGCTATTCATCACAATGTCCCGAGCGCGTGCTGCTTGCTGCATGCGTTCATCAGGCGCTTCGCCGACATGCCAGCCACCTATGCCACAACTTTGTATACTAAGGCTTAATTGGCGTTGCAAAGCCAAATGCCGCAACATGGCTTCCGCTGCAGGTGAGCGACAAATGTTGCCTAAACATACAAATAAAACAGCGGTCATTTTTCCAGGTCTTAACAAAAGTTAAATCAGGTTTGGTATTATACGTTATCCAGCATAAAACGGCTCTTCGCTTAGGCTTTAAATTTGAAGGCATTCTTAAACAAGCCACGGTGGTCAAAGGCTATAACCGTGATACTGCCTGGTATTCTGTCATTGATAGCGAATGGCCCGCCTTAAAATTAAAATTTGAGAAATGGTTATCGCCTAAAAATTTTGATAACAATGGTAAACAAATTGCAAAACTATAAACGCATCAAAGAAGCGTATTTGTATTACAGTTAATATTACTTTAAAGCTCTATACTTTAAAATGAAATTCACATTTTTTGAAAAACAAAACGGCTAACGCAATTCTAAGTATGTTCGAACAACCATTGTCTCAAACTTTTCTTAACGACTTACTAAATAATCCCCAGCAATCTGGATTTTTTAGTTATATAGCCTACTGGACTCGCGATGAATGGCCTCGTCGCGAATTCATGCGCACCCTCCGCAGCTTTTTTGCAGATGATTTAGATGGTTATCAAGATTATTTTTTTAAGCTGCGTAGAGCTTATTCTGCTTATTTTATAAAATGCGATCTTCAAATTTGGAAATTCCCAAGTGGCTCTTTAGATCCTTCATACGTAGATGACTTGATAAAAACAGGGGAATTCCTGCTAAATCCTGTTGCGTTAATGGCTAGATTAAAAGAATTAAATGCGGAGCTGACAGCTGCAGCCATTAAGCATGGTTTATTGGACCCTCATACTTTTAATCTCTTGGGCTACGATCCTGCCGTGCCCTATAAACAGTATAAATTTCTCTCAGGTTATTTTAATTGGTGGGTAAAACGACATAATTTTGGGCTAGCCATCTTTAAAACCATTTTATCAGAGGGTGAATTTTACAGACATCTGCAAAGATACCATTTATTTAAGGACAGCACATTGCGGGGTTTAGTTCACGGAGTCTGGACGCATATAATTCAATGGTGGTTAATCACTATGCAACAACAGCGTGAACCTTTCTTGCAACATTCCCCTGAAGAAATTTATCGATGGTTGGGCGAACAAGAAGAAATCTACCCCTCCTTAGACTTATGGCTTAATAGTTTCGAATTTACTTTTTCAGATAAGGAATTAACTCAAAATAGTACAGATTATACGGGCATCACGATAGAAAGAGTCAATTTTCGATCTTTTGCTCAAGTACAAGCTTATCTTTTAGGTGATGAAGCAAAGAGCAATTTATTTGTTCTGCACCAATTGATTCAAAGTAAAGCTCACATAGCTCAACCCCCGCGCAGTTTAAACTTTGATCAATCGGAGCTAAAAAACTATACTTATGATAAAAAACCATGGCTGTCACTTATATTGCTTTCCAAAGGATTCTATGTACAAATAGAATTCTATCTGCAACAAAGCAGCCCGGAGTTTGCTTCGCAAGTGTCATTTATGTGCCAGAAAATAAAGACTCACTTTATTGATTATCAAAAAACATTAGAGCGAAACCTTACCACTAAAGTCCCTCCATACGATACCATCGAGAGAGAGCTTTCACCTATATTAGAAAATATACTACGAGAAAATTTAGCAAATCTTCCTGCTTTCAAAACTCTTAATAGCGTGACGTCAGATATGTTGCGAGATTTAGCGCTTGTTGCAAAGATTTTATCTCAAGCAAAACCACGTTTAATACGCGATGACAGCCCCGCAATTAGTATTGCGGAAAGTGTTTTAACGAGGCTAAACACGTTAAAAGAATATATTAGGGAGCATAGTGCCGCGTTATTTTATATACACGATAGTAATTGTAATTTGTTGCTGCAAAAGAGACGTGGGCTTACAGACTTTACAGATTATATTGCCATGATAGAACACCAAATTAAGTTTCTCACCCTAAGTGAAGTTTCGCGTGCCATCCAAACTTTCAGACCACAACCGTTTGTTGTTTCCGATCAAAAAACCATTGCTAAACAGATGAAATTAATAGATTGGTTTTTAATCCATTTTTTAGACAACAAATTAGAGAGAAACGATTCAACTGGAATTAGAAATTTTATCCAACAACAGTTAGTCGCCGCTAGTAGATAAGTTTTCACAATTCACAGCAAACAAATTTACAAACCATTGACAGACACGCCAAATTAGTTTAATATTGTACTGTTTTAATTAAATCTAATTTATGGCCGACACAAAAAAACCAATTCCCACCCGACAAGCCGCGCTGGATGCCTATATAACTTTACGCCGGGCCGGTAATACTATCGCCGCCAAGCTTAACCGACACATTACCGACAACCATTTAACCGCCGGTCAATTTGGCATTTTAGAAGCATTATTTCATTTGGGTCCTCTTTCACAACAACAATTGGCTAAAAAGATTTTGTCCTCTAAAGGCAATATCACAATGATTATTGATAACCTTGAAAAGCAGGCCATTGTTAAGCGTACTGCATCGCCTCATGACAGGCGCACGACGATCATTCAACTAACGCCGCAAGGTAAAAAAATGATCAGCAAAATCGTCCCCAATCACCTTAAGAAAATTGTTACCATGATGTCAGTGTTAACCGTGACAGAAATGATGGAATTAAAACGGCTATGTAAAAAAGTAGGTTTATCAATTAATAAGGAATAACGATGGGATTACTAATCAATGGCGTTTGGGATCCAAACATTGACAGCAAAAAGTTTACGGGTAAAACTGATGCGTTTCATAATGTGATTACGGCCGATGGCTCTTCTGGTTTTAAAGCCGAAGCGAATCGCTATCACTTGTATGTTTCTCTGGCTTGCCCCTGGGCATCTCGCACCTTAATTTTTCGCAAACTTAAAAAGTTGGAAAATACTATTTCACTTTCAATTGTTGACCCACTCATGGCTGAGCAGGGTTGGGCCTTTAGCGATGCGCCGGGCTGCATTCCTGATACCGTGAATCACTGCCACTACTTGCATGAAATTTATAGTAAAGCGAAAGCGGATTATACCGGTCGTGTGACGGTACCTGTCTTATGGGATAAACATACCCAAACGATTGTGAACAATGAATCCTCTGAAATTATTCGGATGTTTAATTCTGAATTTAATACGCTGACGGGTGACACTGCTGATTTCTATCCTGAGGCGTTACGCTCCGAAATTGATGCCATTAACGAGCGTGTTTATAATCATGTTAATCTCGGTGTTTACAAATGTGGCTTTGCAATTAAGCAATCTGCTTATAATGTTGCCTTTGATGCTTTATTCGCTGAGTTAGACGCACTTGAAAAACGCTTGAGCCAACAGCGTTATTTAGTGGGCCAGCAAATCACCGAAGCCGACTGGCGTTTGTTTACCACCTTAATCCGTTTTGATAGCGTGTATTATGTGCACTTCAAATGTAATTGGCGACGGATTATCGACTACCCCAATTTACAAAATTATTTGCGCGAGCTGTATCAACATCCTGGCATTGCTGAGACAGTTAATTTTGAACATATTAAACAGCATTATTATTTGAGCCATAAACATATTAATCCGATGGGGATTATTCCCAATGGTCCCGAATTGAAACTAGATGAGTCGCATCATCGTGATAGAATAAACTTATGATGGATGTAACTTTAATTGCTGCTACTAAAAGTAAATAATCATTTTAGGTATCGACTAAAAAAGTATTTTTTAAATAAATTTTTCTATAGAGGAGAGAAAAATGTTTAAGACCTGTCAAGATGCGCAGAGAGAGTTTGAATCCTGTTGGCGAAATCTAAATTATACGCCTATTGAGTTAGATGACGTAGATGTCAACAAGACACTTTTGCACTATGTAAGTGAGAAACCAATCCATTTCACACAACAAATGCTTTGGGATATGGAAAAAAAGAAAGCGTGGAATCCTGGTGAGTATATTCCTTATGTCATACGAGCAGGTTCCGCTAAAGCATGGAATAAACATACCGATCTAAATAATGGTGATGAAATATTCGTCAGAATGTCGGATCAAAAACAATGGACACATCCTGATATTTATGAAACTGTTTATGAAGAAGTGTATGTTAATGAGAGTGAACAATTGGTTACATTCCTCGGTGTAAAAATATTGCCTGGAGTTTCCACGGAATTAAATCCTCAACAACCTTTATTTCATGTTCAACACGGAGTGGGAGGAACAGAAGATAACCCTATCAATACATGGCGAATTGTGCATCTTACTAAAATAAAAGGTGAACAGTTAATATCACATTTTAAAAAAATGAATAATACAACTCATTTACCAGGCTTTATTCTCAGCTATATCGAAAAAGATTTACATATCCCAATCAGACATAAGTGATTTTTTATTGGCTTTGTTGGCTTTCGTTTTTAAGCTATTGCAAAAGAGTTATGGCAACAGATATGGCACCTTTTCAACAAACAGACGTTTTAAAACAACTTTGTTATCAGGCGCGTGAAGCCAAGATGCCCGTCGCATTGAGCATACTGCATCGTAAGTTGTGTCCTGGAAAAACCTTTGCAGATTTTTATGAGGGTTGGTTTCCACCCAAAGAATATACTAAGCCATTTACAGTGGGTGATAAAACGTATCACCATTTTTTCCCTATTCAGCTGAGGGTCATTAATGCGGTTAATATGAATGATCCATCAGTCATTTCCACAATACGCACACCAAAATACCTTAATGAAAACACTTGAAACAAGCCACACTTGTTAGAATCATTACCGTTTTTCTATTTTGCAGCTTTCACTACCAACAAGGGCGACCTGGTTTTGTGAATTGCTAAACGTGATTGCTGTTCAATTTGTGCATCTGTTGGCATCGGCTCTAATACTTTTTGCAGAGTAAAACCTGTTTCAAGCAAGGTGTTTAAATAGGTTTGTAAAGTGCGATGATATTTTACGACCCCCTCTACGAACCAGGTTTGTAAAAATTGTTGTTCATCACGATAATTTTTAATCGGCCAAATGTCAGCTTGGGTAATATGCACACCGCTTGAGTAAGCCGTGCAAATAGGATGTTCGACTGAAAATACTAAGGTGCCATTCGAGTTTAACCAACTATAAAGCTTTTGACATAAGGCGACATAATCCTCTACATAATGAAAGGTAAGTGAGCTCACAATCACATCAAAAGTTTTCGAGGTAGTAAATTTTTCTATCGGCACACATTGGTATTCAATAGCCACATCTTGCGTTTTTTCCTGTGCAACGGCTAGCATTTTTTCAGAGACATCAATACCTAATACACTCACGGCACCCTCTTCTCGCGCATAACGACAAAAATCACCAAAGCCACAGCCAATGTCTAAAATATCCAAACCTTTCAAAGGAGGCAAAAGTGCGCGAATAGCGGGCTGCTCAAGCACGGCATTAAAACCTTGTTCATTGTTTCGTAATGCTGAGTAACCGGCAAAGAAGTCGGGATTGTCGTAAATATTTTGAATAGGTTGATTAGTCATATATTTAACCAATAACAGGTTGAGTTAGTAACTCATTTGTTAAAGCAGTTAACACATGATCTTGCCATTGACTGTCAAGATTTTGCCAATATTCAGCTTGATATTGCGTATCATTTTGCCGCGATGAAGCCCGAAAATGCTCTTTGTTTTTTAACATATAAGCTGCTATTTTACTAGCGTAACTTGCATCCGGCACAATGATATGAAGGCGCTTGGTTGAGCGTAAAAAGATGTAACTCATATTTCTACCTCTTTAAAACGCGGCACTTGTTTCCCTTCATAAGTTACTTCTTCAAAAAACATTTCTTTAGGCCGCACCCAAACCTGTTTATCTTCTATCTGTTGATATACCACCATTTCTTCCAGTGTTTCACTGTGGCGGGCAACGTCGATGAATTTATAAAGCTTGCTGGTTTTGTAGTGTTGAAAACAGTGGCCGTGCAGATGTTCCATTATTAGCTCTCTTCAAGAAAATTAATCGGCTTTTAATTTACCATATTTTCTAATTCTTTTCCTAGCCATATGCAAACCAGCGCCGACCTCTTGACATAATAATTGTAGCTATTATAATCATGGATATTATGTACCAAACTAACAAACCACGCTATTGGATAGCCGTTGCCAGCAAAAATCATGTAATGCGTGGCGTTGCCGATGGCTTTGCGCAAGTAAGGCTGCGCCACTTAAGCGTATGCAGCCGGGCGATGGTCTTATTTATTACTCACCTAAAATGGAGTTTGAAGGGAATGTTCCCTGCCAATCGTTTACAGCTTTGGGTTATGTAAGCGGCGAAATGGTTTATCACTTTGACATGGGCAATAGCTTTGTACCCTTTCGGCGTGATGTACGATATATACAAGCTAAGGATGCTACCATCGCTCCATTGCTTCAGAACTTAAGTTTTATTAAAGATAAACAGCGTTGGGGTTATCCATTTCGGTTTGGTTTGTTTGAAATTTCAGAATCGGATTTTGAACTGATTGCCGTCCACATGCGAATTAAGGAGGAAGAAATCATATGACTAAGCCCGTTAAATTTTCCCATACTAAAGCTGAACACAGTATTGGCCTGACCTTTTGGCAAACCAGCTTATTATGGCAACGTAGTGTGACCAAAGCTTTGAAACCATTTGGTTTAACGCACGCGCAGTTTGTATTATTAACGAGCGTCGCCTGGTTAACGCAGCAACATGCTGAGCTAACCCAAGTGATGTTATCGAAGCATGCCAAAACTGACATTATGATGACCTCCAAAGTACTCCGTACCTTGGAGCAAAATGAGTTGATTAAGCGCTTAAGCCATTCAACAGACACACGCGCTAACGCATTGCAAATCACGACTAAAGGTAAAAATCTCGTGCAAAAAACATTACCCGTAGTCGAAACAACTGATCGACAATTTTTTGCCCAATTGGGTTCTGGTCAAAACGCCTTCCATCAACAATTATTGAAACTACAAGAAGAGGAAAAATAACATGTGGAAAACAACCTATACGACGACTACTGATAAAGTCACTCCCGAACAGATCTGGCGCGTCTGGTCCGATATTTCTTTACGCTCTGCCTGGGATACCGACACCGAATGGGCGACTCTTGAAGGTCCATTTGCCGATGGTTCGATTATTCGCTTTAAAGTAAAAAATGGTCCCAAGGTGAAAATGGAACTCTTAAACTGTGTACAGAATCGCTCATTCACCGACAGAACAAAATTTCCGGGCGCATTAATGGATGTCACGCACACTGTTGAGCAAACTGGCGATAAAGTCACCTTGACTATCGTGCTACAAATCAGTGGTTTATTAAGTTTTCTGTGGCGCAAATTAGTCGCCGAAAAAGTCGCTGCAACGTTTGCTGAACAAACTGCGATGCTGATTAAAGTGGCGCAAGATAAATAAATTTATTTGAAATGATAACCTCCCTTACTCAATTAGCTTTAGAAACTGAAATGGCGTTTTGGAACGCTATGGCAATTAACAAATTAGATTCCACTTGCGTTACAGCCATCAGTACGGGATTACCCGATGCGCCAGGATTAAACTTGGTAATTGACGCACAATTAAATGCCGGTACGGTTGATGCAGAAATTGGGCGAGTCATTGATTTTTTTGCAATTCAGCAATTGGCCTGGTCGTGGTATCTCGGCCCTTTAACCAAGCCATACAACTTGGCTGAACATTTATTAAAGCACAATTTGGTATATCAAGAAAATTTTCCAGGAATGTATTTCAATTTGCAGAAAAATTTTTCAAATAAGCCACTAAATGATTTTACGATTATTGAAGCAATTGATTTACAGCAATGGTCAGAAATAATCGGTGACGCTTTTGCAGCATCGGATAACGGTATTGCCTACGGTCATTTAAACACTGGCATTCCACATGGCCCAGATACAGCTTTCCGCCACTATGTTGGTTACTACCAAGATAAAGCTGTGGGTGCGGGCACCTTATTTTTGACTGATAATGCAAGTATGATCCACAACCTCGCTACTAAAACAGATTTTTTAAAGCGTGGCTTTGGCACAGCCATGTTATCACATCTTATGCAGACTGCAAAAAATTTACAGAAACAGCATTGCTTTCTGGATGCCTCAGATAGCGGTGCAAGCCTGTACAAAAAGATTGGTTTTGAACTTTACTGTTACTATAATGTATATGGATTTTCAGAATGTTAACGCAAGAATCGCGACACACACTTATTTGGATCACTGATCTTTTAAAAAGATTAAACATCCCCTTTCAAATTGCTGGTGGATTGGCAGCAATCATTTATGGCGCTACGCGCCCATTAAACGATATTGATATTGACATACCGGAAGACCAATTTGATTTAGTAGTAGATGCGCTAAAGGAATTTATTATCTTTGGCCCGCAGCAATTTAAAGATGAAAATTGGGACTTGCTACTAATGACACTCAACTATCAGAGGCAGTCGATTGATATCAGTGGTGCTCATCATACGAAGATATTCAATCAGGCTACCAGTACTTGGCAAGCCATCACAACTGATTTTTCAAACGTTGTGGTAAAAAATATCAATGGATTACTATTGCCAGTAATTCCTTGGAAGGAGTTAGTCTCTTATAAAAAAATATTGGGGCGAGAGGCGGATTTGTTAGATCTGGTAGAGTTGACTGGACAACATTGAAAAAACAGAGCTAATCTTTAAGCTTGTTAATAGCTTATTTTTCACTCTCAACCACAATGTCAAATAGCTTCAAGATATTGGCGCATTGGTCGGAAGAAATTCTTAACCCGGAAAAACTGCAGGATTGTAGAATGATGTTAGTACAGCTTGCACCTTGTAAATCTAACTCTTTCAAGCTGGAATGCTCAAAGCTCATACCATTTAGAATACAGTCACTCATATTCGCTTCTTCTAAGTTAGCATGATCAAATAATGCTTCTGTGAAATCATTATTAGATAAGTTGCAACTTGCTAAATGCACATAAGAAAAACGACTAAAACGACAATTGGAATCAATAATTTCAGCATTAGCAAAGACAACTTTGCTGTTAACTCGATTGCTAAAATTGGCCTTCTCAAAATCGCAACCAGCAATTTTACAATTTTTAATGCTTAGACCAAACAAATCAGCTTCTTTAAATTTAGCTAAGCTTAAGTTGCACTCTAAAAAGGAAATAAAGCGAAAACTGGCGTACGAAAAATCACAGCCACGATCTTTTTCAGCATTATAAAAACCACATCCATCCAATAAACAATCTTGCCATTGCGCATGCGAAAACTGGCAGTCATCAAATTGACTGTTGTAAAACTTGAGGTTGTCAAACTTAGCTACACCAAATCGATTGTCTTCAAATAAGCAGTTTTCAAATTCCACATCATTGAGTTCCACTTCGCTCCACCGGATTTCTTTAAAATGAAGATTTTTTAAGTTAGCTTCGGCTAAAATCTTAGTAAGGTCGATCTGTTCAACCAGCTTGCGTACTACAGTACTTTGCGTATTCATAATGGTTCTGACCCCGTATCGCACCTTATTTTACATCAGCAAATTGGCATTAATCCTTATAATTGAATGAGTAGCTTCTGTCACTAACTTTGCATCCTGAATATCTGCCCCATATAACAAAAGTGAAAAAGACGTGTATAAAGCTAAAAAGCGAGCGTAACTCCACATACCGTGCTCAACCTCACCATAAATTTCAAAAAATTTCGCATGACAACTGCTAGGATAAAAGCTCCAGACAACCTCTAAATCTAATACTCGGGTGCTAATGTCTACATCGCCCCAGTCAATAATCCCAATTAATTTTTTATCATTGAAGATAAGCTGCCTACCATCTAAATCACCGTGCACCAAGCAAGGTTCACCTGATAAAACTAATCTTTTAGCAACGGCTATTTCTTGTTTTAAACAATCGTAATTAATATGGCATAAGCCACGTGTGCTGATTTTGGCGATACATCTTTCTAAGCGGCTGATTACCTGCTCCACATTCGATAGGTTATCGGTGGATTGTGGGACGACTCCTATAGCTTGTGCTTGCGTACTATTGATAGCATGTAATTGCTTTAAAAATAAAGCTAATGCCGTAATATTTGCACTGCGCTCTTCCATGCTTAAATTAGCTTGGTATGCTGGTACACCAGGAATGACTTCATAACCTTGAAACGGATAAGGGTATAAAGCAGTTGCTTGCCCTATAAATTGCAACCGAGGAATGCGGACACTTGAAAAATCAGGTAAGTTTTTTAATATAATGTTTTCTTGTTTTTGTAATTCAACCGATAACTTGCGGCGGGGAAATCTAAAAACAGTTTTTTTATTAGCCAAGAAAACTTTATTATCCCATCCTTCCCCTAGGTATTGAATGCTTGTTATAGGATTTAATTCGGCAAATTGCTCTTGTAAAAGTTTTTTTACAAAGTCTTCGCTGATTTCTATATCAGCATGCCATTCTTCAATGAACTGTGTACCTGTGTCTTTCACTATTCCGCCTAAATGATCTTATAAGATACTGCTAATTGCCTTATTAAATCAGCCCGATCACGATAATGGATAGCATTCCAATTAATTTTCATACCTTATGCCTTTTCATGATCCATAATGCCCGCCGATTTATTTTGCAGATGACGAAAATTTATCATCACTAGGATCAGCATTAAAATTATACTCGGTTATTTTTGCAACCTCTTCACTGACAGCCGTACCATACAATTTAGAGATGACATATAAACTCATGTCCATTCCCGCCGAAACACCCGAGGATGTAATAATATTACCATCGTCAACCCATCTTGCTTTGTTAACCCAATGCACTTTCGGGCCTTGTTCTTTAACCCATTCAAATGCGATTTTATTTGAAGTGGCTTTATGGTTATCTAACACACCAGCTTTAGCCAATAAAGCGGCTCCCGTGCATACTGATAATGTTAATTCAGCCGTGGCAGATCGGGCCTTTATCCATGCCAATAAAGTAGGATTAGAAACTTCTTTGCGTGTACCCATGCCACCTGGGACTAATAATATGTCTAAATGCGGGACATTTTGTAGATTGGTATCTACTACGACAGATACTCCTTGAAAGGATTTAACGGTTCTTGATGTTCCACTTACGTCACCAATTAAAATAATTTTAATTTTGTCCGGTATGATACTGAACATTTCTAGAGGGCCAAATGCATCTAATATTTCAAAACCCGGAAATAGCAGAATCCCGAGCGTTTTGGGCTGTGAAATTGTATGTTTTTTTGGGCTCATTGACTGACTCGTAATGTTAGTGATGTTATTAGCTGCAGAATTAAGGGTTGCAGCCATTGAATTAATTTGGCTACAAAAAAAGAGAATAAAAATTAATAGTCTTTGCACGCTATTTTACCTCAATACACACTCAAAAATAATAGATGCTTTAGAATTCACTAACCAAGAATCAATTATTTCTTTTTCGTGTGACATAGTGATATTTATAATGCGCTATCAATCGTGTGTCAGGAATACTCCGTGAACCAACTTTGATAACGACTTCAAGAATAAAATTTTTTAAGTATTTTTGGCAAATCGCTTTTTACAGCTTCTCCTTGTGCAACCTTTGCTAATAAGGCCAGTGGTGTAAGCCAGAAGTATTCACTGAAATCATCCGGATTGTAATTAGGTGTCGTATTCACATGGATTTCATAAACTTTCATAAAAGAAGAAACACCCTCTTTCGGGGCCAAATGCCCTAAACAGCGATAAGATAAATCCTCAAGATTTAAATTTAATTCTTCTTGAAGTTCTCTCTTTAAAGCCATTTCATAGGTTTCACCACTCTCAACATGCCCACCCATACTAAAATCTAAACACAGTGGAAAAATCTTTTTATCCTGTGTACGACGGGGGATCCAAAGTTCATCTTTTCGATTAGCAATAAAAACATTGACTACACGAAAGTTATTAAGCCCCATAGCATAAACTTCAGAACGTTGTTGTTTACCAATGACTCGATCGTATTCATCGACTAAATCTAAAAATTCATCTGTCATTATCATGAATCCTCAAATTTTAAGATATTGTAAAGGTTATAAAAATTAAATGTTTCGGCAAATAAATCAATACAAAAATAAATGCTATCAAAGCAAATAAGTCTGACGTAAAGATACCATATCTAAGCGCGCGAGTATAAATTTAAGTACATTAACGATACACTCTTGAATTCTTTATCCAATAGACATATACTTAACCTTAACTATAGTTTTATGGAATAACCCATCATGCCTACTAAATTATTGACCATCGGTGAATTGGCTAAAGCCAGTGCTACTAATGTGGTGACGATTCGTTATTATGAAAAATGCGACCTACTGCCCATAGTGGAGCGTACAGAAGGTGGCCATCGTTTATATACGAATGAAACCTTGCGTTACCTACAGTTTATTCAACATGCTAAACAAGTGGGTTTTAACTTGGGTGATACTCGTGAATTGCTAAAATTAAAAATGGCCAATAAAGGCACAGGGCAAAAAGTCAAAAAATTAACCCTAGAAAAAATTCAGTTGATTGACGATAAAATTACTGCGCTGCAACACATGAAACACACTTTAAACGAACTAGCGAATAGCTGCAATGGCAAAATGCCTGTCGCTGATTGCCCTATTTTAACCGCACTATCAGCAGAAAAACCAAGCATCAAAAAATCAAAGAAATCGCTGCCTTGCTGCAAACATACATAACAAAAAATTGGAGAGAATTTACTATGCACACACCCCCTCTTTACGATTGGCACTTAAACCATTGGGTTGCAAATAAAATCCCCTGGCATCAAAAGACGGGCAGCGATTTACTCCAGAGACATTGGCCAGGTTTACGAGTCCAACCAGGAGCAAATGTATTGGTTCCTTTATGCGGGAAAAGCCTCGATCTCTTATGGTTAGCCAAACAGGGCTATCACGTGTTTGGCGTAGAGCTTAGCCCTATTGCGTGTGAAGATTTTTTTAGAGAAAACAATCTACCTTATGTTATACAGCCGCAAGGTATGTTTGTTTGTTATCGCACTGAACAGATCACACTTTATTGTGGTGATTTTTTCTCTTTGCGAAAAGAAATGTTACCCCCTATTACTGCCGTCTATGACCGTGCCGCATTGATAGCATTACCGGCTGAGCTACGCCAATCTTATGCGCGACATTTAACAGAGTTACTGGCGCATCACTGCCAACTGTTATTGATAGTTTATGACTCACCCAATCAAGCGGATAAACCACCGTATCCTGTGTCACGTACAGAAA
>JABDGN010000011.1:35140-35553 GCA_013285995.1 Gammaproteobacteria bacterium
TTGAAAAAATATTTGCTGGTTTTTCTATCACAGAGCTTGAAAAAATTATCAACCCCCTTCTCCCTAATCACCTAAGTCAACAAGGTTACAGCACGACTAATACGACTGAAATAGTCTATCGGCTAGAGTTATTGAACCCTTATAATATGGCTAGCAAATTGTAGATTTTTTCTGTCTTATCTAAATCTAAGATTAGTTAAATTAGAATTTTTCTGAACGTTAAGTTAATACGTGGCTCAGTACACTTCGTCATCTTCGGTAAACTGTGTTCCCAGTCGGATTGACTATTACCTGACATCACCAATAAACTGCCTGACGCTAAATTATGTTTTACCACACTTTTATCTTGTTTATGCCGCAGATAAAAGCGCCGCTCAGCACCGAGACTTACTGAAGCAATAACAGGTTGTCTA
>JABDGN010000012.1 GCA_013285995.1 Gammaproteobacteria bacterium
GCTTAGTAGGAAGTTTAGTTATCGCTATGTACTTGCCCATCTTCAAATTGGGTAGCATCGTCTAAATTCAGGGCGCTCAGCGGGAACCGCTGAAGGGAGCTTAATATCATGGATTTTTTTGTACAATATCCAGCTGCTTTTGTGGTATTAATAACTGTGTTAGGTTTAATTATTGGTAGTTTCCTAAACGTAGTTATTTATCGCCTGCCCATCATGTTGCATAATGAATGGCGACAAGAGTGTCGAGCCTTCCTGGAAATTAAAACGCCTCAGGAAGAAAAAAAGACTACGCGTTTTAATTTAGCAATCCCCCGTTCTCAATGTCCACATTGCCATAAATTAGTTTATGCCTGGGATAATCTCCCTTTATTGAGTTATATTTTTTTGCGAGGCCGCTGCCGTCACTGCCGGCATCCGATCGCGTGGCGTTACCCTTTGGTGGAATTGTTAAGTGGTTTATTAGCCCTGGCTATCGCTTTAAAATTCGGCATCGGTTGGCAAAACGTTATTTGCTCTTTGTTTAGTCTGGTCATTGTTAGTATTATTTTTTATTGATCTGGATACCCAACTATTGCCCGACAATATTACCCTGCCTTTATTATGGCTGGGGCTTATCAGCAGCATGCTGGGCTGCTTCAGTCATTTGCAAAATGCCGTGATCGGCGCAATCGCGGCTTACTCAAGTTTATGGCTCGTCACCCGTCTGTATAAATGGTTAACGGGACGAATCGGCATGGGCAACGGCGATTTTAAATTATTTGCAGCCCTCGGCGCTTTTTTTGGTTGGCAAGCACTGCCTTTTATTTTGCTGTGTGCTTGTGTTGTGGGTTTGATTTTTGGCATAACAACTCTTATCATTAAAAAACAACATCGTCATACACCCATTGCTTTCGGGCCTTATTTAGCTTTCGCAGGCTGTATCAATTTATTTTGGAGTCAATCGTTTCTTTTGCACACCATGATTTGAGAAGGAGATCATAAATGTTGGTGATTGGTTTAACAGGCGGTATCGCAAGCGGCAAATCCACCGTTGCAAAATTATTTGCTGATTTAAATGTACCCATTATCGATACCGATCAACTGGCGCGCGAAGTAGTTGCGCCAAACCAAGCCGCTTTTAAAGCAATACGTGATCACTTCGGACAAGATATTTTAGACACTACCCAGCATTTAGATCGAAAAAAATTACGCACCCGCATCTTTAATGATCCCGCTGAAAGAAAGTGGTTAGAAAATCTGTTGCACCCTTTAATCCGCGACTTAACGGCTGCAAAACTTGCGCAAATCGCTGCACCTTATTGCATGATCGTGATTCCCCTATTAGTAGAAAGCGCGGCCAATCCTTTAATTCAACGTATACTAGTAGTAGATGTTCCAAGGGCTACGCAAAAGCAACGTTTACTGCAACGCGATGCGGCCACTGCAGAGCAAGTTGAACAAATCCTGGCTGCACAGGCGAGCCGTGAACAGCGACTTGCTAAAGCGGACGATATCATTGACAATAGCGATAATATTGAAGAGTTGAAAAAGCAGATAAAAAAGCTGCATCATTGCTATTTAGAGTTGGCTAAGAATTATGAGTGAAACAATTTTATACGAACATCCGGTTAACGAATTGCTGCGCGTGTGTTTGCGCTTAGAGTATTTATTGCAGCAAACCGAACATTACATCGCGCAAGCGGATTATTTCGCTTCCCGCACCGCACTGGCTAATTTAATTGACATCATTAATGTATTAGATCGGCCGGATTTGCGCAGTAAATTAACCACTGAATTATTACGCTACAAAGAAATTATTCAGCGTTTAAGCAGCAAGAATGAAACTGAAATTGACAATAAAAAATTAGAACAATTAATTACCGGCTTAAGTACTCATATTTCTCACTTAGAAAATAACTATGGCCGCTTAGGGCAAGAATTGCGTGACGATGAATTTTTGAGCGCGGTGCGTTATGCTTTAGGACGCCCTGGAGGCGCTTGGAATTTTGATTTGCCACTCTATCATCATTGGTTGCAGCAAGCACCTAAAAAACGTAGCGCTGATTTAAGCCGTTGGTTTAATACTTTCACCGAGATTAAAACAATTCTTGCTGCCCTCTTGCATGTCGTGCGTGACTGGGCGGCAAGTCCAACCATTATTCAAGTTGAAAATGGTTTTTATCAAATGGTGTTAGATCCAAAATTACCCTATCAACTGCTGCAACTGTGGGTGCCACTGGAAGCCGATGTGATCCCAGAAATTAGCTTCGGCAAACATCGTTTAACGATTCGTTTATTAGATGTCGATTATGCACAACGCCCGCAACAAACGACAAAAAATATTGACTGCGAAATGAAGTTGTGTGTTCTCTAATACTGATGCATCCTGCACTTTTGAGATTTATTCCCGCGATTTTTGTCACCATCGTTTTGATCGGGTTGCTGTTGCCAATATTAATTATCGGCTTGACATAAAACGTCTGTTCATTGTAGCATGCTGAAAAAAGCCCTACGGCTTCCAGTGACATTAACTTGAAATGTGGAGTACGCAATGACGACAATCAAAAAAATAACATCAATTATCATCGGGATTATTGGCTTATGTGTAAACGCCAGCTTGGCCAACGCCGCAGCTGCTACTGCAAATACCGCTCTCGACACCTCGGTGGGGTTACACTCACTGCTGAGTGTTATTCCATCAGCATTGCTAACCCCATATGCTGCACAAATGCAACTCACTACTAACAGTGGTGTTATCCATCAGGCTCAATTGCGTTTTTACAGCAGTGCTGATTGTAGTCCCGGGCCTAGCAATACAAACGTGCTGGGCAATTTTTCTATCGTTGATAATGGCGATGATGCACTGGCTGGTGTTACTTTTAACGCCAGCAATACGATTGCTGTCTCTGCTACTGGCGCTTATATTGCAGCCACTGCTACTACGAGCAACGTTTCAAATATTGCCTGCATGCAGGTATATTTGGATGGCGGCAATGAATCTCCCAATGGCGCGAGTTGCCAAAATTTTGCCGAAAGCTGCGGCGGGGGAACTTGTACCACGACAACTTCCACTCCCCTAGTGCCTTGGTCCAATAATCCCACCGCTTGTGCAACACGGTATGCCTATGTGGCAAATAAAGGCGGTATGGTAAATACTAACGCTAACACGATTTCAACCTGCACGATTAGTGCTTCGACAGGTTTGCTGAGTGATTGTACCTCCTCCAATGCCCTCTTAAATATGCCTCAAGGTATTGATGTTAACAACGGTTTTCTTTATTCATCTAATGAGGGTTCTGGTACCGATGTGACGCAATTTCAAGTGAGCGCTGCCGATGGAAGCTTGGGGACCAGCGCTGCTAATCATACCTTCAATCAATCGACTGATGTCACTTTAAATGGACAATATGCCTATGTCACGCTGAATACCCCGAGCAATAATCTGATACAGTGCACGGTTAACCAGAATCAGCTGGCTCCCAGTACACCCCAATTAAGCAATTGCAGTGTTAGTGGCGCCACACAAAATTTTAGTTATCCCGCAGGGATAGCTTTTAATGCAGGCTATGCTTATATCGCAAACAATTATCCAAATAATAACAACCCTACTGTGACTCAATGCAATGTTAACCCTAATACGGGCGTTTTGTCGAATTGTTCTCAAGAAAATATTAGTAATTATTTGTGGGTTCTAAATTTCAATGTGAACAGTCTTACAATTAACAATGGCTATGTTTACCTGACTAGTAAAGACAGTAATATATTATTGTCTTGCCCGATTCAAAAAGGTGGTAGCTTGACTTCATGCTCTCAGATGAATTATGGCAATCCGCAAGCCACTTCTGCACCAGGTGCTCTTGGCTTTTTCAGTAACAGTAGCGATGGCAATGACTATGCGTATCTAAGTGATTTCCTGAATGATTATATTTATCGTTGTACCATCAATCTCAGCAATGGAACTTTGCAGAAGTGCACTCAGATAACGGACGACAGTGATTTTAATGCTCCTTCGGGTATAGCGATTTATTGAGGATCGAGAGCCTCAGCTTAAAGTGGAGCGGGAAACGGGTCTCGAACCCGCGACCTCAAGCTTGGGAAGCTTGCGCTCTACCTACTGAGCTATTCCCGCAAAATTAAGTCAACATTTGCTGTCGGCTTGTGCGCATGCTAACGCATGCTTCGAAGCCGACCTACGCTATTCCCGCGTAACATAAGAAACAAAACCAAACTCAACACTGCCACAATCACAATACAAATCCCATAAGACACGGTCGATGTCACCGGGAAACGCATCAAGATGCCACCAACGATAGCGGCAAGACCAAATTCAAACACGCCAAAAGCGGCAGCAGCGGTACCGGCAATTTTTGCAAACGGTTCCAAAGCACCAGCAGCACCGGCGCCTACCGCAAATGCAGCCCCGGTACAGGCAACGACCATTGGGATTAGAAAACCAAATAGACTTAAACCCGCCGCATAATACCAAATGAGCATGCCGGCACCACCTATAAATAATAGCACAATGCCGATTAAAATCGTGCGTGATAGACCCCAGTGCACTACTATTTTACCAGCTGTTAAACTCCCAAATGCAATCACCATCCCAAACACGGCAAAACAATAACCAAAATGCTGAATGGAGATTTTTAAAATATCGATGATAATAAAGGGCGATACTGAAAAGAAACAAAAGAAAATACTTAACGATAAACCGGTAATACTCGCATAACAAAAAAATGTGCGCAGAGTCATAATCTGCCAATAACGCTGGAAAATAGCCACATTTAATTTAACCCGGCGTTCATGATGATGCGTTTCTAACACCGCCCACTTAGTAATCGCTAACCCTAAAACGCCTAATAAGACTAAAAATAAAAACACACTACGCCAACCAAGCCAAAGCGCTAAATAACCGCCAATAATCGGCGCAAAAATCGGTGAAATGCCAATCGCACCGTTTAATAAACTAAACATGCGCGCACTCTCATTGCCAGAAAATAAATCCCGTACAATCGCAAACGCCACTACTAACATCCCGCAGGACCCTACCGCGCTGACCACCCGCGCAATGATCATAAAAATAATATTATCCGCCAAGGCACAACCTAAAGACCCTATTGCAAATAAAGCGCTGGCAACATATAAAATTGCGCGTCGGCCAAATTGATCTGATAGAGGCCCGACGATCAATTGCCCAAGGCCATTCGCTAACAAAAATAAACTTAAGGTCAGTTGCACTAGAGCAGGAGTGGTATGAAAAACGCGCGTCATCTCGGGCACTACGGGAATGTAAATGTCTAAGCCAAAGGCAAAACTAAATACAAACGGTGCTAAGGTAAATATGAAGCGAGAAGTGTTATAATTTTTCACATGAACATTTTATCAAAAATAGACACTCCTTGCATTGGCGTTTGCTCGACTGTTTACGGTGATGTCATCTGTCGTGGCTGCAAACGCCAGGCACAAGAAGTGATTGATTGGAATACCTATCAAGCAAATGAAAAACAAAAAGTATTTGAACGCTTAGCCAATTCGATTGAAAATACTATGCAAGATAAGATCGCAATAACTGACATAAGTCAGTTGCGCTTGCAATTAGACGCCCACTCCGTGCGCTATCGCGAGGAAGAGTCGCCTTTATGTTGGGTATATCATTTACTACGCATTGGAGCCGATAAAATTCACGATATCAATAAATATGGCTTTCAAATGCAGGAGGCTTTTCAAACTTATTCACTCGCAGAATTATTTGCGTTGGTTGATGCGGAGATATTAGAACAGGCACAACAAAAAAATGTCGCAATCAGCAGGGGAAATTCCTTGTAAAATTCGCTTTGATGAGGAAATTTGGAGGAAACACGGAGCGCAGAACCGGAATGTATATGGAAATCCATGAGGATTCGAGCACCGGATTGACGAACAAATTTTCCATCAAAGTTAGAATTTTACAAGGAATTTAAACATGATCGGCCGGCACATTCATTATTTGCAACACCCCCGCCATCACATTGGCAAACACTGGCGCTGCTACTTGTCCACCTTCATAGCCTAAGCGGTGCGGATCGACAATATGGACCACCACCACATAACGCGGATCCGTGGCTGGTGCCAAGCCAGCAAATTTAGCATCGTGATGATTTGGTAAATAACCCTGCGGCCCTACCATCCGTGTGGTGCCCGTTTTACCTGCTACTAAGTAGCCTGGCACTTGCGCGCGTAGCGCGGTACCCCCTTCATCAACAACAGTTTCCATAATCGTAATTAATTGCCGCGTGACTTTTGGATCGAGGATTTGTTTCCCTTCTGGAGGCGCATTGAGTTTGAGTAATGAAATGGGTCGCTCAATTCCATCACCTGCAATCGTCGCATACGCATGGGTTAATTGCAGTGTCGTCGTCGTCATACCATAACCAAAAGATAAGGTTGCTAAAATAAACGGATCCCAATAACGTCGGGCGGGTAAATAGCCGGCGCTTTCACCCGGAAACCCACTGTAAGTGGAGCTACCAAAACCCAATTGATTTAATAATTCCCACAAGGCATTGGGTGCTAATGATAAAACGATTGAACTCACACCCATGTTGCTGGAATATTGCAATACTTCAGCAACGGTAATTTCACCGCGATTTGTTTCATCTTGCACACGGTGACCACTCACAATTTTCCAACCGGGATTGGTGTTGATTAAAGTCGTCGGTGCATATTTGCCGCTGGCCAAACCTAGATACACGCCAAACGGTTTGATCGTTGAACCGGGCTCAAACACATCCGTCACAGCCCGATTGCGATAACTGCCATTGGTGTCTGCCGGTCGATCATTAGGATTGTAGGAAGGCACATTCGCCATCGCTAATACTTCGCCGGTTTTAACATCAAGTACGATAACGGATCCTGAAGTTGCCGCATATTTCGCCACCGCTTCTTTTAAATTTTTGTAGGCTAAATATTGAATGCGCCGATCGATGCTTAAGGTCACATCTTGCCCCGCACGCGGTTCACGCATTACATTGATATTTTCAACAATATTACCCAAGCGATCTTTCACCACTTGTCGCAAACCGGGTTGGCCGCCTAAAATCGAATTGTAAGCCAATTCCGCTCCCTCTTGACCTTCATCATCGATGTTAGTAAAGCCCAATAATTGCGCCGACACTTCTCCATCGGGATAATAACGTTTGTATTCTTGGCGGAGATATAAACCAGGTATATGTAAGGCTTGAATTTGCGCCGCAATTTCAGGGTCAATACCACGGGCTAAATACAGAAATTCACGCTGTTTATTTTTATTAACGCGTTGTTCAATCGTACCGGATGGAATTTGTAACAGGTGGGCTAATTGTTTTAATTGTTTACTACTAGGTCCAAAACCTACGGGATTAATCCACACGGCTTCTACAGGACTGCTGACGGCAAGCGGTTGACCATTGCGATCTAATAACATGCCACGATAAGCCGGAATCTCTACCATCCGCAAAGCGCGAGCATCACCCTGCCCCTGTAAAAAATTGCGCTTTATCATCATCAAATCAATCATGCGCGCAATAAGCGCTATAAAAATCAACGCTACTAGAATTAAAATAAAACGATAACGCCAATTGTAATAGGTAATTTTTTGTTTGGGATCAATCCGATAGCTCACGATAATAACTAAGTTGTTACCAGGATCACTTTACGAGGATCCGGTGCCTGTAATTGCAATTGATTACTTGCAATTTGTTCAATTCGCGCTTGCGTCGACCAAGCGCTTTGTTCTAACAATAATTGCCCGTATTCGGTTTGCAATTGCACTTGATGCGATTGCTCGTTTTGCGTTGCAATATATAAACGACGATTTAAATCTTTACTATAAACGACGGCTAAGCCGGATACAAAAACAGCAACCCCTAACAAAATAACGATAAACAATTGTTTGGTAAAAAACACTTCCCAAGCATTTTCACTCCCATATAAAGTTTGAGCTAATGCACGTGATGCGGCGTTCATGATGAAGCTTCCTCCTTAAAATAATTTCTCACGGGCCGCTCACGAGCGGCCCCTACAATTTAGTTTTTTTCGGCAATCCGCAAAATCGCACTGCGACTGCGCGGATTGCTACTTACTTCTGTACCATTTGCTTTTTGTGCCCGCCCTATCACTTGTAAGTGTGGCGCGCTATTTTTTAATTGCTGCTTTGTTAACGGTAAATTTCGCGGCACATTTTGCACTTGATGTTGTGCCTGCATAAATTGTTTTACCAAGCGATCTTCCAGCGAGTGAAAACTAATCACAGCTAGTCGACCACCCGATTTTAATATCTCTACACTGTGTTGCAATGCCGTTTTTAATTCACCAAACTCATCGTTAATCGCAATACGTAAGGCTTGAAAGCTGCGCGTTGCAGGATGCTTGTGCGGTTCCCATTTGGGATTAGCCTTCGCCACAATTTCTGCCAATTGCCGTGTGGTCGTAATCGCTGCAATTTCACGCGCTGTGATGATCGCTTTAGCAATACGTCTGGCAAACCGCTCTTCACCATATTCAAACAACACTTGACTCAAGCTTGGTTCATCAACTTGTGCTAACCATTGTGCCGCTGTTTGACCGCGCGAAGTATCCATCCGCATATCCAGTGGACCTTCTTTGGTGAAACTAAAGCCGCGCTCTTCTTCATCCAATTGAGGTGATGACACCCCTAAATCAAATAAAATGCCATCAACTTGCCCGACTACATTCTCTGTTTGCGCGATAGTTGTTAACTCGCTAAACGGCGCATGGAAAATATGTAAGCGCGGATCTGCCAAGGCCTTAGCACTGGCTACCGCGCTTGGATCGCGATCAATTGCGATTAACTTTCCCTCAGCATTTAACTGCTGCAAAATCGCTTTGCTGTGTCCACCGCGCCCAAAGGTTGCGTCGAGATAAATTCCTGCTGGATTAATGTTTAAACCAACGATTACCTCATTCAACAGCACTGGAATATGTTCGGCCATAAATTCTTTCAATTTTTGCCGTCATTCCCGCGCAAGCGGGAATCCAGACTCAATCTTGAACAGCCTGGATCCCGGATATCCCGCACTTAAATTTGTAATAAGAGAAAGTAAAATTATTCACTTAACTAGGGTCTGTTTACAATTACAAACCCTGCTGCAAATGCAGCGTGATTGGCTCTAATTTACCCAAATTTTCGTCGTATAGAATAACTATATTTCCTCAAATTTGGCTAAATTAGCGCTCAATCATCTGCATTTTCGCGACGGCTTTGTAATTGTAAACAGACCCTAAATTCCCTCTTACCAACAGATTTAAGTGCGGGATTCCGGGATGACGAATCTTGCACATTACAGCGCTAAGTTTTTCAACGCATCCGGCAAACTTTCTATTTCAGCCAGTGGCTCGGCCAACCAGGTTTCGCGACCTTGTTTCCACTGCGCTTCGCTCCACACTTCAAATTTATTACCCTGCCCAATCAAGGCAACAGACTTTTCTAAACCGGCATATTCACGCAAGGGCGGTGGCACCAATAAGCGCCCTGCTGCATCTAATTCCACTTCAGTTGCATGCCCAATTAATAAGCGTTGAATCCGCCGCGCTTGAGCGTCAAAACTCGGTAATACCGTTAATTTTTTTTCGATTTCTAACCAAATGGGTAAGGGGTATAAAAGCAAGCAGGCTTGTTCAGTATCGATGGTGAAAATAAGGCGATTTGCACACAATTCTTGCAAAGGTTGCCGATAACGACTCGGAATGGCCAAGCGTCCTTTTGGATCGAGTTGAACAGAATTAAGTCCGCGAAACATGATTACCTACACTTTTACCCACTTTTTACCACATACCTACACTATAGGCAGAAAAACAACTTTTTGCAAGTGGTAATAGTCTGTTTCAACCGGTTGCGTTCAAAAATTGAACAAAAAAGATACCGCGGCTAACTGCGTGATATTTATTTTTATAATTTTTGTAGTGATAGGAAAAGGGAAAGCTTTTTTATACAGCGCTGGTTTGTTAATTTGTGGTGCCCTGTGTATTATTTGTATTATTAGACTTTTTTAAGTTCATTAGTTTTTCGGCAATTTGAATTTCTAAACCGCGATTCACCGGCCGATAATAATTTTTTTCCTTCATCTCATCCGGAAAATATTTTTCTCCGGCCGCATAAGCATCGGGTTCGTTATGCGCATAGCGATAACCTTTACCGTAATCTAACGCTTTCATTAATTTGGTGGGAGCATTTCTAAACCGCAGTGGCACAGGCAGTGAGCCTTGCGTTTTTATATCAGAGAGCACTTCTTTATACGCCACATACACCGCATTACTTTTCGGTGCACAGGCCAAATAGACAACCGCTTGCGCGAGGGCTAATTCGCCTTCGGGACTGCCTAAACGCTCATATGCATTGGCGGCATTCATTGTAATTTCTAAAGCGCGTGGATCGGCATTGCCGATATCTTCACTGGCCATGCGAATAATGCGACGCGCTAAATAGCGCGGCTCACAGCCCCCATCCAACATCCGCACTAACCAATATAAAGCCGCATCGGGATCCGAACCGCGCACGGCTTTATGCAACACCGAAATTTGATCATAAAAATCTTCACCCTTGTTATCAAACCGTCGCACGCCTTCGGTCAGAGTTTGACTTAAAATTTCTTGTGTAACTTCAGCTTTTTCACCTACAACTTCAGCGATTATTTCCAATAAATTTAATGCGGCGCGCGCATCGCCATCGGCAAATTCAGCTAACTGCTGTTGTAATTCTATCGGGAAATTGAGTGCCCATGCACCTAAACCGCGCTCTGCATCGTGCAACGCTTGCTGAATAATTTTTTCGATGTCTTGTTTCGTTAGGGCTTTTAACACATACACGCGGGCCCGTGATAGCAAAGCGTTATTTAACGCAAAAGAAGGATTTTCAGTCGTCGCACCAATAAAAGTGAAAGTACCCGCCTCGACATGTGGCAATAAAGCATCTTGTTGCGATTTGTTAAAATGATGCACTTCATCGATAAACAATAAAGTTTTTTTACCTTGTGCAGCGTTGGCTTGCGCAATTTCGACTGCATTGCGAATTTCTTTTACGCCACTCAGTACCGCTGACAAACTGATGAACTCTGCTTTGGCTTGCTGTGCGATGATATGCGCTAACGTCGTTTTTCCCGTGCCGGGTGGTCCCCACAAAATGAGTGAATGCAATTTACCTTGTTCAATGGCGTTGTATAAAGGTTTATTAGGTGCCAATAAATGCGCTTGGCCAATAAACTCTTGTAAAGTACGCGGCCGCATGCGGGCGGCAAGGGGTTGATGAAACGAGTCTATAGTAATGGGCATAATTAAATTTGCATATTGAGAATTAAATGTATAAAATTGCGTTGTTAAAGATTATACTCCCATATTGAATTGACAACCAGGTAGTTATAGGTAATACTTTTTAATACTAAGTATTAATTTGGAGAACATTATGCCCACCGCTCATGCCCGTAAAATTTTAGTTGACTCACCTAAAGCGACACCTAAAAAAATCACTAAACCTAAATTGTCGGTGATAAAAAAAGAAACTATCGAAGAAGCCACAGGCTCACCACTGTCCGTTAAATTAGATGCAGCCGCTAAAAAACGCCTGCAAAAGCTTGGCAAATTAAAACAGCGCTCAGTGCATTGGCTGATGAAAGAAGCTATCTTACGTTACCTAGAGGAAGAAGAATATGAGGAAGAATTTAATCAGGAAACTGAAAGACGCTGGAAGGATGTTGAAGAAGGCAAAGTAGTCAGTAACGAGGCAGTTATGGCTTGGCTTTCAACTTGGGGAACGGATCACCCCGCAGAGAGACCCGCATGTGGAACGTAATTTGGCTAAACAGCGCAATTGGAGATCTTATGCGGCTTGATAAATTTTTAGAAGATAAAAGTCCCCGTGCCGCACAAAAAGCTTATCAAGCAATACAAGAAAATATTGCCTTACTAACAAACACTCCCTTAATTGGCAAGCCCGTTAAGGCAAAACCTAGCTATCGTGATTTATTCATTAGATTTGGAGCAGCTGGGTATGTACTGCGTTATCGCACTCTGCAAAATAACATCTACATTTCAGAGTTACGTCATTATCGGGAAAATAAATTTTAACCTTGCACAACGTCGACGCCCTGCGGCGGAACAAACACAAAATCACTGGCAGTGACTGCCACATTAGTTTTAAGTTGCGTGAAGTGCAACTCGGTTTTTTGGCCTAAATTATCAAACAAGGTCATACCGACAATCGTGTTATTAGAAAAATATAAATTAATATCAGTGAAATTCGTATCGCTCTGTTTAGCATGCAGATAATAAACATTGCCTCTACCCGTAATAATAAAATCTTTTATGAGCGCATTAGTGTCACCACTTAAAATAGCGAGCGGTGTTGCAGCAATCGCTTTACCGACTGACTTCACAACCACTTGTTCTAAATCGGCATCATAAGTCCAAATTTTCTGCCCATTACTCACTACTAATTGATTCATCGGTTTTAGCACTTGCCAACGAAATTGATTAGGGCGCGCCAAGATAAACTGACCACTGCTTTGATCAATCACTGTCCCGCTCTCATCATAAATTTTTTGTACAAAATTAGCTTGTAAAGTAGAAGTATTTTGCAATAACTGGGCTAATTGCTGCGTAGGCGTAGCGGCCAATAATATAAAAGGCCAACAGAGAAAAAGAACAAGACTTAGGATTTTTTTCATTGGAGTTTTAAAATGTAAATGTTTTAGATTGGAAATTATAACACAAAACTATTCTATACTCTGAGTTATCGCGACACAAGAATGTCATATAAATTCTTGTGCAATAAACTAAAAGCTAGAACCGCTAATCTGCTTATAACATTCCACATAACTTGAAACCATTTTCTCAGCCGTGAATTTATCTAAGTAATGCTGATAACTTGCTTGTCCCATTTTTTGGGTAAGTTTATCATCAGTAAAAATTTTTTTAATCGCCTCACCAAGCATCACAGAATTATTAGGTTCAACCACAAAACCGGTGACCTTGTCTTGATTAATAAAACTGGTACCCGTCCCCAATTCCGTTGAAATAAGAGGCTTAGCACACATAGCGCCTTCTAATAAGGCGATGCCAAACGCTTCAGCTCTGACAATAGAGGGCAATACGACGGCACGCGATAATTGCAACAAAGCAGATTTATCATCATCATCCACTGCCCCTACAAAATGCACATTTTGTAATTTATTTTTGGCAACTTGTTGCTTAAGCTTTTTTTCCAAAGGTCCCTTACCAATTAAAACCAAAGGTACAGCAAAATAATGCAGTGCTTCTAATAATACTGAAATACCTTTGTAATATCGAAACTGCCCGATAAATAATAAAAAATTATTGCCTACCTTGCTCTGCCAGTATTGCATTCGGTCGGATTTAACTACTGGTTTTGGCATGCCAAAGGGAATAACTGCTATCTTGCTACGATAAGGAACTAAGTCGCGGCTGGTTGTTGCTAAATTAGACGAAGAAACTATAATTTTATCCACTTTATTAAAAAAACTGCGCATTACAGGCAAATAGAAAATTTTTAAAAATTTTTGGTTAAAAATATCTGCATGATAACTAACAATAATTTTAACCTTTTTATTAGGGTTCAATAAACTTACCACATCGCCAAATGGCCAGGGATAATGAAAATGAAGAATATCGTATTGCTCGATTATTTTTTTATACACTGCCAATAGCTCGAGACTAACCGGGCACGAAGCCGCAGTAAAAGTCGTCTTAACTCTTAGCACTTCTACACCCTCAATGTGAATAACTTCAAATTTTTCTGTAGTTGAACTTGTCACTAACAAAGAATTTTTAATGCCCAGCAGGGAGGTTTTGTTCACCAGTGTTGTAATTACCTGTTCAATACCCCCCATAGTATCAGGCATAAAGGTTTTATAGAAATGGAGAATTCTCATAATTTATATACTGCTCACGAACGTTTATGATTAGGCACTTACAATGTCTTCGAAGAGACTAACATTTTTTTCCATACTATGGACATCTGCCACATATTTTCGGGCTGATTTTTTTAACTCTTCTCTAACTGCTTTATTCTCATTTAGAAATAACATTTTTTTGTTTATTTCATCCGGGGTTTCAGCGATCAATAAAACTGATTTATCCACTATCCCTTCAGAACCAATTTCATTAGTAATAACTATTTTTCCTCTCGCTAAAGATTCTAAAATTTTCAACCGCACTCCTCCGCCGGTTAATACAGGCGCCAAAACATAACCAGCCTTTTGAAAATAAGGTTCCGTATCTGGAACTTCGCCTATAAATTTAACCCCTGCAATTGAGCTGGCCAAATTGATAAGATCAGCCGGTGCGTTTCTGCCTAATATAGTTAGAGTTAAGTTTTGGTTATACTCTTTCAAAGCAGGGAAGATTTTATTAAGAATATAATAAATAGCTTCTTTATTTGGCATCCATTTATAATCACCTAAAAATAACAAATTATCATAGTCTTCCTGAGCTGAATTAACGAAAGGAAATTGTGTTAAATCCATATAAAGAGGTCGATAAACCACATTGTCACAATTTTTTGCAATTAAATATTCAGCTTCGCTTTCACTTTGTGTATAGGCTCGCGATACTTTATTAACCACCCCTACTTCACGTTGCATAATTTTTTTATATTCATTTTTATAAAAAAATCTTTTTAAGCCACATGCTTGCTCATATTTATTTTTCCATATTAAAGTTTCGAGCGCTGAGAGGTCAACCAGCGTTTTTTTTCCAGATGTATACTTCCCTATATAAGAGCCTGTATAGAAACTATATGCATGTAAAACATCATATTGATTAACTACCGTATCCAAACAATACTTTGCTGCTTTAGAAGAAAAGCGTTCGGCAACCATGGAACGATTTAATAGGAGCGCTTTAAAAATAGCCCACCACTTATTGGGAAGAGAAAAATAATAAATATTTTTTAACTGGAAGCGTGCAGATAATTGTGCTGAGGCGCTGCCTTTCTTATCTTTATCATCAAGTATCAGTAAAGAAACTTCATGGCCCATTTTTAAATAAATATCGATGATACTTGCCATGGCTATTTTGGAACCTAAATTAGCAGGAATAGGACTACGAGGACAAATAAATAGAATACTTTTTTTCATATTGAGAGCGAGCTCTATCTCTTAATGCGAAGAACGCGTCGTTAACAGTGCATCTTTCGTTGCCTGTAGATAGGCATAACCATGAAAAGCATCGGGTTCAAGATAAGCTCCCTCGCCCCATTCATTCCACGCATTAATAAACACAAAAGAGTCTTCGGGGGTACGATTGGCATAAGTATCATTAAGAATATCTATTAGCCAACGTTTATAAAGCTCGGGAGTCGCACCATGATAAATTAGACCTTCGTTATTGCGTCGCGCCGTATTATCCCACATCGGCATAATAGCCCGATACGTATTTTTACAAGGATCTAAGCAATATTTTTTATTTACCACGAGATCTTCATAACTAATAATTCTACCGCCAAATTTAGGTTGTATGAGAGGCATACTGCCGGTTATTTGTTTAGAGTAAGCATAAGTTGAACTGGGCTGAAATTCTGTTTGAGCATCAAATCCTAAAGCTAAAAGATTAAGAGCAGAATGATCATATTCTCTGACGCCTACAATATGGATATCCCACCCACCTTCTTGCTGGCAAATTTGTCGCCAATAATCAAGTACTTTTGCGCAATTAGGGATATTACTTGGTTTATAAATAACGAGTACTGGCTTGCCATTCAATTTAATATATCTCTCATCAGCAAAATATTCCAGCACGGAAAATATAAAGGACTGATATGATTTCTCAGTAGCAGGTTGTTCAATAAGTATGCCGCTATTGCTTCCCCAAAAACGTTTTGACCATGACTCATTCGCCCAGCACAACATAAAAGGCATTTTCATTTGTTTATTTTTTAAAAAATTTTCCAGCGGTCCTGCTAATAATTTTTTTCCATCAAACCAATAATAATAGTAAGCAAATCCATAGATTCCATATTCTCTTGCTAACTCTATCTGACGCTGCATCACTTGCTCAAGCCGCAAATCGTAATATCCTAGCTCGCCTGCCAAACGTGGCTGTAGATGCCCAAGATACTGCGGCACAGCCCGCGTGACATTATTCCACTCTGTCACGCCACGCCCCCACCACAAATCATTATAAGGCGTAGGATGAAATTGAGTTAAATAGTAAGCGATTAATTTTGCATCCTGAGGCTCTCTTTGAAAAGAAGATTTATTTTCATCATACGGAACATACTGCGGCGAACGCGGTAATTCAGGAATAGCAAGAATTTGCCTTATATAATTTTGTTTTAAGTCAGCCATGTTAGTCTGACGTTTTGCAAAAATTTTTGATAACAGAAAAACAGATCGCCTATAATAAAAACGAACTTTATCTTTGACTGCCTCAGAAACAGGAATGATGGAAAGCAGCCTTGCTAAACGTTTGCGAAAGTAATCTGTCATTATTTTTGCTCCATGTCATCAAAAAGATTTAAATTTTTGTGACTCCATATGCCGATGCTGGGATCAAATTGTTTAATTATTTTGGCTGGATTTCCTGCTACTATACAAGCCGCAGGCACTTTGGTACCCTTCTTAAGAAGAGTGCCAGCAGCAATAATACTGCCGCGACCAATATACACTCCCCCCATCACAATCACTCCATCCCCTAGAAAAACATTGTCTTCTACTACAACCTGACCCATATCATTTAAAAGCCGTTTATTGGGAGGAGTCATCGGGTTATCAGCCTTCTCGCCAGTGTAAAGGCCATGATTATGATCCGTAATTAAAACTTTACTACCAACTAATACACCATTCCCAATCGTAATCTTATTAATTGCTGCAATGTGTACACAATCACTTAAACTTACATTTTCGCCTATGGTAATTTGTGGGTTATAGTAGATTGTGTTATGCTCAACCACTGCTTCCAACCATAAAAGATGACCAGCAGAAAAATTATTACCTAGCGTAATGTTCTTGGTACCGATAAGTCTGGCATGAAACCCAAAATGGGCTTTCTTAATTCCAAACAGTTGTGCAAAAAAGAAATTTCGTAAGCGATACAATATAGCTCTATATAAACAACCGGGCAACATAAGTAATCGCTCATTTCTTAAAATGTCAGAAATACGATTAAATAGCGACGCAAATTTTCTTTTATTGTCTCTATTCATAATAAAGCATTTCCCAATAGAGCGTTTATCTTTCTCATAACACGCACTAAAAAATACCACATTTTAGCCAAACTTTTATTTAACTTAAAGAGCGGATATAAAACTACCCAGAAATATAGGAATCCTCCTAAATATTTTTTTAAAAGATTATAAACTTCTTTTTCTTCTTTGAAAGAAGGAAGCGTCTCTCTAAAAAAAACGTATTGAGGAAAGAAAGTTAATATTGTTCCATTCACAAAAAGCCGGGTAATTTTTGAGCGCGCACCAAATTCTGCAGCGGTAATTTCATAGAAATTTTTTCCAAAGACTTCAAAAAGTTTATATCCTCCCGTGTTATCCGTTTTGGATATAATGAGAGGCGTCTTAATATATAAAAATTTTTCTGATTTTTTTAAAATTTTATAATAAATACCTAGCTGTATTAGACTTGTGCCAGCATATTCTTTTAATGATTGCGTGTCAGGATAGTGTTTCAGCAGTTCCATTTTGTTAACGATATTAGCGCTAACAAAGGTAATAAATATATTAACATAACGCACAAATTTTTCTGGATTACACTCTATAACTTTAATAGTTTCAGTTGGTTTTAGGTCAAGAGGAAAATCTTTTTGATATGGAATAGCTTTTATATGAACTATGCCATACAACTCCAACGACAGGATCTCCATAATAAAACGCAGAGCATCCGGACATAACGCATCATCATCACCTATTACCCAAGCATATTTTCCTGCAGCTTCTGAAAAACATTGTGCAATATTTTTGTCAGGGCCTAAGTTGCTTGCATTACACAAATAGCGAATCGGCAAATGCTTATCATCTACATATTTATCAACTATCTGACGAGTATTGTCGGAAGATGCGTTATCTGAAACCAGCAACTCTATTTGTTCACGATGAGGTTCAAACTGTACTAAAATAGAGTTTAATAAAATATCTAAATATTTAGCACGATTATAAGTTGGAATGCAAATTGATAAAAGAAAATTAGACATGCTTTAAAAACCCGAGATTTCGATAATGTGCGCTTGGTATTATCCAAAGTGGGAGCACTACAAAGGAAAGAATTAAAGCGCTCATCACCCCTATTAAACCAAACTTGGCTAAATAAATCATAGCAGGTATCGCAACAATTGCCTGCAGCGGCGTTAGCCAGATGAATAATCGCATTTGATTACGGGCTTGCAAAGCGGTTGTATAAGTATCAATAAAGACGCGCAAACAACCGTAAAATCCAAAAGATAATAAAAGCATAATAGACAAAGCAATAGCTTGATGTACCCTGAATATTTCAGTAATAAAATTTCTTAACAGCACTAAACATAAGGTTGCAAACAACATATAAATAATTCCACCTATAATGCTTCTTTTTAGTTCGCGTTCGGCAATCATATAATTTTGCACTGTTCTTCGCGCATAATGTTCTGCCAACACCGGCCATAATGCCGAGAGAACCGCTGCATAGATAAACAACATCATCATGAAAATCTTGTTAACAATATTATAGGCTATGATGTCTTGTGCTGAAAGCAATTTTACTATCACCAAATAATCAATGGCTAATACCCCGTTTGCACTAAAAGCTACCAACCAAAATTTCATGGCCCTTAGCATTAATTGTTTATAAAATACAGTGTTCCAGTTGAAATTTTGGAGTTTGGCATCACTTATTTTGAAAGCATGAACCATCATTACCATGCTTGACAAAAATAAAGGAATAATCCAGTAATACAATGCTTTTGAAAGATCTAATGAGACGTGAAAAAAATGGATTATACACATTAGAATTAAGAGAATAATATAACCCATTAGCTGATAAGCGTATCCCCAAAATCCTTTGTGATATGCAAACAATACTTTATTGCCAATAAGAAAAACAAAATTAGTGCAATATAAAAACAAAATGATATCGAAATTTTCTACAGTTAAATTATTTGGCAAATGACTAAATAACCAAGTTTTTAACGTGCCCCCTAGCAAAGCAATTAAAATTGCTATCCCAAAAATCAATAAAACAAGCAAGGGGATAACGGCTGTAATTAAAGCGGCAGATTTTTTTTCTTGCACGCGATATTCAGAAATAAAGTTTTGCAAAGCTGTTCCAATACCAAGGTCCAACAAGCTATACCACGCCACTAACCCTGTAATCACTGTAAAAACCGCAAAATCATGCAGACCTAATTTTTGATAAAAGACAGGAATAGAAACCAGCTGGACAAGACCTATCAGAATCCTTGATAACCAACCAGTTGCGGCAATCCACAAGTGAGAAGGGATTTTCCAGCTATGAAGTTTAATAAACATAGAATAATTAAAGTTTAGAGAAAACTTAATAGTGTTTTCCGAAATCCATGGTAAATATCATAATGAGGCGCCCATCCCAAGGCTCTTAATTTGGCAGTCTCAGGCACGCTCATGCTAACAACACTCTGTAAATAATTTTTTGAAATATTATTTTCTTGTTGAATAACTTGTAATTTTTTTTCAGGGAAAATTGTTGTCAATAGATAGGCTAATTCTGCAATCGAAACAGCTGCCTCATCATTGCCGACATTATAAGCATTAGCCACCTCTCCTTTTAAAAGCACCGTAAAAAAACCAATCGTCGCATCTACTAAATAGCAAAAGGCACGAATTGCGGAACCATCACTTTTCATAGTGATATGCCGATTATTTACAATATCAGCAACAAAATCCGCAAATACTCGCCCATCATCTAGCTGCATACCAGGCCCGTAGGTATGGAAAGGTCTGACTACTTTTATAGGTACTTTAAATTGATGAAACCACGAGACACATATATTTTCGCCCATTCGCTTGCTTTCAGCATAACAGGCTCGCACAGCCATAGGATCAACATAACCATACGTTACCTCACTTGCTTTTTCGGTACCTAATGGTAATTGCCCATATACTTCGCTGCTACTAAAATACAAAAAACATTCAACAGCATTACGCTGAGCAAGCTCTAATAAAGAATATGTTCCAAGTACATTGGCGGAAAGTGTACCCACTGGATCAGTGCCATAAAATTTAGGACTGGCTTGGCTCGCCGCATGAATAATAAAATCTATTCTTTCAGTTATTGCTTCTAAAGATTGGGTAATATCACTTAGAATTAACTTGAAATCTTGTCTTCGCAAGTAATCTGCAAACCTCGCTTCTGCTTTTTCTTTATTTCTAACGACCGCAATTACCTTGGCGGGCTTTTCAAGTTTACCACTCTCATTTAGCTGCAAAAGTGTATGTACTAAATAACTTGGTAAGAAACCTGCCGCTCCAGAAATTAAAACCGTCTTACCTGAAAAATTCTGCCAAGGTACATTTGCTGAAATAATTTCATTAATATCCTCTGCAATAATTTTATTCATTTTATATAGCTCTCCAATTTTATTTTCTATGCCAGGCTTGAAGAGTTTTATGCATAATTGCCTCAGCATCCATTGAATACTTATGGCGTAAAAATTGCTGATCCCCGACTATTGCTGAGAAAGTATTATTAAGCCCAATACGATGAAAAAATTTTAATGGTAAAGAACTTTCTAAACAAATTTCCGCAACTGCGCTTCCCAAACCACCGTCAATCATATGTTCTTCTACCGTAACAATCGCTTGAGTTTGTTTCGCACAAAAAATAATCTCTGCAGTATCTAATGGTTTAATAGTATGCATACTAATAACCCGCGCCTGAATCTGATGTTCTGCCAACATGTCTGCTGCGCGTAATGCGTCTGCAACAATGCTACCGCATGCAATAATGGCTACGTCCTTGCCTTCTCGCAAACACCTGGCTTTACCAAGTTCAAATACTTCATTTTCGCGCTTGGGAATTGTGGGAGCAAGGCTTTTTTCCAAACGCAAGTACCCAACCCCATCCGTCTGTGCTAACGCCGAAGTTGCTTGTCCTGCTTCCCATGCATCGCTGGGTGCCACAATAGTAATATCGGGTAAAACACGTAAAATCCCTAAATCTTCAGTTGCGTGATGAGACATGCCATGCGTACCATAGCTAAACCCGCCTCCTGATGCCACCATATTAATGTTAAGACCGTGATAGCATGCATCATTTCTAATTTGCTCTAGACAGCGAAAGGTTGCGAAATTTGCAATAGAGTAGGTAAATATTGTATGGCCTTCCATCGCCAAACCTGAAGCTACCCCCATCATATTTTGTTCAGCAACTCCCATGTTTAAATATTGCTTAGGAAATTGCTCTATGAACTTTTCAAATACTCCAAACCCCAAGTCGCCTGTTAACAACATTAATTTCGGATTATCTTCCGCGAGCTTGATTAAGGATTGTAAAAAGGCATCTCTCATGGCAGGGCATCCAATTCTTTAAGAGCATTGTTATAATCCTCGCCTTGCGGACTACGATAATGCCATACAACTTTGTTTTCCATAAAAGAAATACCTTTCCCTTTCGTAGTATGCGCTAACACACAATGAGGTCGATTTTTATCAACATATTTTAGCGCATCAGTTAATTGCTGATGGTCATGTCCATCTACCTCCGTGACATACCAACCAAAACTACGCCACTTATCTGCAAATGGTTCTAGTGCTAAGGTCTCTTCAACTGAAGTTATGCTTTGTAATTTATTGTAGTCAACAACTGCAGTTAAATTATTTAGGCGATGGTGGTTGGCAAATAAAATAGCTTCCCAATTGGAGCCTTCGTCACATTCCCCATCACTCATCACAACATACACGTGGTGAGATTGTTCAGCAAGTTTAGCAGCGTATGCCATACCAGCACCAACAGATAATCCATGCCCTAGTGAGCCGGTTGAAAATTCCACACCCGCAATTCCTTTATGCGAAACATGGCCGCTTAAAAGAGAACCATTCTGACAATGTTCAGCTAATTTCTCCGTAGGGAAAAAACCTACTTCCGCTAATACGGCATACACTACGGCACCAGCATGGCCTTTACTTAAAATAAAGCGATCCCGCGCTAACCATTTTGGTTCGGTCACTTTATATCGCATCACACTGCCATACAATACAGCCATAATATCTGCAATCGAAAGCCCTGAAGCCACGTGCGAGCCATTGCCTGCATGCGTCATATTAATAATATGCCTGCGAATAGTTTTTGCTAATTGTTTAGTGTTTATTTCAGGCATGTTGCTCCGCAAACAACTTAAATGATTCATGCACATGTGCCAGCATTTCATCCGTTAGACCATGGTGACAAGCCAATAAAATACCACCCCGCATCACCTGATCGGCGTTGGGGTAACCCGCTCCATTCGAAACATGCTGAATATTTTTAAAGCCCGGTTGGCGCAGAATATTGCCGGTAAAAACCGTACGGGTTTGAATATTGCGTTTTTCTAAAAAGATTTGTAAATCGGTACGGGTAAACGGTGCGTCATCTTTTACAATCATTGGAAACGCCAACCAGCCGGTACGAGAATTTTTGAGCTGATTGGGCAACATAAACCAATTCTTATACTGCACAAAAAATTCATACTGTTTATTAAACCAATCAATGCGCGCGTCAATATTTTTTTGCAAATTATCCAGCTGCACCAAACCAAAAGCTGCGCCCATTTCGGAGGGCTCTACATTATAACCCAAGGCTTCGAAAATAAATTTAGCATCATAGCGCATACCTTCCACTGCCACGTTAAAGCGGTTTTCAATCGCTTCCGATTCAATAAATAAAGAAGAACTACGGCCCCAGCTGCGCAGCAATTTGGCGCGATTAGCGAGCGTGTCGGTATTCACGCATAACATGCCACCATTACCCGCGCAATTAATCACGTGCGAACCATAAAAACTGGTGGTAGATATGTCAACAAACCGCCCCGCGGCTTGGCCATCAATCGTCGCTCCTAAAGTGTCGGCAGAATCTTCCACCAAAAGTAAATTATATTTTTTGCCGAGTTCATGAATTTTGTGCCAGTTGGGTAAATTCCCTAATAAATTCGGGATTAACATCGCTTTGGTATTTTTAGTAATCAAAGGCTCGATTTGCTCGGCATCAATATTGAAAGTATCGGGTTCTACATCGACAAACGCAGGAATCAGGCCATTTTTAACTAAGGGAGCTACCGTAGTGGAAAACGTTAATACGGGAGTAATAACTTCTGAGCCTTTGGGTAAATCTAAAATTTCCACCGCCAAATAATTGGCAGAAGAACCCGAATTGACCATAATGCCGTGTTGCTTAGCAAATAATTTTGCCACCCGCGCTTCCATTTCCCGCACGTGCTTGCCCATCTGTGTAGAGGTATCCAACACATGCATTACGGCTTTTTTTTCGGCTTCGCCCCATACGGCTTTGCCATACGGAACATGAATGAAATTATCGTTTGACAAAAGAGAGCTCCTCAAATAAAAATTGTCGAATTTTATCAGCTGTTACTTGAAATTATGAATTTGTTGTAACGTTAAGGCGCGTATAGCTTCGCCATTTTGCCATGCTTTATACCAATCAAGCGTTAAATTCAAAGCTTCTTGCAAGTTAAATTTTGGATGCCAGTGTAATTGGCTCATGGCTTTGGCGATATCGAGCTTTAAATAATTAGCTTCATGCGGTACCTTACCCGAAACATCATCCCATCCTGTTGCGCTACCCCACTCTGCTAAGACTTGCTCAACAATCTTACGTACGGGTACCGCTTCTTGTAAATGCGGACCAAAATTCCAAGCTTCTGAAAATTCTTGGGGATGATGCCAGCATTGTTCTGCCAACATTAAATAACCTGATAAAGGCTCTAACACATGTTGCCAGGGACGAATGGCATTGGGGTGCCGAATTTGGGGCTTTTGCTCGGCAATAAGGCTTTTGATGATATCAGGAATTAAACGATCTTGTGACCAATCTCCACCGCCAATCACATTACCCGCTCGAGCTGAAGCTAAGGCAATCTCCGCCTCTTTGAAAAAAGAATTACGATAAGCGCTGGTGACTAATTCTGAACACGCCTTGCTATTGCTGTAAGGATCATGTCCGCCCATCGGTTCAGTTTCACGATACCCCCATACCCATTCTTTATTTTCATAACATTTGTCGGTGGTAACATTGACTACTACTTTAACAGAATTACAATTTCTAGCTGCTTCTAAAATATTGACTGTCCCCATCACATTGGTAGCATACGTTTCAACGGGGTTGGCGTATGAGTAGCGCACCAAAGCTTGTGCAGCCAAGTGCAAAATTATATCAGGCTTAAATTGGGCAACCGCAGCTTGTAATTTTTCTAAATCACGAATATCGGCAATAATACTTTGCATGTTATCTGCAACGTTAGCGAGGGTAAATAAATTGGGGTCGGTATTGGGCGCAAGCGCGTAGCCGCATACTTCCACGCCTAACTCTTGCAACCATAATGATAGCCAACTGCCTTTAAAGCCTGTGTGGCCAGTCAGAAAAACTTTTTTATCTTGCCAAAAATTGCTCATAGTATATTTCATTAAGTCGGAGAATTTAAATCCCCCTTAATCCCCCTTTGAAAAAGGGGGAAATCAAAAGATCCCCCCTTTGAAAAAGGGGAAAATCAAAAGATCCCCCCCTTTGAAAAAGGGGGGCAGGGGGGATTTTTTACCAAACTTTCCACGGTGCTTTGCCTTCCGCCCATAAGGCTTCTAGCATTTTCTTTTCACGCAATGTATCCATCGGTTGCCAAAATCCCTTATGAAAAAAAGCGTTTAACTGTCCTTCTGCTGCGAGCTTTCGCAGTGGCTCTTGTTCCCAAATAGTACTATCATCCTTAAGATAAGAAAATATGGCAGGAGATAACACAAAAAAACCACCATTAACCCACACATCATTTGCTTTGGGTTTTTCTTTAAATTTTTTAACGTGTATTCCTTCTACTTCTAACACTCCAAACCTTTCTGAAGGCACCACGGAGGTTAACGTTGCTAACTTTTTTTCTTGCTTATGGAATGCTACTAACTCGCTGATGTTCACATCACATACCCCATCACCATAAGTAAAACAAAAATCTTCTCCATCTAAATATTCTTGTACCCGCTTCAAGCGTCCACCCGTCATCGTTTCCAAACCCGTATCCACTAAAGTAACATGCCATGGCTCCGCGCTCTTATGATGTACCTGCATTTTATTGTTCCGCATGTCAAAAGTAATATCCGACATGTGCAGGAAATAATTGGCGAAATATTCTTTAATCACATAACCCTTGTAACCCAGGCAAATAATAAAATCATTGATACCATAGTAGGAATAAATTTTCATGATATGCCATAAAATCGGCATCCCACCAATTTCAACCATCGGCTTGGGTTTAAGATCAGTTTCTTCACTAATGCGGGTACCAAGACCACCGGCTAATATAACTGCTTTCATATACTAATTTTCTCTATTTTATTCTCTGGCACCAAAACTTTAATTAATTCCAACAATGACGTCTCATCATCTCCATCACAAGCTGCTTGAATTCCATTTAAGATCTTGATTAACTCTTGCCAGTTTACTTTGCGCGATTCTGCTTGCAAAATCTTTTCATGCTGCGTGCCTTGTAAAGGCTCTCCTTCATGAAATAATTCTTCATAGAGTTTTTCACCGGGGCGTAAGCCGGTGAACTTAATTTCAATATCGTCGCCTATTCTTTTGCCAGAGAGTTTAATTAACTGCTCAGCAAGATAGGTGATTTTTAAGGGCTCACCCATATCCAAAACAAAAATTTCACCGCCCTTTCCGATTAAGCTTGCCTGCAAAATTAACTGGCTGGCTTCTGGAATCATCATAAAATAACGAGTGATCTCAGGGTGAGTGACCGTTACCGGCCCACCTGTTTCAATTTGTTTTTTAAACAAAGGTACTACGCTACCGGCTGAACCCAACACATTACCAAAGCGAACTGTAACAAATCCTGTAACGTTTTGTTCCGCATTATAATTTTGACAAAATAATTCAGCAATCCGTTTGCTAGCACCCATTACATTAGTCGGGTTAACTGCTTTATCAGTCGAAATCAACACAAACTCTTTAGCGCCTGCTGCAACGGCAGCCTCAGCCACCGAGCGCGTTCCTAATACATTATTCTTCATGGCAATTCGCACTTGGGCTTCCAACATGGGTACATGTTTGTAAGCGGCAGCATGAAAGACAACATCAGGTTGATGTTTTTGGAAAAGGTTGAGAATACTTTTTGCTTCGGTAATATCTTGTAGGTACACATGCAATTGCAACGCGGGATATTGTTTACGCAACTCCATTTCAATAGCATATAAATTATATTCTGAGTGCTCGAGGATAATTAATTCAGCAGGCTGCAAGACAGCTAATTGCCGACATAACTCAGAACCGATTGAACCACCCCCACCGGTTACGACAATTTTTTTGGCTTGAAAATAATTCACTAATTGGGTATCACGTAAATTAATCGCTTCACGACCTAATAAATCTTCTAAAGAAACTTCGCGCAAATCATTGATCGCCACTTCTCCTGATGCTAAAGAGCTTAAACCTGGCAAAGTACGATAAGAAACGTTGGCAGCATTGCAAAAATCCACAATTTTCCGCATCACCTTACCGGGGGCGCTAGGCATAGCAATGAGCACCAAGTCGATTTGATATTTTTTAATTAACTCGGGAATTTCTTCGGTTTTACCAACCACTCTGACTCCGTGAATTTCAGCACCTTGTTTATGTTTATTATCATCAACAAACGCAATCGGACGATACCGATGCTGCGCATCACGAAATAAATCTCGTACCAAAGCTTCCCCAGCTGCTCCCGCACCAACAATTAAGGCCCGCTGCTGATCATGCCCATCTAAAGCAAGATCCTTAAGCCACCGGAAAAATAAACGCGCGCCACCTAATAACAGAATCAGGATTAAAATATACAGCAACATAATAGAGCGTGGCGGCAGCGCATTAGCTGCGCTGACTAATTTAGGATAAAAAAACAGAATTAAAAGAATACATGCCGCGCCTAATAGAACGGCCTTAATAATCCGCACCAAATCTGGAATAGACGCGAAGCGCCAATGGCCGCGATATAAACCAAATGCCCAAAAAATGACTCCCTGAACAATAATAACCAAAGGTAAATGGAGAAGAGAGCTTCTTAAAAAAGGTTCGGGAATAATACCAAGATTAAAACGAATCCAATAAGCCATCAACCATGCAATAGGAATTGTGACAAGATCGTAAAAACAAACTATGATGGTACGTTTGGAAATCATACAGCGGCTCGCATAGGGAAAATTCGCTCAACCCAACAATAGGCAAGCACCAGAAAAAACAGTTCTACTAAGGCAAATAATGGCATAAAGTGAGGCAATAAGCTAGCAATAACTACCAAAATAAGAATGACTAAGTTGGATAGCAAACCTACCCATAGTATTTTTTGATGGCTCCAACCCGCCTTATTTAAGCGCTGATAAGCATGACTACGGTGCCCTTCGTACCATTTTTCTTTCATTAATATACGCCGAACTAAGGTTACCGTTGCATCGAAAACGAACAATCCATATAACATTATCCACAGTAATATCGGCATATCATAAAATTTTTGTGCCAGTATCGCGACAGCAACCACTAAGAAACCTAAACACGCACTGCCTACATCGCCCATAAAAATTTTTGCTTTGGGCCAGTTCCAACATAAAAAACCCGCAACAGATGCCACTAAGGCAAAACATATAAGAGCGAGCTCCTGAGCCTGGTAATTCAACAATAGTAATAAGCCGCCTACTAAAAAAATAAAAATCGCCTCTAGAGCAGCAAGTCCATCACTGCCATCCATAAAGTTAAACAAGTTAGTCGACCACACCAGTGCAATAATACTAAGCACCGAAAATACCCAAACCTGGTGAATGATAAAAACGCCCACATTAATAAAAGGTAAGCCGCCTAATAATACTACAAAATAAAACGCTGCGAGAAAATGCAGCAGAAAACGCCAGCGTGAAGAGATACTCATTTTATCATCTAAAAAGCTAATGATGGCTAAAGCTACTAGCGCGGGAAATAGGGCGAAAAATTGCTGCGTTGGGTAATTGTTGAAGACGGTGTAAAAGATTAAAAAGACCAGCCATAACACTATAAAAACAATACCGCCGCCACGCGGGGTGGGAATGGTATGAGCGGAACGATGATTAGGGTTATCTAAGAGACCTTTTTTAATAGCGTATTGCTTAAAGGCATACACCAAAATAACAGCCAATATGAAAAGTATGATGAGCCCAACCCACATTATTGTGTCTCAAAAAAATATTGTCATGCCCGCGCAAACGGGACAAATTTGTCTGGAACAAATTTCGAGTCGCGCTTTAGCGCGTCGCGAAGCGATGAAAACCACGGATGGTTTTCAACAATCCAGTTTTAAAACCATATTAAAAACTTGGGATTCTCAGACTCGCAAGCTCGTCTAAGAATGACAATTCAGGAAATTAGAAGAAGTTGGCATTATATCAATTTTTACAACTATTTTCCCGTTCAAAGCTTACCATCTCGGCTAGTCCAGCAGCGACGGTATAAGGGGGTTGCCAATTCAAATCATGGCGAATTTTAGAGGAATCTACTTGTAAAGATCCCAATAAACGGGAAATAGCTTTTTGCTTGCGGGTAACAATCCCTAGCAATTTAAATAAAAATACTGGAACAGCAATCAATTTAGGCTTAATACCATAAGCCACGGCAATAGCTCTCACTAAATCAGGCGTTGAAACATCGTTGTTATCACTCAATAAATAAGTTTTATTCTTTGAGTTGGGATTTTGGATAATCGCCTGTAAGGCTGCTGTCAAATTACCAATATAAAGTAAGCTACGTTTATTGTTAATGGCCCCCATCGGAAGAGGGATTTTTGAATTCACTAATTTAATTAACTTGGCGAAATTAGCTTTGACACCATAACCATATACCAAAGGCAAGCGGACAATTGTGTAATCGGTAGCACTTGACTTGCATAACTCGGCAATACCTTGCTCTGCTTCCCATTTGGAAAGTCCGTAAGGGTCTTCTGTACAGGGCACATCTAATTCGGAAAAAGGTTTATCGGTTGTGCTTTCACCATTCACTTTAATACTGCTTAAAAAGATAAATTTTTTTACCCCTGCCAGTTGTGCACTTTCTAATAAGCACAGGGTTCCAGTTGTGTTAGTGCTGCAGTACTCCCGCAAGGGATCGTTCACTGTTTCTTGCATCTGGTGCACCCTTGCCGCTGTATGCACAACGACATCTACTCCCTCTAAGGCCTTATTCCAGATGGTTGTTTCCGTAATATTTCCTACTGCAACACACTCAAAATCAGATAAAACTTTGTCATTCGAACGTACGGCACATCTAATTAAATAACCCTGGCTTTGTAAATGGCGTGCAATAGCTTGCCCAACAAACCCATTTGCTCCTGTTATTAATATGTTAATAATGAGACCCCCACATTATTTCTTATATTTGATCCAATAAAACATTAATAAACCGAGTTGCTTGTATTTCTCGTGTATATTTCAAGACTTGCGTTTGATTATTTTTTTTGAAAAAAGTTAACTTTTCAACGTCATCAGACAATTTAAGAATTGTATCGGCCAACATCTTCGGCTCACCAGCAGCGACAATCCACCCCATATTCTCTTGCTCCAACAGCTGAGTTGCCTCACCGGTAGGCGCAACCAGTAAAATAGGCAAGCCCATCGCCGCAGCTTCAAAGATTTTTGAAGGAATTACCTTGGTAAAAGCCACATTATTTTTCAAATGCACCAATGCGACATCACAAATACTCCAATAATTTGCGATAACTTCTTTAGGCTGCATATCAACAAAAGTACAGTTAGATAACTGTTTAATTTTAGCCAACTCAATAATTTTTTCTCTATCTGCACCGGGCCCCACAAAAACAAAATGTATCTTTTTATTAAACTTTAAATACTCAGCAGCTACTACGGCATTACTTAAGTCATGCGCCATACCAATAGTACCAACATAGCCGACTACGAATTTATCTTGTAGTCCATATTGCACCAATAAATCAAGATCTTTCGGTTTGGGTTTATATTGCGATAGCTCAGTCCCGTTGATAATGGTAATAATTTTATTGGGATCAATTCCCCGATTTATTAAATTTTCTCTAAATGATTCCGTTAAGGTAACTACAGCACTGGCTTGACGATAAAGAAATAATTCTATTTTCTCAAGCAATCTTAGCGGTAAATTTTTTTTAAATATCCCCACAGCAGTAATGGATTCAGGCCATAAATCACCTATTTCTAAAACAAAAGGCTTCTTTTTTATTTTAGCAACAGCCCACGCTGAAATAGCAGAGAAAAATTGCGGGGTATTAACGACAATAACATCTGACTCTTTAACTCTTAATCCAGCAAAGAAGCTGGTTACCATGAAAGAAAGAAAATCAATAATTCGAGTAACCTTTCCATAGTTAGATGCAATATAGGTTTTAACGCGAATAACTTTGATCCCTCCGATCATTTCAGTTTGCTTCCAAGCGTTCTTATATCCAGCATGGACTTTTCCTTCAGGAAAATTAGGAACAGATGTCACAACAGTTACTTCATGCCCCCACTTCACCCAATAAAGAGCTCTTTCATACACTCTGGATGCCACTGCATTTACTTCGGGATAAAAATTATCAACGATAAAACATATTTTCATGATTCTTCCCATTTAATCAGTGTATTAGCTATAAAGGAATTGTTTTCTGAGGATTTTGTAAAAGAAAGGACTATCGTTTTATTTGGTTCAGAATAATTAAAAGCGGGATAATAGTACGACTTGATTACGTCCAATTTTGCTTCTTTAGGAAAAAAGCAAACTATTTGACCATTTTCAATTTGAAAAGTAAAAACATTATTCAATGCGGATATTATCTTAATAGCAGGATGCAAATGAAAATAAATTTTTATCTCATTATTATATTTACCCACTATTTTATCTTCGATCTGCAGTAAACCTGCCTCGAACGTAAATTTTCTAAAAACTAGAGCTCGGATACCTTTGATATTGTAGCCATCATGCCCAGCACTTGCACTAAATCGCCCCAGTTCTTTCAGTTCTATTTTAGGGTCAATAATACGAGCACGTCGTCCAAGTCGGAAGTTAGACCATACTTCTGAAGAATTTTGATCATGAAGCACTAACGCATTGTGAGCTTTAGTGCTACGCTGCCAAGCACGTAAACTATTATCCCAATAAGTGGAAATCCCACTATTTACAAAGATTCTTTCTTTATCATAGGAAAACTCAAAAGATAGACTATCAGCATGTGTATGCCCCGGTTGATAATCTGCTTTCACATTAGCCACATCAATAAACAAATGAGCTTTACCTCTTATAAACCTAACATAACCACTTTCTGTTAATTTTTCATCACAAAAAATATCATTCTGCTCTAAATTAATACCTAAAAACTCTGCATAGTTCTTTAATTCGAGCAAAGTAGGAGCAACTTCATTGGTGGTGTCATTAAAGAAAGCGGGCCCACCATCAGGATGTGTCATTTTTTTTAACCAAATAAACATTTGCTGAATCTTACCGTACCAATCCGCTGGAAAAGATTTTTGATATATTACAACCAATTGTAATATATCGAGCAATCCTTCGAGGATAATCGCATGGTACATAGGGCTCAATTCGTAATGAGCTCCATCGTCTAATATCTGCTTATTAATTTCTTCCTCCAATATGCTCTTGCCTTTTTTAAAGAATTTGTCACCAAATTCACTATCAAAAAATAACCCAGCAAAAACTAATGCCTTAGCATTCTCAAATAAATGATTAGCTTGTAAGTGATACTCTATATTCTTGCTCAAATATATAGTTTGTGTAATTAAGCTTTGTAACTGTAACAAGGTCAGAGTGTTTCCTTGTAATGCCCATTTTATCCAATTGACAATCCGCAAAGAAAGCGGGTAGGGATCCCAGGCAATATGTTTATTAACTGGATTGTTTTCAATCCAATTATCTAATAACGTTTGCGCTACCACTGAATTAAGCGTGAGTAAATAGTCAAAGTAATGTAAGTTATATCGCCACAACTTATTTTGCGTAGAATACCACCCATTATTAAAATCTATTGCGGCACTTTGATTTAAAAAATGAAAAGTTTGAGGCGCACTAAAGAAAGATTTTCGAGGTATCCAGGTTTCCCATCGTCTTTTTGTACTACGGATAGAAATTTTGGACTGATCTATTTTAAGAGTAAAATTCAGCAATCCTGTTTTTCTTATTAACAGATAGAAAATTTGCTTAAATTGCAAATAACGAATCGTTCTTATATACTTGCCAATCACCATTTAATACCATTAAACTGCTATTTGCAACCATTATAGCAAATATCTTTGCGGTTTATTAAAATCTATAGTTAGCTCTTTTCAAGAATAGCATCTACTATTTTTTGCGCGGCGTTTCCATTGCCAAAAGGGTTGCGCGCATTAGCCATTTTTTGATAAATAGCTTTATCTTCTATTAATTCAGAAACAGCTGATATTATCTTATTCAAATCGGTTCCAACTAATTTCGTGGTTCCTGCCATTACACCTTCCATTCGCTCTGTTTTGTCTCGCATCACTAATACTGGTTTGCCAAGCGAAGGCGCTTCTTCCTGAATTCCCCCTGAATCAGTTAAAAGAAATTGACAATGTTTCAATAAATAGATGAAGGGTTCATAGTCGAGAGGAGCGATTAAATGAATATTGACACAATTGGAAAGTAATTCTTTAACGGGCTTTTGCACGTTGGGATTTAAATGTACTGGATAAATGAAATGCCAGTCCGAATATGTTTTAGCAAGCGTATGAATAGCATGACAAATATTTTTAAAACCCTCTCCAAAGCTTTCACGTCGATGCCCCGTCACAACAATATAAGGCTTATTTCCAACAAGTTGTTTTACCTGAGATCCAAACAAATTATTCCACTCTTCTTTCCATTGAATATTTTTCTCAACATTTAATAATGTATCGATGACTGTATTACCCGTCACAATAATTTTGTCAGCCGCAATATTTTCTTCCAATAAATTTTGTTTAGATTGTTCAGTAGGAGAAAAATGTAAGTCTGCTAATGCTGAAACTAATTTACGGTTAGCCTCCTCAGGATAAGGTGAATAAATATCACCCGTACGTAACCCTGCTTCTACATGACCAATTTTGATCTTATTGTAAAACCCAACTAATGAAGCCGTAAAACAAGTAGTAGTATCACCTTGCACCAATAACCAATCTGGCTGGACATTTTTTACAATAGGATCTAATTCTAATAAAATTTTGGCTGTCAAAGAACTCAAAGTCTGATTAGGCTGCATTAACTCCAAGGAGTAGTTGGGCTTAATCTCAAATAATTTCAACATTTGCGTAAGCATTTCTTGATGTTGGCCTGTTACGCACACAGAAGATATAAAATCGGGATTGTTTTCCAAACTTTTAATAATGGGAACCATTTTGATGACTTCTGGCCTGGTACCAAATACTGACAAGATCTTAATCTTTTGCATGAAAAATGCCTCGGGTGTCAATAATTTTTTTTCCTTGTAACTGCTTTTTATTAATCTGTTTAAATTCTTTATGATCAACCAACACTAAAATTATATCGGCTGTTTCGAGTGCCGTATTTAGATCAACTAAATTAATGCCTGCAATGGATTGAACATTCGGTTCTACGGCAATAATTTTGCCCAGCTCTAACGCTTGCAATTCTTTAATAATTTCTACAGCCGGGGATTCACGTAGGTCATCGATATTGGCTTTAAAGCTAAGACCTAAACAAGCAATAACCGGCATTTTATAATGAGCAGCTTGTTGTTTGACCTGCTCAATCACCCAATACGGTTTGGCATCATTTACTTGCCGAGCAGTAGCAATTAATTTTGCCTTAGTAGGCGCTGCCTCGACAATAAACCAAGGATCAACTGCAATACAATGTCCACCGACTCCAGGACCGGGTTGCAAGATGTTGACTCGAGGGTGATGGTTGGCAAGCTGTATTAGCTCCCATACATTAATTTTTAACTCATCACAAATAACCGATAACTCATTGGCAAAAGCAATATTGACATCACGGAATGAATTTTCAACTAACTTGCACATTTCAGCAGTGCGGGCACCTGTCGTTAATACTTTACCTTCTACAAAAGTTTGATAAAAAAGCGCAGCTTGTTTAGTGGATTCTTCATCTACCCCACCAATAATACGATCATTTTCAATCAATTCTTTTAATACATGACCTGGTATAACACGCTCCGGGCAGTGTGCATAGTGAACCGTGTTTAGTTGAGGATTTGTAGATTCAATCCAATTTTTTATTTTCTCAGTCGTCCCTACGGGTGATGTTGATTCAAGAATAACTAAATTGCCATCTTTAACAAAGGGCGCGACTGATTTACTAGCTGCCTCGACATAACTTAAATCAGCCTGATGATTTTCTCTAAAGGGGGTAGGCACTGCAATAATAAAAATGTCAGCCGATTTAACTTGCGCAGAGGCCTTGAGTTTTTTGGACTGAATTGCGGATCTTACTAAGATATCAAGACCTGGTTCAACAATATGGATTTCGCCTTTATTTAATAAATCAACGACATCTTGCCGAACATCGACGCCATGAACATCATAGCCTCGACTTGCAAGTAAGGAAGCCGTAGGCAATCCAATGTAGCCTAAACCTATAACACATATTTTCTTTTCCATAGCTTAACTCTTTATTTGATTATATAAATCGATACACACTTGATGAACCTCTACGAGTTCATCAAACTCAATCGGAGATTGACCAGCTTTTAATCCTTCTAAAAACGCTTTAACACAATTGGCTTGTCCTTTATCTTGTCGCCAAAGATTTAATTTTTTGAAGTTTTTAAACCCATACGCTTTCATTTTTCGAAAATTGTCGACTACAATAATTTTACCGGCTGTAAAAATTTCTAAACGTTCTTTAGGAAATGCTTTGTTGCCGTTGGCCAGATAATGAATGACTCCAACAGAACCATCTGAAAATTCCAAATTAATGGTGACTTGATCATCTTGTTTGTCGATAGCAAATGCCTTAGCAAGTTTTATAGGATAGCCGATTAGAAAACGTAATAAATCCACAAAATGACATGCTTCACCAATCAAACGCCCGCCCCCCACTTCCGTTGCTTGAGTCCAATGCGACGCTGGAATAAACCCGGCATTCACTGTCATAATAATATGTTTAGGACTGGAAATGGGAGTTAATA